>VGIO01000067.1 GCA_016867855.1 Calditrichota bacterium
TGCATTGGGAACTTGCCGAGACCGACAGCCAAAAATGGATTGTAAATGTCGCAGTTCCTGATTGGATTGTTCACGCCAAATTCCAAATTCCAAATTCCAAATTCGATATTGCGCCGAATCCTTTCAATTCTCTGACAGAGGCGAGGTTTGAACTTGAGCAGTCTGGCGATGTTAAGTTGCAGATGTTCGACATTAATGGGAGGTTAGTGCGGACGTCGGTCGATGGCTGGCTTACAGCGGGGAGGCATTCCATCGCCGTCGAAGGCTGCGATTTGCCGGCGGGGATATATATATTCAGATTGAAAACGGAATATAAAACAATTACCAGGAAAGTGGTTTTAATGAGGTAGTTAAATTCACAACGGATAGAACGGATGCAAGTGTTTTAGTAGGCTATAATCCGTTTTATCCGTATAATCTGTGGTGATAATGTTCGTCCAGAGAAGTTTTGAGAAAATAAATCAGGTATAATTCTAAATTATCAAATCCTTACCTTCAATTTATCCGCCAAACCTTTAAATTTCCGCATCCATTCTTTGGTTGGCGTGTCTAACTGCGTCTTCCCGGCGAGTTTGGCGTATTTATTCCTGCCGACCAGCCAGCAACAAGTCTGGGCTTTGTAGAGACTGACATGCACCGGCAGCATTTGCGCGGCATCGATAGCGGCGTCGATGCAGTTCAAGGTGACGAGCGCATCAGGGACAGATTTGAATTCCTCCGCCAGCCGGTTTAAAGTATTGCTCAACGCAAACCCAATCTCCTCCTTATCTAATTCGACGCCCCAATCTTCGATGGCGCGCAGCATTGCCCGCAGATTATCCAAATTGATTTCATCCGACTCGACTGCCCGCTTGAGATCGCGATTCAGTATAAAGCGCGCGGCGGTTTGCAGCGTCGGCGGCACCGGCGCTATAATATCCTTCAAAAAGCGCATCGTCGGCGCATGGTCTTCATATATCTCGCGATATTGACGCTCGATGTCGTCGAGCGTCTCGGTCATAATTTGGGCTAAAATGCGTCGTTGCCCATCCTTGAAAATGCTGCGCATCGAATAGGTCGCATTGCCGAAAATCCGGTCGAAATAACGCACAATTTCGGGCATATCCGAGCGGTTGAAGGCTGAAAGGATATCCGCAAAGCGAGCAGATGAGGTTGAAGGTTGCATCGGGTGTTCTTCACTTGATGCAAGGGTTAAATCGACCTGCAATACTCCCCCTAACATATTGTGGTCGCCGAAGTGCACGCCACAGTAATCGAAAGTCCCCGCTTCGCCGGTTAACAGCGAGGCGACCTTTGCCCGGCCGGTCGAAAGTTTCATTCGGCCGGCCGTGTGGATTTCGCCGTACAAGCGTTGCACTGTGAACGAATAGATTTTCTCGCCGCCGGCTTCATCCCGCATCTTGTGATTATTATCGAACAGACCGCTCAATGCCCAATGCGCGACCACCTTTGGCAAATCCACAATCACCGGTTTGACCATCCGCTCCCAAACGACCCTTCCATTAAGAAATTCACCGCGATTGCCCACTGACGATTCCAATTTCTGCAGAAATTGCTTTTCGACCTCCACAGCGCCGAATTCCTGAGCTAGTTGCAGCGCGCGAGCAGCATATTGTAAGTCCTGCACCGTCTCGATGCCGGCGATATCGTCGAAAAACCAACCGCAAGAAGTGAACATCAACAATAGATGCCGCTGCATACCGAGCAATTTAACAGCCTGAGTTTGTTCGACCGTGGTCAAGAGGTGAGTCTGATGTTTGGCAAGAAAGGAAATTAGGGTAGTTTGGGAGCGGTTGAGAATTACTTCAATATATTCATTTCGCGCCAGCCAAGGATCGCGGAGCAGGCGTGAAGCGTTATTTTCAAAGATTGGCGCTAGTTCGTCCCGCAGGAAATTAAGCGCTTCGCGCAATGGGCGCCGCCAGCGCTGATGCCAGCCGGGATGGCTGCCGCTGCTGCAGCCGCAGTCCGACTGCCAGCGTTCGACGCCGTGCGCACAAGACCAAGCCGTATTTTCATATATTTCAGTCTCACACTGCGGAGGGTTAATCTCCAAATACTGTCCATAATTAGTCAATTGCGCGGTTTTATCTTTCTCGATAAACTGCAGTGCAAACGCCAGCGCCATATCGCCGAATTTATGATGATGGCCGTAAGACTCGCCGTCGGTGGCGATATGCGCAAGTTGGCTTTCAGTTCGATTATCCAGTCCGCCGAGGATGCGGCGGGCAAAGTTAGCGCCGTCGCGCAGTAAGTCTTCGAAAGCCACGGCTTGCGAAATAGCCCCGTCATAAAAGAAAACCGCCAGGCTGCGTCCGGAGGGCAAATTCACCTTGTAGGTCCGACGTGGATCGACTCTGCCGCCGGTCGAGTCTGACCAAGCGCTGTCGCCGATTTTGCGCACGCGCCTGGCTTGATGCTGGGCGAGGATAGTGAATTTAATGCCGTTTTCGGCAAGGATATCGAGCGTTTCTATGTCCGCTGCGGTTTCCGGCAGCCACATACCTTCCGGATTGCGTCCGAAGCGATAACGAAAGTCGTTGATACCCCATAATATCTGTGTAATTTTATCGCGCCGGTTCGCCAGAGGCATTATGATATGGTTGTAGCATTGCGCCAGCGCCGAGCCGTGCCCGCCGAAGCGGTCCTGCGATTCCTTATCCGCCTCAAGGATGGCGCGATAGACATTCGGTCGCGCCGTCTCTAGCCAGGACAGCAGCGTCGGACCGAAATTGAACGAGATACGGGCGTAGTTATTGATGAGCGTTTCGATATAGCCGTTGCTGCCCAGTATGCGAGAGGTCGCATTGGGCATATAGCATTCGGTCGTAATGCGCTCGTTCCAATCATGATATGGCGCGGCTGAATCCTGCACCTCGACCGCCTCCAACCAGGGATTCTCCCGCGGCGGCTGGTAAAAATGACCGTGGATAGTGATAAACTTCGACATCTACGATAATGATGATGATGATGATGATGATGATGATGATGATGTAACTGATAGATGAAAGGTGTAAGGTGTAAGGCGTAAGTGTATTGACACATTAGGTTATCGACTGCCTTGTGTATGCTGAACGCAGTGAAGTATCTCGTCTGGGTGTAGGAGACGAGATTATTCACTTCGTTCAGAATAACTCAATAGCGCTATAACCTAATATGCCATTACTTGTATGAATAATGATGAATCCCTTGACCAGGTAAAACTACTCATAAGAAAGAGCTAATTTCAAAAGTGATGATTAATCCAGAAAATTCGGACATGGCAAGGCGGACGAGGGCGTCCGCCTTGCCATCAGTTAATAAATCCAACACTTTTGCAATTATCTCGAAATCAATAAATAAAAATGTAAGAAATCATGAGAATCTATTTACAACTTACAACTTACACCTTCCTCAATTCAACTTATTAAAACACCGCCGCTTCCCGATACTCCCCGAACGCCTCTTTTAGCACATTCACCATCTCGCCGAGCGTTACATAGTTGTGCGCGCATTCAATAAAGGTCGGCATTGTGTTCTCGTCAGAGCGTGCGACATCGGCGAGGCGGTCGAGGGATCGTTTGATGGCTTGCGGGTCGCGCTTGCGGCGGACTTCCTGTAGATTTGCCATCTGGCGCGCCTGGTCTTCGGTTGTGATTTTCAAGAGCGGTATTTCGATGACTTCGTCCTTTTCGACATAACCGTTGACGCCGACTATAATCCGTTTGCCGGACTCAAGTTCCAACTGGTGTCTATAGGCTGCGCGGGCAATTTCGCGCTGGAAAAAGCCGGCTTCGATGCCGGCGATGACGCCGCCTAATTCGTCGATGCGTTTGAAATAGGCTTCGGCTTCAGCCTCCATCCGGTCTGTGAGCGCCTCGATGAAGTAAGAGCCGCCCAGCGGGTCGATGACATTGGCGACGCCGGTCTCGCAGGCAATAATCTGCTGTGTGCGCAGGGCAATTTTGGCTGCTTTGTCGGAAGGCAACGCCAGTGTCTCGTCCATCGAATTAGTATGCAGCGATTGTGTGCCGCCGAGAACGCCGGCTAGAGCCTCAATCGCCGTGCGGACGATGTTGTTTTCCGGCTGTTGGGCTGTGAGGCTGCAGCCGGCGGTTTGGGTGTGAAAGCGCAGTATCCAGGAACGCGGATTTTTAGCCCTGTATTTATCGCGCATTTTGCGCGCCCAGATGCGCCGGGCGGCGCGGTATTTGGCGATCTCTTCGAAAAAGTCGATATGGGCATTGAAGAAGAACGACAGCCGCGGGGCAAAGGCATCGACATCCAAACCGCGTGCCATCGCCGCTTCTACGAAAGCCATACCGTCCGCCAAGGTGAACGCTAGTTCCTGCACCGCCGTCGAACCGGCTTCGCGGATATGGTAGCCGGAGATGGAGATGGTGTTCCATTCCGGCAGGTCGCTCGTGCCGAATTCGATGGTATCGACTTCCAGCCGCATCGAATGCTTAGGCGGGAAAATATACTCTTTTTGCGCGATATACTCTTTGAGGATATCGTTTTGGATGGTGCCGCGTAATTTGCGTCGGTCGGCGCCTTGCTTTTCAGCCGCCGCGATGTAGAACGCCCACATAATCGCCGCCGGGCTGTTGATGGTCATCGAGGTAGAGACCTTCTCCATAGTTATACCGTCGAAGAGGGTTTCCATATCGCGCAGAGAGCAGACGGCGACGCCGCACTTGCCAACCTCGCCTTCGCACCAGGGGTCGTCTGAGTCGCGCCCCATCAACGTCGGCAGGTCGAAGGCGACCGATAGCCCGGTCTGCCCGTGTTCCAGTAGAAATTTAAAGCGCTGGTTGGTGGCTTCCGGCGTGGCGAAGCCGCTGAACATCCGCATCGTCCAGAGTTTGCCGCGATAGTGCGTCGGATGGATGCCGCGTGTGAACGGATATTGCCCGGGATAGCCCAGTTTGGACTGCGGGGCGAAGTCCTGCAAATCTTCCCAATCGACCAGCGGCGGCGCTTCCGCTGAGGAGACGGTCGTGAAAAGCGTGTCCTCGCGCTTGCGCCCGGATTCATATTCGGACTGCCAGCGGGAGCGGGGAGTGGTTTCATTATTCATTGGCTAATAAATAGTTGGTTATTGTCTTGATAACTCAATAAGTCTTTTTATCCAATTGTCAAAATGGCGACATTTCAAACGCATCTCATCTATCCCAATTCTGCCTGCGGCTAATGGTCCGACAGATACTTTTTCACCTTCATATTCCGGAATTAGTTTAATGATGCGTTTTGAAGGCGCTGATTCTTTATTGTCATCAATAACCTCAGGCGAAGAGAAATTTTGGCTTAGAGATACAAGTTGATTTACTTCTTGCGCTCGGTTTGGAAAATCTGGTAATATTTTACTTATATCCGTAAATAATAATGCCTCATACTCGTGTAGTTGTATATATGGCATAAATCTTCTATCGTCCAAATCATTTGCAAATGAGGCTTCAAGTTCATCCACCCGTTTATAAGGATCCGGGGAATTGATTGAGGATTTGAAATTTGGAAAATCATCCGGCAATGCGTATAAATCGAACATTGTAGTGAAGTGCGCTTCTTTATTCTGATGTTCTTGTTTAATAAGTCTTTGTATTAAATCTTTTACTTGTGGATAAGATTGCTTATACTTTTTAATCAACCCACCAAAGTTTATCGGATAACAAAATATGTTATTTTGGACAAGGTAAGATTGAAGTGTTTTCTTAACAAATTTCTCTTCTGTCACCCCCTCAGTAATTATATATAACCTAATCATATTAGGGTCTCCCCCCTATGATATTCGCATTCCAAAGTTCAGATAGACTGTATTTATCCAGCCAGTTTACCAATTCCGCTTTGGTTTTTCGACTAAAAATCGATGTCCGGTCAATTTTATCGACTATAATAATATCATCCACCTCGAACTGGTCTGCAAAAGCGCCTGATTGAGTTGCAATTAATATTTGTTTATGAACAGAAACGCTTTTCATAAGCCCACCGATAATATTGATAGCATAAGGATGCAAACCTAATTCAGGCTCATCGATGACCAATAAATTTGGTAACATTTGAATCGGTTGGGATAATAGAGTAACTAATGCAAACATTCGTAAAGTGCCGTCGGATGCTTGGTGCGATGCGAAAATGTAATCTGAACCTTGCTCGCGCCACTGTAATAGAATATTTCTCGATTCATCGAATACAAATTCGTCAAAATCAGGATATATCATCCTAATCGTATTAATAATCTTGTTATAGTAATCCGGATATTTATTTTTCATTTTAAAAAGAAAGGGTGCAATATTTGCGCCATCTTCTTTTAATAGGTTATTATCATACCGCGGCCATCTCTGCCGCATTCTTGATGTAAATGAAGTATTATGAAACTGATACATACTCATTTTTCTGAGTGCTTTCAATATTAAGCGGGCATCTCGGTCGTCTGTTGTATCGATTTCACACAATTTTGATTCTAAATGCCCAGCACCGAAATGAATCCAGCCGGAACTTTTACGACTCTCGGTAATTATTCGATATTTCTCTTGAGAATAAACCAACCTGTCTGGCGAGGCATAATCGAGTTGCATTAGATATTCAAAATTTGAAGCCGGCTGTTCAAACACAAATTGCCCTACAATTTCAGTTGTAGTATTAGCGCCGTCAAATAATATAGAATTAGCGCCGCCCTTGGTTTGAACATATAATTGTAATTGAGGATTCGATTTAAACGACCAATTAAGTAAATTGAAGAAGCTCAGCAAGTTGGATTTACCGGCTGCGTTTGGGCCTATCAATACATTCATAGGT
Organism: Calditrichota bacterium; assembly: GCA_016867855.1. Lineage (GTDB taxonomy): Bacteria > Electryoneota > AABM5-125-24 > Hatepunaeales > Hatepunaeaceae > VGIO01. The sequence continues at coordinate 6,775 of VGIO01000067.1, forward strand.
CGTAATTCAAAATCTTTAAGGTTGCTTATACTCTTGAATCCTTTAATCGATATGCTTTTAATGCTTTCCATTGGGATTTCCTCAATTCTTATTGTTAGTAATTCTGTCCACCAGTTCCCTCGCCGCCTCCCTGACCGGCATACTATCAGCCGCTAACCTCTCAATCTCCACCGCCGGGAGGTCGCGCCGGAAACGCTTCAGCAGCATCTCTTCCGCCGCCTTGCGGATGCGCTCGCCGCGCTGCTGAAGCCGGCGCTGCGTTAAAGCGCCGCTTTCCCGCGCGGCTTTCAACCACTCCTCTATCTTAGCGCATAACTCGTCGATGCCTTCGCCGCTGCGGGCATTCGTCGCCACAACATTGGGAATATTTCTTTTTGATGATAATGATGATAAATTGCGATGGTGTGCGATTTCGTCGGCTTTGGCGGTCAATATTCCGTGCTTCATCTCCAGCATCATTTCGAGTTCGCTGATAAAGCGGTCAGCGCCCGACAAGTCCTTCTTGTTGACGACGAATATATCGGCAATCTCCATCAGGCCGGCTTTCATCGTCTGGATGATGTCGCCGGAAGCCGGCTCTAAAACCAGCGCTATGATGTCGCAGGCGCCGGCGATATCGACCTCGACCTGCCCGACGCCGACGGTCTCGATGATGATGCGCTCAAATCCGGCTTGGTCGATTATATCAGCGGCGTCGATGGCGGTTGCCGCCAGTCCGCCAGACATACCACGCGTAGCGAGGCTGCGAATGAAGACGCCGTCGTCGCTGGTGAACTCGTTCATCCGCACGCGGTCGCCGAGTAAAGCGCCGCCAGTGAAGGGACTGGACGGATCCACCGCAATCACCCCGACCGACAAACCCTGCTTGCGATAGCGGCGGATAATCTGGTCGATGAGGCTGCTCTTGCCGGCGCCGAGTGGTCCGGTTATGCCGAGGCGCATAGCCGCCCCCACACGGCCGCCGTCGAACTGCGGCGCCGGCTCATCCGGACGCAGACGCTCCAACTGCGACAACAGCCGCGACAACCGCAGCCGGTCTTTAGAGTTCAACATTTAGTGTCGATAATACTACTACTTTCTTACAGAATTCTTATTAAGATTGCGTCTTGCCCGCGCAGAGTTTATCCCCGCGAAAGCGGGGACAGGCATTCAGACGAGTTTAAATTAACTGGGATTCCGCTTTTAAGAACGATGCTTATAATATCACCTTTCATTGCAAGAGGTTCTACTTGCAATTCCCTCTAATATTAATTGGCAATCTAATACCAATTTGCATTCAAATGAATAATAAAAGGACTAAAATTAACAACGGATTAAACGGATAGAACGGATTAATATAGCGACTTTACAGGATTATCTGTTTCATCCGAGGTAATTGCAAAATGATGATTAATCCAGAAAACTCAGACTATGGCAAGGCGGACGCCCTCGTCCGCCTTGCCATCAGTTAATAAATCCAACACTTTTGCAATTACCTCATATAATTTAGTATCTTATCCTTCAAACCATTCTAATGCTCTGTCCTCTAATTAACTGGGCATCACCTTCACCTTGGAGGGCGGGTTTAAACCCGCCCTCCAAGCCCGAGACACTCTATTTTGCACCCATTAATAAGTTAACGATAACAGGATAGCTCTGTCCAATCGCGTTGAGATATATTCCAGAATGGGCAGTTTTGCCAAGATTAAGTCTCTTACTCTTCAATTTACATACACGGATCTGACGACTCCATCTCAACTGAAACAAAATGCCCTCGAGAAATTGAGACTCTAAAGGGCATTTTCAAGCCGGATGGACTTTTGACGCGGGACAGGACAGCTCACCGCTACTGTCCGAATCTAAATCCCACCCTAAACAGCAGGAAATCGGCGCGACCTTTGGCGGTCGCTTGCTTTTGGGGCGTCCAGGTGCGCGCCGGGAAGCCGTAGTAGGCGATCGAACCGTATTTCGAACCGATGTCAACAAAATGGTAGGCTACCGAAGCATCGACGAACACGCCGGGACGCAGCGGATAAAGCGCGCCCAGCGCCATTTGCAAGCCTATCTTGGCGCCGTCCTGCTTGTCGCTCCAAATGTCGGTGTGCATCAGCGTGTCCGACATCGGAGGCGTCACGCGCTCGCTGAACTCCTGGCTGCGCTCAAATTTCCAAAGATGCACGGCAAAGGCTAAGGAAGCATAAGCCCGGCAGCCGGCTAATAAGCCTTCGCGGTAGAGTCCAAATCCCAGCGGCAGTTGCTTGAAAGCGCCGCCTTGTTGAGCGTTCAGGATTGCCGCATAAGGCTGAAATTCCGGCGGCAGATCGCGGGCGGTTGATTCACCGGCGATTTCCTGCGCGCTCATTTCAGCCAGATAGGTCTTGTGCAACCCGGCTAACAACAGCAAGCCTGTGCCGGGCGAAAACTCATAGCGCACATTGACTTCGCCGCTGTGAAATGTTCCCCATCTGTCGCCCCACCAGCCCAGCGGCGCTCCGCCGCCGCCGACTATCCCAATGCTCGTCCGCGATGCCGCCTCGCAATCATCGGGCAGCGCTGTAATGACCAGCGCTATGACGCCCAAGGCTATTAAACCTGCCCGCCGCATTTTCCCTCGAAGTAAGTTGGAAAGTGAGAAAGTGAGAAAGTAAGCATTGTCATTAGTCATTAGTCATCCAAATTCTAAATTTTCAGTGAAATTTACTAAATGTAAATTTAAACCGAATAAAAGTCAAGTCTAATTTCTTAATCTTTATTATCCTTTTTATTAATCCGCCACTTTGCGGTTATACCGAAGCGGTCGTCGGCATAGCCTGAGGTCAGCCAGGGATGTCCGGCAAAGTAAAAGCCAGTCTGCAATTGGGGAAGTCGATTCGGCATAGGCAAAGCCAGCGCTTCGACGCGATAGCCGATAGTCCCGGCGTATAAATGACGGTCATCTAAAACTGTCGCAAAATAGCCCCAGCCTAAGCCGGCGGCGACGCGGATAGAGCGATTAACAATCTCAATATCAGCCCAACGGCATAACCATAATGTGGAAACACTCGTCCGCCGGTAAGTCGATAACCGTCCGTCGGAAGACGCCAGACGCGCCGAACCTGTCTTGAAGGGTTTAAAATAATCCAGCCCGAACATCCAGCCTCCGCCCGGCTGCGTCGGTAAGGTCCAACTTATCCCCGGCGTAATGCCAGCCCCAATATAGTCCACATTGCCGGCGTAAATATATCCCTCGCTGCCGATGTGGAATTCTTGCGCCAACGAATAGTTGAAAACAATCAACATCGCGGCTGTCGTGTATATTATTCTCACTATATAAAGTTTGAAATTGAAATTTCTACCACGCTTTCGGGAGGCTTAAATGTTTCCAGATTGCCGAAAGCGCTTCGCTAGGCGCGTCCAGATAACAAAAATGTCCGGCTTTGGGGATTTTCACCAGTTCCGCTTTAGACAGCAATTTCAGCATTTTTTCAGCCATCCTGAGCGGTGTGGCGGTATCTTCCGTTCCCCATATCAGCATAGTTGGCGCCTGAACGCGTCTTAAACAATCGGTCAAATCTTCATTAATCACTCGGCTTAGCACGTCGCGCATAATTGGGCTGGCGGCGCGCCAATCTGCCGAGCCGAGTCTTTCGCGCCGCCTGTTCAGAGCCTCCTTAATTCTGCCGCCGCATAATTCCCCAGCCAGTCGCAGGATTGAACCGCCGGCTATTTTCATTCGCGTAGGCAGCGTCCTTCTTTGTTTAAGACCGGCGCTGGAAATTAAGATTAAACATCGGACTAAATCGGGATGCCTCGCCGCCAGCGCGATGGCAATTCGTCCGCCAAAACTATGGGCGATGATATCGAAAGGCGTCTCAATATGCTGCAAAGCCCATCTGTGGACGACTTCAGCATAATCGAAACTGTCCCAGACGGCAGGTGGTTCGGGTGAAGCGCCGAATCCCGGCAGCGACGGCGACCAGATTGTGCAGTATGTTGAAAGGATAGAACTTAGATTGGCAAAGGATTGCGCGCCGCCGCCCCAGCCGTGCAGCATTAATACGGATGTATCCGCCGCGCCAGTCTTTTGATAACGGAGGTCTTCGATTGGATAGCGGTCTGGGCTGTCTATGGACGGCGCTTTCAACCGTAAAGGGTATAGATTATCAGAAACAGCGACGACAAGCCCCACATCACGCCGCCGGTGATGCGGTGATTGGCGAAGATAGCGTAATCGGCGGTGAAAAGCCGCTTTAAACCCGCGCGTTTGTGCGCCGATTCGTCCGAGCCGAACCAAGTGTTGCCCAGCGAGTTCCATTTTATCAACAGCGCCGGAACAAAAAAGAAAAATGTCCCAACCACAAACAGGAACAAACCGCTGACCAGCAGTATGTCGCTTAAGAGAGGAAGGATATCCATTGTGTTTTATAGATTTAGCGCTTCCATAGAATGGTTTACCAAGGATGCCATGTTAGTAAAAATATCCCTATATTTCTTTTTTAATGAACGATTAAATTACGATTCAGCGTTTGGTAGAAAACTTCGAATTGGGTGTATTGATATTTAACCGCTGAATATCTTACTACCCTTGAGCGGGCAGGGGAAGAATCTCGTCTGTGTCAGTCATAGAATTAACTGGTTTATAGTTCACAGCCTCAGTATGCAGTATGTTTCATTTACACGCTGAAACGGTGAATCTGAACGGTATCGCTCTATCGCGATTCTGGGACTGACCCCTAGAGTAGATAGGACTCTGACTATTCACTTCGTTCAGATTAACTCAGTCTTATTTATATGCAAACAATCATTTCGCAATGTATAAAACACTCAAAATTCGTTAGTCACAACTTCGCGCCATAAAATGAAATCCTTATCTGAGCCGCCGCCGCGATAACGCATTTCTTCTATTACACGTGTCGTATTGCCGACTATGGCAGTCGAAGTAAATTTATAAACGCTAATATTATTCAGATTATAAGTTAAATATATTGAGGTTTGCTCGATTTTAACGGTTAGCGTTCCGCCTCCATAATTAATCGGACCCAAGGTTGTCGCGGCGGTATTAGTAACAAGATACTTCCGCGCCCATTGAATACCTGCATCGGCAAGATAGAAGGCTCTTGTAGCGATTAACTTTTTGGCTGAAGCACTCGAATCGACTATCGTCCTGGACACCATTATACCGCCGAACATTGAGAGAATTATCATAACAATTACAGCCGAAAGCAAGATGTTGCCTTTTTGAGAGCGATAAAATAACCTTAAATATGTCTTTAAAATCACCAATTTTATCCACCTTGACAACGCGGAAATATCGTTGTCCGCATCCTTAACGGCTTGTTGTTGACCGTTAGATCTATTTCGATGCGAATTCGTTTTATCGTCCCTTCCGTCACCTCAGTGAAGCGTGAAGTTCCACTATTTACTCCCCGCTCTATAAGTAAATACTGATTATTCCAATTGCCGTCGTCACGCTGATAGGTCATCTGACCACCGCTATAATTGTAAGCGACATGGATTTTGTCGTAATAAAAGTATGTAAGAATCAATAATGTGCGTTTAAACTTCTCTGAATGACTAAAATTAACTGTCGTACTTGTTGGAGACGCATTCCAAAGCTGCCATTCTCTTATATCGTGAAAAAGGTTCTCCATCGCCCGGCGCGTATCGATATGCGCGTTCTTGCGCAGATTATGGTCGGTATAAAGTTTCATAGCCGAAGCCAATAATTGACCGAATAATCCCGCCAGAATACCGGTTATAATGATGACTATCACTATTTCCATTATCGTGAAGCCATCGTCTCTTTTGCAATTCAGCATCATAATCCTGAATGATCGGTGATAAAAGCGGTAAGGACGACATCCGGGATAGTCGGATGATGAACGCGCACGACAATCTGTTTAGCCGGGTATGATGGATTATTGTTTATATTAAAATCGGTTATAGTGACTGTGCGTGTAAAGCCATTGAACGGCGCTGGAGGATTGACATTTGCATATTTAGCGGAAGTAATTGCGCTATAGCCATATCCGGCGCCGCTGCCAGCTTTATCAGCTAGAATTATCTCCATCTGTTCAACGGCTAAAAAGTTGGCGATGGACATAAATTCGGCGTCGAATGAATTAGCGGCTGTAGTGCCAAAAATATCGACCACTGTCGGCAGCATCAATCCGGATAAAACCAACGCCGCGACTAATTCGACCAGGCTGTAACCATTTTTTGACTTGATATGTTGCCATATTTTATTTAATAAGTTCATTGTTGAACCCAGGCTTTGCCGATATATTTTGATACCTGGATATTGACATCGCCGTTGAGGACCACGACCATCATCGATGTTTGACCGGAGCTCCAGGTATAGCCAGGTGTGGACATTTTTCCGTTTGAGTCAAAGTAAAGTGTTCGATTCGGCGAAGTTATCGTCACTTCAGTCCCAAGATAAACAACATAATCTTGTCCGGTTTGAGGATTCTTTATGGGCGTTCCATTTTGGAAGATTATTTGATAAGTATTTGGCGTTCCGGCTGGCTGCCCGCCGCCACCACCACCGCCAAATGCCTGCGCTTCATCGACAAAGGGCGAGATTAAGACCACAACCGGCGTTAGTAAGGCAGTCATTCCCCAGCGTAGAATCCTATTCTTCTCTAATATCTTTGCCATATCTGGCGCATTATCATAATACCAATTGACGAATGTCCGGCCGGGGGTATTATGCATCAGGAATTGGTCGCGAAATCCACGCAGTTCAGTTACAGCCTGCGATTCCGGACCGAAGCAGACCGATGCTATAAAACAGCGGCGGCGCGGCGGCGGTGTGGCATTGCCATAAAAATAAATCGCCGTGCCTTTAGCATTGACAATAGCCATTTCCTGCGCGTAGGCAATATCGCTGATAATCTGACTTGCCGCGCCCATTATCGCATTGTCCTGATGACTCGAATAGCGCACGATCGCTATCGCGCCGAGAATGCCCGCTACAATTATCACAACAATCATTTCAACAACGGTAAATCCGCTATCGCTGACTAAAACGTGTCTTTTAAGTAATTGTTTTCTCATATCTCGACTAACATACCTTATTAAACTATTCTACGATTGTATTATATTGTTTAATTGTCATTGTTTTAATAACCTCCTCCAAACGTTTCTTTAAATCTCTATCTTCAGCGGCTTCATAAAGACTATATAAGAAGGCTAAGGCTGCATCCCGGCCGGTCAGTCCGGCGCGCAGGCGGGCGGCCAAATCCAGCACGAAAGACGGCGCGTTCGATTTGGCAGCCGCCAGGCTGATGTCTTCCATCGCGCCTGTTTTATCATTCTCATAAAACAAACGCAGAAAGCCGCGGTAATATATCGGCTCCCAGCGGGTCGGACAATTCATTATGCCTTTATCGAGCAATCGACGGGCTTCATCGTAGCGCCCGTAAGCCATCGATAAAAATAAAGCGCCGTTATAATAAGGCGTTACGAATAACGAATCGAGATTGGTCACTTTATCTAAAACCGAGAATAAGTGTGGCGCGTAAGGGCTGTTCTCGTTCCAGAAGAACATAATCGCCAAAATCGGATTCTGCCGGGCATCTAATGCGTCTCTATTAACGGTATCCGCTGAAGCGTGATAATTTTCCAGCCGGGCGCGATTCTGCTCGGCATTCTCCTCCATCCACTTTTCCTGCGCTTCGTCCATATCGTTGGCGGCGATGTAGAAGATCGCGCGCAGCCAAAGCAAATCCGCCGCCGCGCCGTCGTCGCCTAAAGCCGCCCAATGCAGCAACCGCTCGTGAGGGATATACAGCAGCGATTGCGCAAAGGGATCCTCGCCGATGGTCTTCTCAATCCGCCCCGCCAAACTCACTAAAACGAGAATACCCAAGGCTATTAAAATCAATCCAATAGTTAGGGAGCGGCAGTCCCGTTCACGATGCGAAAAACTGCTGCTCGCCGCACAATTTGGACGGTTTGAA
>VGIO01000068.1 GCA_016867855.1 Calditrichota bacterium
TGCCGACAACGGCGGGTCGGCAGCGGAAACCGGCATTTTCAGACAGTCTGGGACGCCCTCGTCCGTCGTTTATTGAGCCCATATTGTCGGCGCACGGGGGCGCGCCTTGCCAATCTATGCATTTTAATGTAACATTCACCAATCCTTATTAATAAATCGGCAAGTTTTATCAGAATTTTCAATATTTTTTCAATTTTTGATTTTAAACGCTTTTTAAACGCTTTTTTACGCGGTTTTTAAACGACGAAAATTAGATTGACTCACACCATAAGTTATAAATTAAAACACAAATGCTATACACACGAGTCAGTTCCGGGTTGGATTTCCTGGACGCGTCGACCGGCGGAATTTACGCCAATCGCTGCTATCTGCTGCGCGGGCCGTCGCTGTCCGGACGCAGCACCGCCGCGCTGCAGTTTCTTTTAAGCGGCATAACCGACGGCGAAAACGCTTTGATGCTCTGCAGCGACCAAATCGAAAATGTCATTCTGAAAGCCGAGTCCGGCGGCATCCCTATCGCTGACCACCTGATGGATAACCGGCTCATAATAATGGAATATCCGCGCGAAATCGTCGCCGGACAAGGTTCCTACGCGACGATTGTCAAGTTATTAGGTGAAATTGAAGAATATATCGGCTATTATCGCTGCAGCCGGCTGGTCTTCGACACCCTGATACCGCTGCTGACGCAGACCAACGAGCCGCATCTCATCAATTATATCTACTCGCTGATGTCATCTATTGACGCCTTTAATACTACTACACTGGTCGTCATCGGTGAGCCGGGCAGTCCGGCGACCTACCGCATAACCCAATTGCTGGAAGATTCGGTCGTCGGGTCGTTTTCGCTGTCGAAGAATAAAACTAGAGATGGACAACAATCTCTGTTCCAAGTGCATAAATTGGTCAATCCAATAACTCCGCCGACGAGTTACAAAGTCCGTTTTGAATACGGCGTGGGCATTGTGCAGGACTTGGTAACGACAAAGCCGTCGTCCGCCGCCGAAGCCCGCCCGGCGGCGCAAGCCTTAAACGACCTGCCGCTCAATATCGCGCTGCTCGATTCAGACGAAGAAACTGTGGCTGAACTCGAAGAGATTTTTCATCCGGAGACATTAATTAACCGCTATGAAGATGAAGTAGAGACCTTATCGCACTTAAAGACTATCGATTGCGATTTGCTGCTGGTGAATATCGCGCAACCCGGCATAAATTATAAGCGTATTTTGCTCAAAATCCGAGAACAATATCCCAAACTGCCGGTATTCCTCTTCGCGGCGGATAGAAACACCAGAATTACTTACCAGCAGATAAAACAGAACGGCGGCGATGCTCTGTTTTTCAAACCCTTTATCGCTAAAGACCTCCTCGGCGCGTTGGAAAAGTCGCTGAAGCAATTAAATATATTGGACGACCTATTTGAAAAGCGGGCGGTAAAAACCCGTCCGGACCAACTGCCTGAGGATTTCGAACCGCAATATGCGCCGGCTCGCATTAATGGCGACACGGCGCTCGGCTTGCTCACCGTGCCGGAATTTAAGGATGTTATTCAGCGTCAGGTCTATCGCAGCGACCGCGAGGATGCCTCATTTGCCTTGGTGACGTTCAAGATGGTCTATATGGGCGATATGGCAAGTTCGCCGCACTTACCGCAAGGACTGGAGTTAGTTAAGCGCGTCGCCGAGGCTGTAATGAACTCGCTGCGTGGGCTTAACGACCGCGCCTGCCGGTATATGGATAAAATCGTCGTTTTGCTCGAAAACAGCGATGCCAACGGCGCGCGGGCTTTCGCCAACCGGGTGCTTGCCGAACTGCGCAGCGCCCTGCTCAAACGGATGAACCTGCAAGTCGGCAGGAATATCAATGTGTTGACCGCCGTTTCAATTTATCCGCAGGATGCTAACAACGCGGTCGATCTTTTACATTCTGTAACCGAAGTCAGCCGGAATTTTGTCAAGACGATTAGTTGAGTTGATGAATCCCTCCGGTCTATATTGCCTTGCGCTATTAGGCTTGTTGTCGCTCAATGTCCTAGCGCAGGATCAGTCCGAATCACTGGCGCAGGCTCGCAAATTGGAAGCGAACGGAGTTCTCCTCGAAGCGATATCGGCTTATGAAAGCCACCTTGATAAAAATCCGAACGACGGCGAGGCGCGCCTTTCGTTAGTGCAACTACTGTTGCGTATCAACCACCAAGACGAAGCGATTCCACATATTGAAAAATTGCGCCGACAGATGCCCAACGATGCGCGGATTGCCAAAATACTCGCGCTTGCCGATAAACATAATAAGGAGCAGATTCCGTTAATCGATAAGGAGTATGCGGCGCGTATCAAGCGCGCTGGCGAGCCGCCGCAAACTACGCTCGACTATGCCCGCTTTCTTATGGGGCATGGGCAAAGCAAGCACGGTTTGGAAATGTATCAGCAGTATCTGCGTGCCAAGCCCGGCGACAGCGCCGTGCGTTTGGAATTGGCGCAGCATTACGCCTGGCGCAAGCAGGCAGGCGCCAGCCGCTTGGAGTTGAACAGACTACTGGAACAGAATCCAAATAATCCCGACGCCCGGCGGCTTCTTGCCGACCTTTATTACTGGGAAGGCGACGAAGAACGGGCAGTGGAAAATTACCGCATCGTCCTGCAAAAACGTCCCAACGACGCTCATTCCCGTCGGATCTTTAATAAAATTATCAATTCTCCGGGTTATCAGGAAAGGACTTTAACTGATAACGCCAGGCGCGACCCGGGCGGTCCGGCTGCATATCACTTAGCCAAATTCTATTTCAACAACGACCGAATATTTGAAGCCGATTCTCTAGCCGCCTTGAGATTGAGAGCCTCACCGGACGACGCCGACGCTAAAGAATTGGCAAAGCAGATTAAAGAGCGACTGAGCAAACGCTATGAACAGGAAATTACGCTGTATAAAGACCGTTTGCTACGCAATCCGGCTGATACTTCCGCACTGTTAACGTTGGCGCGGCACTACTTGTCGATTCCTGAATATGAGCCGACTTTGAAGCATCTGGATGCCTATCTGAAGCGCTATCCCTATAACGACCGGATAAGGCTGGAGCGCGCCACGGTCCTGGCTTGGTTAGGTAATTACGACTCTGCCATTCGCGAATTCCAGGACATACTTAGTCGGCAGCCCGACAATTATGAAGCCCGGTTGAGACTGGCGGAAGCCCAATTAACTAAGGGCGAGAATCTTGAAGAAGTCGATGAGTTTTTCAACCGGCAATTGATTTTAAAGCCCAACGAATTGCGGTTGCGCTTGAACTATGCAGACAGCCAGCGCCAGCTGGGCAATTATGACTATGCCCGCGAACTTTATGCCGGTATTTTAGCGGTCGATTCGACGAATAAACGCGCCCGGGAGGCTCTGCTCGTTATGGAGACCGATATCTCTCCGATAATAGCCAATCTTGAGCGCAAATTGAGGGTAGAACCGGGAGATATGGAAACACGCCGGCGGCTGGCCGGATTTTATCTGGACGCCAGCCGCTTCTACGAAGCCGAAGAACAGGTGAATACATTGCTCGGAAATGATCCTAACAACTCCCAGCTGTTAGCGCTTCTCAAGGAAATCCGCACAGCGCGCGAAAACTTCCACAACGCTGAAATCGATACGCTCAAGGATTCGCTGACCGCCCATCCCGAAAATTTGGCGCTGCGGCTAAGACTGGCGAATTTATATGCCGAATATCGAATACTGCCGGAGGCGGTCGCCCAATACCGCTTTATATACGAGCGGCAGCCCAACAATAGGGATGTTGCCCTCAAATTGGCTGAATTCTTATCTTATTTAAAAGAATATCCAGAGGCTGCGAAAATATACCAGCGACTGGCGGATCTAAATCCAACAATATTCGAATATCGCTTCCGGGCGGCTGAAATTTACGCCTGGGCCGGCGCGAACGATAAAGCCTTGAATGAATATGAACGTGCCTTGCGCATCAATCCCAAATCGGTGGAATGCCGGTTGGCTATCGCCAATCTTCAGCGTTGGAGCGGTAATCCTTACGCTGCTTATGACGGCTATAAGCAGGTCATTACGCTCGATCCGAATAATAAACCAGCGCAGAAAGCGCTGCGTGAATTGAGTGGGACATTTCTGCGTGAAGCCAATCTTATTGGACGTTGGGCGCGCGACAGCGAAACCTTCCGACTGAGCGAAGTCTATTACAGCGCGGCGGTGAATTTCTCACTGCGCACACAACTCAACGGCGGTTCAGGCCGCATCTCCTTCGAGCAGAAAGACCCCACTAAACAGTATCAATATGCTGAAAAAGGATGGTTTCTGCATCTGCGCCTGAATCACCGTTTCGACCCGCAGAACCAATTTTTTATTGCCGGGCGCTTCTATAATTACGCCGAACGTTCACCTTCTGCCGTGCGTTTGGAATATGAACACGAATTCTCCGATGTGCCTTCGCTGAAAGGATTGACGGCCGCACTGTATTTCACTTCGCAAGACGCTTTGTATGATTTGGCGGCGAGTCATTCGCTCGAGACTTGGAATCGAAAATTGACAACTGAGCGTTTCGCCTTGAATGGAATATATTACTATGAACCCAACTGGACTTTCAGCGGCGAAACCGGATTGATAGCAGTCTCAGACGGCAACAGCCGCACTGATTTTAGATTCGACGGATTGTATCATCTGAGCAAGCACATCGATATCGGCGGACGCTATGAGTCGGTGCAGGCGGCGCGCGCCGATTCTGCTTATTGGTCGCCGTCCAACTACAGCGCCTTAGGCGCCGTTGTGTCCTTGAACGGCGTCAGCGGGAAATTGTCCTATTTCTTTATCGGCGGACTCGGCAAAGTCTTGACCTCCAACGACCCACAGCGCTGGCTCACCGTCCGGCTGCAGTATCGCTTCAGCCGCATAGTCTTCGGCGAATTCAATTACACGAATTCGCTGACTACCCGCGCCGACGGCTTCTATCGATATACCGGAACATCAGTTTCCCTCAGTGCGAGTTTTTAAATGGATTGGCGCGATAAAGAAGGTTTTCATCTGGGTCAAGAAGCAAGGTCTAAGCGGTTCTCCGACGACACACAGCCAGGCGACCCTTGGTTTAAGCCGGGAAAGCCAAAATCGTTCGACGATTCAATGCCGGGCGACCCATGGAACAAACCGGATATACCCAAACCATTTCATCGAAACAGACGCGATGGCGGCAATTGGCGCAGCGCCTGGAATTGGGCGGTGGAAGAGGAGCCTGACCTTGCGCCGCTGGTGGTGATTAATGTAGGCGGCGCTGCAGCGGTGAGTCCTGAGGCGGCTGCCGAACCAACTGAATCGATAGTATCGATACAGCCTCAAGCCCCAGGCGATGTTCCGCCCAAAATCAAGCGCGACGAAGACCTGCCAGTCGATAACTGGGAAGCCAATGCCTATAAAGCCACCCATCAAGACGAGCATTATTGGGGCTACGGTTTCGTCTTGATTATCCTGATAACTATATTCGGTTCGATAACCTTGGCAACCTATACTGTGCTGCTCAAAGAGAATTTATCGCTGCCGAATATCATTGTGAATGTGTCGATTATATCGTTGCTGCTCTTCTTATTCATCTTGATTGTGCGCTACTTTGTGATGATATTCCTATCTTTCCTGCAGCATAGCCAAGCCAGACTAGCGCAGTTCGACGAGAGTTACTTGCGACTCAAAGCCTCGATTTTAGTGCCGGGCTTCAACGAAGGGAGGGTGATTGAGAGTTCGATTAAATCGTTGCTGCAACTCGACTATCCGAATTATGAAATCATCATCATCGACGACGGCTCTACCGATGACACCTTGGAGAAAGCGCGCAAGTGGGAGGGTCGGCGCGGCCGGGTGCGGGTGAGGGTGCTGACACAGCGCAATGCGGGCAAAGCCGCAGCGTTGAACCACGGTTTAAGCGTGGCGCGCGGCGATGTCGTAGTGTGTATGGATAGCGACAGCAAGTTGAGCCGTAATACTTTGCGGATGGGGATGCGCTATTTCATCGACGACCGCATCGGCGCAGTCGCTGGCAATGTCAAGGTCTTCAACCGCGATAACCTGCTCCTAAAACTACAGGCGCTCGAATATATCCAAGGTTTGAACTTCGTCCGCCGCGCCCAAGCCTATATCAAAGCCGTCAATATCGTGCCGGGTCCGATTGGATTGTTCCGGCGTAAGACTTTATTGGAGGTCGGCGGCTGGGACAGCGATACCTTTGCCGAAGACTGCGACCTGACCTTAAAAGTCCTCACTGCCGGCTGGTGGATAGATTATGAACCCGAAGCCATTAGTTATACTGAAGCGCCAGAGAAACTGCTGCAATTACTTAAACAACGCTACCGCTGGACGCGCGGTATCCTGCAGTCGATGCGTAAACATAAAGCCTATCTAGTCAATCCGGCAGCCGGCTGGAAGGTGATACTTACGATGTGGCAGATGATTTTCGAAGCCGTGCTTTGGCCTTTGATGAATGTCCTGGCGCAAGCGCTATTCTTGTTTGTGGCTCTGATGTTCGGAATGTCGCACTTGATAGTGCTGTGGTGGGTGCAACTGACAATGCTCGACACCATTGCCGCGCTGCATTCCATAGCCATCGAGCGCGAGAAACTCTATTTAGCGCCTTTAGCGTTCATCTACCGCGTCTTCTTCATTCAAAATATCGACGTCGCCAAATTGATAGCGACCATCGAAGAATTATTAGGCGTGAAGATGGGCTGGGGCAAATTAGAGCGTAAGGGGAAGATTTAGGCTTTGGATTTAACAGACTGTCCAAGAATACCATTTTGCCGCCGTTGACTCGCCGCAGCCAACGGCAGAACATTGTAATTACGATATTTCCGCTTCCAACCACAGCGGGTCGGCAGCGGAAAACAGCATTCTCGGACAGTCTCTTGCGGCTGTATGCTTTAACGCATAGGTCAATATTGTTTTACCCGCATCAACCATCAACGCGCAGTGAATAAAAGAACATCTACTGGGATGCGAATATGCATCGTAAAATAAACAATTATAAATATCAACACTATAGAAAAGGAATAAATGGACATAGTTCCAATATTATCGACCGTGATACTCGTCGCGACCATAATTACATTTATCGTCGCCATATCCGCTTATTTAATATTCCGGATTAAGGAAAAACGTCGTCATTCGTCTATGCATTCGATAACTTCGGAAGAAGAGATCGCTCGGCGGTTGCAGGAAGATATTACGGAAGAGACTTCAGCGGGAAGTCAAATAAAACCGAGTCCGGTAGTTATAAATGTCGGCACACAACCAGCAATTGCGACGACGCCTGCAGTGGTGGCGCCGGTAATGACGACACCGACAACCATCTATCAGCCTCAACCGATTATACCGGTCCAAGCCGCGCCGGCTTCTCAAACAGCAGCCCAAGCGCCAGCGCCGACGCTGACATCTCCAACCACGCCGATTGAACATATTCCCGAACCAGTTGCAATGCAGGAGACCACAATGTCCGTTCAGCCTGCGCCACAACTTGAACCGGAAGCAGAGTCTTCCAAACCGGCGGTTGTTTTCGACGAAGGCCGGCCTTTAAGCCCGGCTCAGTCGGCGTTCCTTAAATCCTTTGGCAGTGCACCGACCGTGCCGCGCCGCAACGACGCGCCAAGCATCGCGGACAAACCGGATGAAGTGCATTTGCGTCGGTTTAAACCGAGCGATAATCGGAGCGGATTCGCCGACGAGAAAAACCGCGGCGGCAAAACCGATTGGAGATGAGCCGGATAATAAAAATAATCTGTCGGTCGTTTTTTATCGCCGCGCTAACCTTCGGGGCAAGCCGGGCTGAACGGCAAGCGCTCGTAATTCGCACTGAAGCGACGGCAAAATATCTCACTGCGCAGGACCCTAAAGCCGCCGCCCAAATTTGGACAGCGCTCTGGGTAAATACCCTGAGCGATTTAGGCTGGACGGTCGAAATCGGAGACGAAGCAAAATTGACCGGACGGCTCAACTGCGATGTGTTAGTAATGCCTAACGCGCTCTGTCTGGATGATGCGCATATCGCCGGGCTTAAAAAGTATTTGGACAACCGGGGCGCATTACTTGCGAGTTGGGCGTTAGGCGCCAGAACTTCCAACGGTCAATGGCGCGGTTATGGTTTGGTTTCGGATTTAATCGGCGGCGTTCCCGATTCGCTGGCGGTGGTCATCGGCAGCGCTGGCGCGCTGCGCTTTCGAAGCCATACGCCGGTTACACATCATATCCCGCCCGGCTTTCGCCTGCGTCTGAATCATCGCGACCGCCCCCTCGGTCTTAAAAAAACCGACGCGTATATAACCGCGGCTTTTTGGTCGGCGCCGACATATCGCGACGACCATCCGGACTCCATCGGCGCTGAAGTTGGATTTGCTGTGCGTGAGTTGCCATCCGGCAGCCGGGTGGCTTGGTTCGGCGCAAATTTAGACCTCCAAGGCGATGAAATTACACAGAATATGTTCAAGACTCTGGCGGCTGATTTGATGCGTTGGCTCGACGGTGAAGGATCCGCCGGAGTCGCTCGCTGGCCCAAAGGCAAAACCCACGGCTTCCTTGTTCACGGCGATATCGAAGACAACTTTGATGCCGTAACAGCCGCAGCGCAAACCTTTAAGAGACTCGCTATATCGACAACTTACAACATCTTATTTTACGAAGCCGTTAAGAAACCCGAAGCCCTGAATGCTATTCTTGAATCCAATGGAGAAATCGGTTTGCACGGCGACGACCATTCGCTTTTCAAAGGTCTGACGGTCGATTTGCAAATACGCCGGCTCAGCAACGCCCTTCAGATCGCTTCGTTATGGAATGCTATGCCTAAGGGTTTTCGGCCGCCGGAGCTGGCTTACGACGACAACACGCTCGAAGCGCTGCGTCGAGTGAATTTCCTTTATCTGCTCGCGGATAATTATCCTGACCGGGATTACCCGCGCCTTGTCCGCAGCGATGCGAGAACTTCATATAGATCAGGATTAGTCCTTTTTCCTAAAAGCGAGTTGGACGATTACGACCTCATCGGCAAAATGTCGCTGAAAAACACCGCGGAAATGACGCGCTTGATACTCAAAGATTATGAACGCCTCAAGGATGAAGGCGGTTTACATAAACTAAACTATCACACTCAATATCTCACACAGGCTCAATTTTTAAAGACGGTCGAGTCTGTATATGACAAAATAAAGATGGATCCGGATGTGTGGATAGCCACTGCGGAAGAAATCAGCCGGTGGATTTTGCGACGCGAGAATTTGCTTCTTACAAGTGAATCAAAGGGGAAAACGGTCGCTTTGACGCTTAGGAACGACAATACTCAGGCGGCAGCCGATATAGTCTTAGTCATCGACCCGCCGGCTGGAATGTCAGCCGCAACGATGCGTCCAACGAAGATTTCGCGCGATGCCACCTTCGATGTGAAAGGCGAACGATTCCTGCTGTATCTGCCTAAGTTGAATCCTGGCGAGCAGTTTTCTGCACAGGTCGAAGCCGGCGCCGGTCCTGCTTTGACTGAATCTAAAAAGAACTTTTTAGGGTTTGCCTTTAAAGTCGCGCTGGCTGCGGCTGCGCTGTTCGTGTTATGGTTTGTCTATTATTTAATCTTCGCCAGCCACCGCTTTAACAGCATCAAAATTCCAGAGCCTGACGCGTTGACCGAACCGGTCGTGCAGATTGAACCACCTTTGAAAATTGATACAAAAATAAAACCTGCGCCCGCATTGATAGTTCAGCCGGCTATTGAAAACAGTGCGGAAAATGAAAGTAAAAGCGCCGATAACAAAGTTATAAAACGGCTTGAGAAAACACTTAAGAAACTTAAAACCGCGGAAATTGAATCGATACAGCCAGCGGCTGAAAAAATTCTCGTTTCCAAACCGGCAGTTAATCCATCCTTTAGAGATATTGGCGAATCTAAATTAGGCTCCGCACCTAAACTCGCTGCGAAAACTTCGGACAAAGTCGTTGTTCCGGCGCCGGCAGAGGCTGACGCAGCGACCGCGCCGCCAGCCGCGGCGGTTCGACCCACGGGTAAAATCGAAGCGCCGGCGATTGATACCGGCATCGTGCAGTTCATAATCAAACAGTCCGCAGAGGAGACCGAATCAACCCAAGGCGAAGCCGACATAGCCTCAATTCCGGCAGCTAAGACCTCTGCTGCAATTCCACCATTAGTGAAATCGACCGACGCAAACATTGGCGGATCCGCCTTTAAACCGCTGATAAGAACCTCTGCCCCATTGCCTTCCAGTCGGACGATGTCGCCGAGTCCGGCTATTCAGAGACTGGCGGCGGCGCTGACACCGCCGGTCGAATCAGCGCCAGACTCTACGGATGAGCCAACCGCGCTGCCGCCGCGAACACCCGGCGAAGATTCCGTTAAAGAGCCGGAGATCTATCGCAACTGGCAGGAAATCGAGCGCCGTTTCGTGCGCACCTCTATCGATGTGATTAAGCAGCAGAGCCGCCGTAAATCCGGTCAAGATTTCGAGTGGCATTGATGTTTAAAAAACGACCAAAATCAGCTCAGGACGAGCAGCGCCGCAGTTTTATGATGCGGATGAAAATGTTCAGCCGCAAAACCGGGCTTTTTATAGTTCAGGTCGTTACGCTGGCTGTGCTGGTGCTAGCCTTCGGCGTTTGGAGCGCGGATAAAATTCTCAAACAGTCGTTAGGCAATGTCAGGCTGTTCAGTTGGAAAAAAGCCGTGGCTTCGATATACGGCTCGCCAAAGATATTACTAATCGACCCACGCCGCACACAGCGGTTTCTGCTGCCGCCCGATTCAGCCGAAACCGACACTGCCTGGTGGCCTTACCGCCCCAGAAATGATAAATGGCCTTATGCCGATACTTTGTGGTATTCCAAAGAAATCGAAAAGAAAAAAGGCACGGAAATCGAGGTCTGGAAATTAATCGGTTCTTTCACCGAGAAGCAATCGACGCTGATAGATTACTGGGAGGATATTCTTTTTAAGCGGGGCGCGAAAGCCTTCGATATTGCCGAAGAACCAGCCCTAGTCGATTTAGGGGGTAAATTCAGCATCGTAATTATTCCCGGCGCGCTTTTGTTGTCTAAAGAGGAACGACAGGGCATTAAAGATTATATAGCCGGCGGAGGGAATGTTTTATTTAGTTGGTCAACCGGCTGCCGCTGGGAGACCGGCGAGTGGTCGGGATTCGAATTTTTGTCGCATATTATCGGTGGAATTATCAGTGGAAGCATAACCGATTCGGCGGGTTCGACCAGTTTCATTTTGCGCGGCCGGTCGCCGATAACAGCGATGTTAGCGCCTGGAACGCATCTGGATTATTTTCTTTACGACGGTTATGTTTCATTCGATATCGTCGAACCGCGCACATCGGCCGACGCCTTCCTTTTCATTCCTTACTGGCAGACCGACCGGCAATCTACAGCGCAAAATCGCTGCGTAATAGCCCACGGCGGTTATCTTAAAGGGCGGTTCGTCTGGCTGGCGTTTGCGCCGGCGGCGGTGCAGGAACAAAAGAAGGACAATAAGGTAGTCCTCGATCAGATAGTGAACAATAGCCTCGACTGGCTGATTGGCAAGCCAGTCGTCGCGCCGCAGATTTGGCCTTCCGGTTATCGCGCCGCGGCGTCGCTCGTTTTGGATATAGACGCCAGCCCGGAGGAAACACGTGATATCCTTCAATTTGCCAAAGAGAAAGGTATCGAATTTGATGTGATGCTCGACCCAACGCGGATGCCTTATGATATTCAAGCGCCGCAGGGGTCTTATGGCGAACCGATATTAGTCTTCGCCGATCAAGGCCCGACTGGTCAATACGATTCAAAAGGTTTATCGCGCTGGATGGCTAACAACAGCGCTCTTATCGAGCGTTCGCTTGGCAAGCCTGTGAATGTAGTTCATCCAATGACCTGGATGCCTAACGAGACAGCGCTGCGCGCTGCCGCCCGGGCTGAGATAAGCGTCATTCTCGGCTGTTTTCAGCCGCGCTTCTATGGCGGACGAGGCTTTTTAGTGCGCCACGGCGGCTGGCTGTTTTTTACGCCGAATGTCTCTGTAGCCACCGTGCCTAAATGCCAGTTATCATTAGCCGAATGGCGATTAGCCTCTGCGACCTATGGCAACATTTCGCCAGAGCGTGGGATGTTCGCCGACTTTCGCCGTATTGCCAATGCCGGTGGATTGTATGTCGCTGTATTCGAAGCCAAAACCCTGAGCAAAATGGCGATGCGCGACCTGCCGTATCGATTAGCGCAGGAGATGGATACGACCGGCGTCTGGCGGACAAGTTTGTCTGAGGCAGCGCACCGCTTCGCCGGCTGGGAATGGCTGCGCGTAAAAACATCATTGGTCACAAATCTGCGCGTGAAGGTTGATTTGTCCAATATCGGTAAAGTGCGGCTGACGGATATGGTGTTCGATGTCTATCTCCCCCATCAATTTCAGCAAATAGAGGTTTCTGCCCAAAGAGTTGGCGCTACACCAACTTACATAACCTACAACCCTGCCCACGGACGCTTCTCGTTCATCGTGCCGAAATTATCCCCCGGCGAGAATACGGCTATTTTCCTCGACTTAAAAGAAGAAACAACCGCAGCGAGCAAATAACTTATGCCGAATAACTTATTCTCCAGCGGGATTTTAGTCATCGTCGTCGGCAGCGGGCTTATTTCCTGCCAAACTGAGAGCGTCAATCCTTATAACCTGAACAGAGCGCCTGTCATCGAGAGTCTGATGGTAACGCCTGACGACAGCATCGAAATAGGTCGGGAATTAACGGTAATCTGCCGCGCCCGCGATGATGAGGGCGATTCGCTGAGATACAACTGGACGAGCAACGGCGGTCGGTTTTTAGGCGCGGTGAATGAAAATCAAACGCAGGCGCGTTGGAGTTCCAGCGAAGTCGGCTGCTGGACTATAACAGTCGGCGTTTCAGACCGTTGGCATACGACCTCGCGCAGCCTGATGGTCTGGGCTCTGCCGCAGGGCGAGGTCAATCAGCCGCCGGTAATCGAGTCTCTAACGCTGGATCCACCGCGCGTGCCGCCTGGCGATACAGTCCTCGCCGTCTGTCAAGCCAGCGACGCTGAGACGCCCTCAGCAGACCTGATTGTTCATTGGCGGGCTGATAAGGGGCGATTCATCGAGGATAACCTTTTTACTATTCTCTGGATAGCGCCGCAAGAATTGGGTCAAGTTCATCTCGCCGTGGAGGTATCCGACGGCCGGCATACGACAATGGACAGCGCCCTGGCGACGGTGGCATTAGCGCCGGTAGTTCTTTATGAAAACGATTTTTCGACAGATAATGTTTCAAGCGCTTGGTCTTATGCTGGAATGCTCAGCAGTTTAGGCGCGCTGGATGGGCCGCATTCGATAGGTTGGGATTCAACCGCTAAGGCGTTGCGCGTCGAAGGTCGCAGCGATTTCGGCGCCTTCGCCTTTAAGTTGAACAGCGGACGATTCAACGATGCGATTTTCAGTATTAAAATGCGCGCGACGGACAGGCAGTTCGGCTGCGCCGGCTTCATTCCGGTGTTTGTGGATACTAAAAACTATGTCTTAATTGCGCTGGGCTATTATCAACAGGCGTTTAGAATCTTAATCCGGCAGAATGACGCCTGGCTGCTTTACAATGATATTTGGAAGGATCCGCGCGAAGAGCCTTACAGAGAAAATCGCGATTATCGGTTGATTTATGAGTCCAGGCAGGGGACGGCGATAGTGAAGTTGGACGACCGGGAGTTATGGCGCGGCGCGGCGCCAGATTTCGGACGTGATGCGACGCTGGGGGTGGTAGTTTCCGGCTTAAACGACTCGGGCGCGCTGCTGTTCGACGACTTGCGGGTGGTCAGAGAGTGATTAGTAATTTAATTCCGTAAAACTGCGCTGAATAAAATCGTTGAATTCCATTGGGTCGAAAGGTTTGGTCAAGAATTCCGACGCGCCCAACTCAACAGCTTCTTTGACGACGCCTAAGTCGTGCCAGCCGCTGACCATAACAACCTTGACGGCTTGGTCGATTTTGCGGATTTCCCGTAAGGTGTCTATGCCGCTCATTTCGGGCATAATCACATCCAGCAGCACGATATGCGGCTGAAAGGTCGGGAAAATGTCCAACGCTGATTGACCGCTTTCGACTGATTCGATTTTGTAATTCTCGCTCGACAGCATTGTTGCAAGCAGATTACGAAAGCCTTCGTCGTCATCGACGATGAGAATGCGTGGGACAGTCATTTATCTATTTGATACGGTTAGGTTATTATACATAGCGACATTATTCTTTGCGTTTCTTATATATTTCATCCTGAACGAAGTGAAGGATCTCGTTCCCGCTTCCCCGGACGAGATGCTTCACTGCGTTCAGCCATGACACCCGCGAAATATGCGAACTGAATTGTGACGCTGTGTATAACGCCTTGTGTTGTTGCGCTCATTATATCCTGTCTTAAAAATGGCTTCGCTTTGTTATAGGAATCGCCATCCCGCTGCGCGATGCAACCGAAGATGAAAATACATCCCCCTTTATCCCCCCGCAAGCGGGGGGATAAAGAACGTATATTGTCCGGTAATGCTGACATCTGCGCAGGCAGGTGAAAGCATTCTGTCTTTGGGCGAGGATTTTGGTTCTTCGCTTCGTTCACAATGATTTATTTTTCTTGATGTATATTATAC
>VGIO01000069.1 GCA_016867855.1 Calditrichota bacterium
CCCGGCGGGGACGTTTGTCAATTGTATCAAGTATGCTGTAACCCAGCCGAGCGCCGGCGCGAACGATTATTATCTAAAGCCGGGGGTGGGTTTGATTTTAGTCGCCGGTTCGCATAGCGAGATGGGGTTTGAGATTACGGAGAAGGTGGAGTTGGCGGGTTATTATGTGAGATGATGGTGATGATGATGATTCAAAGTCGGTTGGGCAACTACATAAGTTACTAGAAGCACGCGGGGGCGTGCAGTCGATATAAAGCAAACCTCAAACAGGTTGGATTATGACCGCAATAGTTGGTTACATATTAGTAATATTGTTCGTTTTCGGCGGTTATGCCGCGTCGGGCGGGCACATATTGCTGATATTCAAGCCATGGTATGAGTATATCATCATCGGCGGGGCGGCGCTGGGGGGGCTTATCGTCAAGACTTCGCCGCGGACGCTGAAGTTAGTCATCCAGAAAGCGCTGGGAGCTTTCAAGGGTAAGACGGTTTCGCGCGAATTATATATGAATTCGCTGCGGCTCATCCACGATTTGGCGTTTTTAGCGCGGCGTGAAGGACTGTTAGCGCTGGAGACGCATATTCAGTCGCCGGATAATTCGAGTATATTTCAGAAGTATCCGAATGTTCTGCAGAACAGGCGGCTGATATCGTTTTTAACGGACAATTTGAAAATCGTCATCGTCGGCGGGACAGGCGCGGCAGACTTGGAGGTGCTGATGGACACCGATATCGAGACGATTGAGGAGGAGAGCGCGGCGCCGCAGATGATAATCGCCAATACGGCCGATGCGCTGCCGGCGCTGGGGATTGTGGCAGCGGTGATGGGGATTATCAAGACGATGGCGTCGATCGCGGAGGGTCCGGAGGTTGTGGGGATGAAGGTAGCGGCGGCGCTGGTCGGGACTTTCTTGGGGGTGCTGCTGTCTTACGGCTTTGTAGGTCCGCTGGCTACGAACATCGAAATGCAGAATCAGGAAGAAAACCGGCTGCTGCAACTTTACAAGGCGGGAATATTAGGCATAATGCGCGGTTTGAATCCGAAGTTGTCGGCCGAGTATGCGCGGCGGGCGATTTACGATGGGCTGCGGCCGAGTTTTGAGGAATTAGAACAGACGCTGAAGGGATAACAGTAGAAAATGAGAATACACCCCCCTTACATCCCCCCGCACGCGGGGGGAGAAGCAAGCAACAGCCGCACGCGGGGGGAGAAGCAAGCAACAGCCGCACGCGGGGGGAGAATGCTTGTTCATTATCAGGAAATGAAGCAGGAGGAATAGATGCCTGAGGAATATCGATCGGAAGGCGTTCAGGGCGGTGGGGAGGGCGAACAACCGCGGCCGAGGGCGCGGCACAAGAAGCACGGCGGGCACGGCGGGGCTTGGAAGGTGGCTTACGCCGATTTTGTGACAGCGATGTTGGCGTTGTTCATCGTGTTATGGGTGTTGTCGCAGGATGAGAAGATAAAGTTAGCGGTTCAGGCTTATTTTGAGGATCCGTCGGGATTTATCAAGTCCGGCGGCGCGGTGGTGCCGGTGGGGAAGGGAACGCAGGCGCCGGTCAGCGATGAACAATTACAGGAGGCGCTGCAAAGGCAGTTGGAGCAGGAAGCGGACCGTATAAAGGATATATTGTCCGAAAATCCGAGTTTGAAAGATATCATCGACCAGGTGCATATCGAGGTGACCGACGAGGGGATACGGATGGAGTTTAGGGATGCACCGGAGTTTAGTTTTTTTGAGGTTGGGGAGGCGCGGGTGCGACCGGAGATGGACAAGACGTTGCAAGTGTTGACGCCGGAGATTGTGCGTTTAAAGTATCCGGTAGCGATAGAGGGGCATACAGATTCACGACCTTACGGGACATTGAATTACACGAATTGGGAGTTGTCGGCGGACCGGGCGGCATCGGTGCGGCGGTTGATGTTGAATTACGGCTTGCAGCCGCAGATGATAAGCGAGGTGCGGGCGTATGCGGATACGAAATTGCTCAAAGCCAGCAACCCGTTAGCAGCGGAGAATCGGCGGGTGAGCATTTTGTTGAAGAAGTCAATTGGGAGTAAGTAGGTTTTGCTGGACAATATGGACAATATGGACATTATAGACAAGAGGGATGAAGTGGACTCAGCGGTTGGGACCCAATTTCGTAAAATAGAAAGAAACAAAAACAGCAATGACACCGGAAATTTTGAAATGGTTATTTCAAATAACCTACGAGTGCGGGAAGATGAATCTCGAAGGCTTCAGCGAGGTAGAGATTACTGCCGACCCGCAGCCAAGCGGCAATAATGCGGCGTGGATATTATCGCACATATTAGCCGAGCGGGATACGGTTTTGGAGTTGTTAGGCGGCGGGAAGGTTATGACAGAAGCCGAGCGGAAGCCGTTTCTGCATTTTCAAATTTCGACGGCTAAGGCTTTGCTGCCATCGAAGGCGCGGCTGTTCGAGATTTGGGATGAGTCTCAGGCACGGATAAGCGCGGCGCTGGACAAACAGACACCGGAAACGCTGGACGAGGTCGTCCCGGCGGTGATGGAAGGCGGCAAGCCGGACAGCCGCGGCAGAAAGATAGTGTTTTTCCATTTTCATGAAAGTTATCATATCGGACAGTTGGGACTGCTCAGAAGGCTGTTAGGGAAGGAGGGGGCGATTTAGAGAGAATTGCACACCATATCGCAATGGAGTGCAAAGTGTAAAATGCAGAGCGAGGGGGGAACGAACAAAAAGGTATAGAGAATGAAACAGGTTTTGTTATTAGCCGTCTTGGGGCTGTTATGCGGGTGCTATACGACGACGGTGTCGCGGGGGAAGTTGTCGGATCCGATGAACAAGGCGTCGGACGATTACAAGGGCGAGCGGGTGGTGCGGACGCGGGACAGTTTGGTCGTGCCGCCGGAATCGCTGTGGGTCTGGCATAACGCGCCGGGACACCGCTATCCGCCGCCTGAACCGGCGCCTCAACGGAGGCCGCTGACCAATGTATTCTATTCCATAGGTTTCAATCTTAGCAGCGGGCTTTTGCACGGCGGCGATTTTTACGGCTATCGCGGCGGCGGATTGTCTTATGAGATGTTCGGCGTGGATAAGCGGGATGATATCCGAGTGAATGGCGAGAAAGAAAAACCCAAGGGCAGCCGGTTTGACTTCAATGTCAAGTTCGCCAGCGCGCCGTTGCAAGAGACCAGCCGGTTGAATCGGTCGCTGACGGGCGGAGTAGGGCTGTTTGAAATCGGCGGCGATGCGGATTTTTTCACAACGCCATATTACACTTTTATGGGGCATTATTTTATAGTCAGCCTGCATTACGCTTATATGGGGTGGAGTTATCGCAACGCGGTGCGGACGGAAGAAGGGGAGTTGATAGAAGGCGATGCGCTGCAGGGATTAGATTTGGGGCTGGGGATGGGTTGGAATCCGATGCAGATGCGGTATCTGCACATCGGGTTGGAAGCGACAACCGGCATCATACTTTGGGATACATATACTCGCGAGGGTTTTGAAAACGATGTGTTTAAACCATTCTTATATTTACAATTATCAGCGATGCTGAAGGTGAATTGGGACTGAAGGATTATGAGCGATGCAGCGGGGCAGTTTGAGCGGGAACGGGAGCGGCTTAACGAAATGGTGATGAAATTTGGCGGGCTGGCGATGAAGCGGTTCTGGCGGCTGGACGAGCAAATTTATCAGGACGGGACGTTGCCGGGAAGGGTGAAGGAGTTGTTGGGTTTGACGGCGTCGCTAGTTCTGCGCTGCGACGATTGTGTCAAGTATCACCTGATCCAATGCCAGCGGGCGGGATACGAAGACGCTGAAATCGAGGAGGCTTTAGCGGTGGGGCTGATAGTGGGCGGGTCGATTGTCATACCGCATTTGCGGCGGGCGGTAGAGTTTTGGGCGGGGATGAAAGGTTTAAGTCAAGACGACAAGGCGTAAAGCGAGACGGATTGGACGGAGTGGACAAAGTGAACAAAGGTGATGCGGTGTTCGGTGAGAGCGCGGTCGAAAGGGAAGGAAGGCGCGGATGAGGGCGGTGTTAATAAGCCTGATAGCGGGGATGGCGACGGGGCTGGGCGCGCTGGCGATATTTGTTTTTCGCCGGTCGAATATGCGATTTTACGATGCGCTGATGGGATTTTGCGGTGGGATAATGTTGGCGCTGTCGATTGTCGGGCTGGTGCAGGAGGCATTGCGGCAGGGCGGGGCGTTAGTGGCTATAGCCGGATATCTGCTGGGCGCAGGGTTGCTTTTTGGATTGGATCTTTTGATTCCGCATATACACAGCCGGATGATGGATGTGAAAGCGGACGGGGGCGCCGGGCGGCCGGTCGATACAATGCGCGCTATGAGTCTGCACAAGGGTGTATTAATCAGCGCGGCGATAGCGCTGCACAATCTGCCGGAGGGATTTGTGGTAGGCGTAACTTGTGCAGCGCAGCCGGCGTTAGGCTTGTTCATAGCGGCTGCGATCGCGCTGCATAATATACCGGAGGGAATAGTAGTTGCAGCGCCGCTGTATGCGGGAGGGATGTCGAAGGTCAGAAGCGTATTATGGGCGGCGCTTTCCGGGTTGACCGAGCCTTTGGGGGCTATTATAGGAGTGATTTTAGTAGCGAATGTCGAGAACATTGTGCCGCTGGCGATGGCGTTTGCGGGAGGGGCGATGTTTTATGTTGTATTCGACGAGATTATTCCCGAGAGCCACAGCCACGGGTATGAACATGAGGCGACCTGGGGATTGATAGGGGGATTTATAATGATGATGGTTTTAAATAACTTGATAGCGCATTGATAGAAGGACTCGCATTAAGGTGAAAAAGACGGACAGTATGGACGATATGGACATTATGGACAGCGTCGGAGTGAAACTAATGATTTTTTTTAGACGGTAGAGCGGGTGTCTCTGCCGTCTTTATTATAGATTTGGCGGGCGGAGACGCCCGCCCTACCGCCTTTTACAATAATATTTACAATACTACTGACTTTTCAACTTTCAACTATTAAATGCTGACAATCTTAGCGCTGCTTGCGGTCGTTACACTTTGGGGCGGGTCGTTTATCGCCATTAAGGTTGGTTTGCGTTATTTGACGCCGATGCAGTTAGTGGCGGCGCGTTTTATTCCATCGGCGGTTATGCTGCTGCTAATTCTGCCGTTCTTTAAAAACAGAAATCAGGCGCCTGGGTTTTGGCGTTTATTGTCGAATAAGGACCGGCGGTTGGCTTTGTTGTGCGCGTTTTTAGCGGTGCCGGGGTATCATATCTGTCTGAATTACGGGGAGACGCTGATACCGGCGGGGTGGGCGAGTTTAGTGATAGCCTTAAATCCGGCGTGCATTGCCTTTTTTGCGGCGTGGCTGCTGCGGGAGAGCGTCGGTTTGCAGCGGTGGGCTGGCGTGGGGATAGCTCTAGCGGGTTTGTTCTTTATCGGGCTGACCGGCGATGCGTTGTCGGAAAGCGGGACGGCAATTCCGTCAGGCACGAAATTGCTCGGTTTATTCATCACTTTGGGAGCGGTCATCAGTTGGGGGGGATTTTCGGTTTTATCGAAGCGGTTGACAGCCGGGCGAAATCCTTTGGAGGGTTTAACTTGGTTCATAGGATTGGGGTCGGCGATGACTGTGCCTTGGGTAGCGGGCGATTTTATAAGGCGGTTGTTCGGCGCGCCGCTGGAATTGTGGGGCGCAGTGTTGTTTTTATCGTTAGGCTGCACGGTTATTGGATTTGCGGTATGGCTGTGGGTGTTGTCGAAGTGGCAGGCTTCGCTGGCGGGTTCGTTCATCTATTTGGCGCCGTTAACGGCGCTGTTCTTTGGGAAGGTGTATTTAGGCGAGCCATTAAGCGTAAATATATTAATTGGAGCAGCAGGTGTGTTAGGAGGTGTGATAATGGCGGGTCTGTCGAGGTCGAAGATGAATGGCGGGCTGCCAGCGGATTGAGAAATGGGACGAAGTGGACGGATTAGGCAAGATGGACGATATGGACAAAAGGACGAGATGGACTGTAGAGGGGATTTGGGGGTATTTGTTGAGATTATTGCGAAAATCATCGCAAGGAAGGGAAAATTCCATTATTTTGTGAATATTTGCGTATGTTGTATATATGAATGATCTAGAAAGTTTCAGCCGTTTAGTTCAGAAGGGACAGGCGGCGCGGCCGTTGGTGGAAGTGCCTTTTCAAAGCCGCATTGGGTCGAAGGTTCGTTGCGAAGTATGCCCGCAGCGTTGTATGTTCGACGAGGGAGACTTTGGGGTTTGCGGTGGGCGGCAGGTTATCGATGGCAGGTTGATGGCGGTCAACTATGCCCAGGTGTGCAGTCTGCACATCGACCCGATTGAGAAGAAGCCGCTGTATCATTATTTTCCGGGCGGTGAAATCTTATCGGTCGGACCGAACGGGTGTAATTTGACCTGTCGCTGGTGTCAGAATTACACTATCAGCCAGAATCGGGCGCCGACGCGGTCGGTGTTGCCGGAGGAGTTGGCGAATATGGTCGATGCTCTGGACGGCATCGGTGTGGCTTATACTTACGCCGAACCGTTGATATGGTATGAGTATGTAATGGACGCTGGGCGGATACTGCACGAGCGGGGGCTGGTCAATGTATTCGTATCGAACGGTTTTGTTAATGAGGAGCCTTTAAAGAACATATTGACGATAGCCGACGCGTTCAACATCGACTTGAAATCCTCCGACGACGCTTGCTACAGACATTTTTGCGGCGGGAATCTGCAGGATGTTCAGCGGACGATAAAAATGGTGGTCGAATATGGCAAGCATATAGAAATTACACATTTAATCGTAACCGGTGTGAACGACCAATTAGAGAAGGTGGGGCAGATAGCGGATTGGATCGCGTCGGTCGATAAGTCGATACCGTTGCATTTATCGCGCTATTTTCCATCGAATTATTATACGGCGCCGCCGACGGATGTGCAGTTTATGTTGGACGCGCTGGAATTAGCCAAGGCTAAGTTGGATTGGGTTTATTTGGGGAATGTGCGGACCGAGGCGGGGCAGGACAGCCGCTGCCCGCAGTGCAACGCGCTGTTAGTGCGGCGGCAGGGCTACAGTGTGGAGGTGATGGGATTGGAAGATGGCCATTGTAAGAAATGCAAGCGGAAAGCGCCGTTTGTGGTGGTGGGGTGAGAAAGACTTAAGCCAAGGCGCGAAAGATGGATACAAACTTGCCATCTACTAAGCGGCGGACGGGGGCGTCCGTCTTGCTAATTAATAGAAAGCGGCGGACGGGGGCGTCCGCCTTGCCAATTACACATTTCGTTCGGATTTTTTCAGATATAAACTGCCTTCCGTAAGAGACTTCTTTAAATCATTGAACCAACCGATTTCAGCCTCAAGATGCATTATGTGCCGGTTAATCAAGAAAACCGGTGCACGACTGCGTTCAGCAACGATACTTTCCAGATAAGCGCGGTGTTTTTTTAGTTCGGCGGCGACATCTTCGAGCCGGGCAATTTTATGTTTGAGGATGGCGGTGAATTTTCGGCGGTCGAGCCGTCCGCCGAAATAGACACCGATGTCGTCTTTCAGATAGACGCGTCGGAGGGTGAGGATGTTATCTTCGACCAGTCTGGCGAATTCAGCGCGGCCGTTGTCGGTGATGCCATAGACGGCGCGTGCAGGTCGGTTTCCGGCAGCGGAGGTTTCGACTTTGCAGACGAAGCCGGCTTTTTCGAGGCAGCCGAGGGCGTGGTAGAGCGAGCCGAACTTAATGTCAGTCCACATACCCATCAGGCGGGCGATGGTTTTCTTCAGTTCATAGCCGTGGTAGTTGCGTTCCTGCAGAAAACCGAGTATGGCGAGTTGAACGGACAAGGGGCAGCCTTATTTTGGGTGAATATAGAAGATGGACAATATGGACAGTCTGGACATAATGGACATATATTTCAGTTTTGTGGGGATGAATTTTGAATTACCAGGATTTTCGTTCGACGGAGATGAATTCGGGTGCATCGTCGATGGGTGGATTGATGCGCGCGACATCGACGGCTTGGAGGCCGAGTTTGGTAGTTTTGAGGGTGAATTCGACCTCTTCGCCGATGAGCAGGGTTTTGAAGCCTTCATCGAGGATGCTGGTATAATGCACAAAGATTTTGGGGTGTTCATCGCTGCGGATGAAGCCGTAGCCTTTGCGTTTTAGGAAGCTAAGGACGACGCCGCGCCGGCGGGCTGATTTCGTTTCATTAGATTGATTCATTTTCTTTCTCGAATAATCTGTAAATAACTGGAATTAGATAGATTGTAAAGATTGTCGAAGAGATGAGTCCGCCGATGGCGACGATGGCCAGCGGGGCGCGGAATTCGGCGCCGGCGCCGAGTCCGAGGGCCGAGGGCAGCATACCCATCACGGCCGCCAGGTTGGTCATAATAATCGGGCGGAGGCGCACCGGGGCGGCTTCGAGGATGGCGGCATCGAGTCGAAAGCCCTGCCGGCGTTTTTGATTGGCGAAGTCGATGAGCAGGATGCCGTTGTTGACGACGATGCCGACGAGCATCACCATCGCCATCAGGGACATCATCGATATGGTGTTGCCGGTAATGAACAACGCCAGCAGCACGCCGATGAAGCCGAGCGGCAGGGTGAAGATGATGGCGAAGGGATGTTTAAAGGACTCGAGCATTGCAGCCATCAGCATATAGGTTAAAATAACAGCTAGGATGAGGGCTTTGAACAATTGGGCGAAGGATTCAGCCATATGTTCGGCTTCACCGCCATAGTGAATCGAATAGCCGGTCGGCAGTTGCATTTTATCGGTGAGCGTCCGCATCTGTTTGACCTTGTCGCCCATCGCGCCTTGTCCGACATCGGCGAAGACATAGACAACGCGCTGTTTGTCTTTATGGGTTATGGTCGTAGGGCCTTCGGTGTAGGTTAGGTCAACTAATTCACTGAGAAGCGCTTGGCGGTCGTCGGTTTGAACATAAATGCCTTTAATTTGCTCGGTATTTTGGATATCGGCTGGGTCGAGTTTGACGCGGATATCGTATTCTTCGCCTTTTTCGCGGAATTTGGAGGCTATAGCGCCGTCGATGAGGCTGCGCAGGGTCATACCGACAGCGGCGAGCGACAAGCCCTGGTCGGAGATGACGTTCCGTTTGGGGATGACCTGCAGTTCAGGCTTGCCTAATTTCCAGTTGGTTTCGATGTTAATCAATCCGCCGACGTGTTGCATATAGGCTTTGACGCTGTCGGTTAGGGAGACGAGTTGGTCTATATTTTGGCCGATGACTTCGACCTGCAGGTCGGCTTCTTGTCCGCCGCCGAACATCGACGATTCGCGGATGACGATTTTGGCGTTGGGGAGGTCGGCGAGTTCGGGGCGTAATTTTCGGATGAATTCAGCGGTGGACAGCGGTCGTAGATCCTTCTCGACCATACGGACGATGACCATTCCGAGGTTGACGCCTTCCCCGGTCGATGAGCCGGAGGCTTCGGTCTTGCCGCTGGAAGCATAGACCGACTTGACATAGGGTTTGCGTGTAATACGACGGGCGACTTCCATAACGATGCGGTCGGTTTCGTCCAGGGACATTCCGACGGGCATTTCGATGGAGGCGGTGAAGTTGCCCTGGTCGGCTTGCGGGAAAAACTCGGTGCCGATGAAGCCGAGCGACAGCAGGAGAAAAGAGCCGAAGAACAACAGGGCGACTATGCCCAGCGTCGTCCAGCGGTGGGTGATAGCCCAGCGCAGCGAATTTTTATAATCGCTGGTCAGTCCGTCGAAGAATTTATCGAAGGCTTGAGCGAACTTTTTTTGCCAGCCGTAAGTGAAAGCGAGTAAAACTACAAGCATAGCCAGGACCATTACCAGCGCCGTATCTGTTCCCAGCCGCCAATAGACCATCGCTAAAATGCCTAAGCCGGAAGCGACATATATCCATTTGCGAATCGGGCGGGAAGCCATCATCGGCGTCAGGGTGAAGGATACGAGCAGTGAGAACAGGGTGGCGAAGGTGACGGTCAGACCGAATTGTTTGAAGAATTGACCGACGATGCCGGACATAAACGCCATCGGGGTGAAGACGACGACATTGGTCATTGTGGCGGCAGCGACGGCGATGGCGATTTCACTAGCGCCTTTGGAAGCGGCGTCGAGCGAACTATACCCCATTTGTTTGTAGCGTTCGATATTCTCCAGCACGACGATGGAGTTAGCCGTCAAAATTCCAACCGAGATGGACAACGCCATTAGAGTCATCGTATTCAGTGTGAAGCCGGCAAAGTCAACTAGAATGAAAGTCGCGATAATAGAGGTCGGGATGGAGATTATGGAGATGACGGTGGCTGGGAGCGAGTGCAGGAACAGGAATAGGGCCAGGGCGGTCAGGACGGCGCCGACGATGATGTTGTTGAAGACATCATCGACGGAGTCTTGAATAAATTTCGAGCGGTCGCGGGCGATATCGATTTTAACATCGGCGGGCAGATCGCGGCGGATGACTTCCAGTTCTTTATAGACATCGCGGGCGACTTGCACGGTATTGGCGTCGGAACGTTTAATAAGGCTCAGACCGACCGAGGTTTCGCCGTTATAAGCGGCTTTGTCGCGGACTTCCTTAAAACTGTCTTCGACCCAGCCGAGGTCAGCGAGGCGAACTTTTTTACCTTGTTTGAGGGGGATTTCCACAGAGCCAAGTTGGCTCAAGTTGGTAAATTCGCCTTGCATCCGGACGGTGATTTCCTGGCGGCGCTGGACGATATGGCCGGCGGGTATATTCAGGTTGGCGGCGCTTATCATCCCAGCGACCATCTGGGGCGACAGGTTAAATTCCCGCAGTTTACGGCGCGAAAGATGCACTTGGATTTCGCGTTGCCGGCCGCCGGTGAGTTGGACATTGGCGATGCCCATCACCCGCGACAATCCCGGTTTAACGATATGGTCGGCGATTCGATAAATCTCTTCGGGTGGACGAGGGCTGGTGACCGCGATGTCGATTATTGGTATTGAGGCGAAGTTCCATTTCTGGATGATGGGATCTTCGAGGTCGGCCGGCAGTTTATAGCGGATGGCATCGATTTTGTCCTTAACATCGATAGCAGCAATATCAACATCCAAGCCCATATTGAACTCGCAGACAACCATCGCGATGCTTTCCTGCGAATAGGAAGTAACATGTTTCAGACCGCTGATGGAACTTATTTCTTCTTCGATGGGTTCGGCAATCAGGGTTTCCATTTCGGATGGGCCGGCGCCGGGGTAAATCAGCGAGGCTACGACAAAAGGGAATTCGATGTCGGGCATCATATCGATGCCCAGGCGTGTGAGCGAGAACAGACCCAGAACGACGAATGCCAGAATGACCATCGTCATCATAATGGGAGACTTAATGGATATATCAGCCAGTTTCATATATAAAAGTTTGAAAGTTAGAAAGTTAGAGAGTTGGCAGGTTGGAAAGTCGGGAAGTTGGAGTTATGTGTATCGATAACTTTTCCTTTTCAACTTTCCAACTTTCTGCCTTCGTCATCCGCGTTTAGAGATTCTAATGGGGGCACCGTCGGACAGGAGGTCGGCGCCGGCGATTACAACTTGGGCGCCGGGTTCAAGTCCGGAGCGGATCCAGACGGCATCGGAGGCGCGTGCGCCGATTTCGACCGGCAGCAATTTGGCTTTACCGTTATCGACGATGAACAGGTGGTAGTCGTCGCCGCGGCGCAGGATGGCTTCCGGCGCCACGACCAGCGCTTGCGGGACATCGAAGACGAAGACTTCGATATCGGCCATCAGACCGGGGCTGAAGGCAAGGTTGTCAGGCGCGTCGTCGATTTTGATCCAAGCCGTAAAGGCACGTCCTTCTTGGTCGGCGGAGAGGGCGATGCGCTCGACTTTTCCGGAGGCTGTCGCTCCAGCGGCGGTAATGCGGCAGTTAGCGCCGATGACGATTTCATTGCGGTCGACGGCTGGGACTTCAAAAGTGGCCCGCAGGCGGTCGGCAGCGATAACTTTTGCCAAAGGCATTCCGGGCGCGGCAAATTTACCGGCTTCAGCGGTCAGGTTGGCTACCGTGCCGGCAATAGGTGTAGTCAAGGTTAGAAGCCGCTGTGAGAGTTCGAAGTTGCGTTTGGCGATGTCGCGCTGGAGCGTAATTCCGTCGAGCATTTGGCGTGCGACGGCGCCTTTATCGAACAGGGTTTGGATGCGCTGCAATTCGCGCCCGGCGTTTTCGAGGGCTAATTCGGCTTGGCGGTAGCCGGCGGAGGGATTATCTTTCGACAGTTCGCAGATAATTTGACCGGCGGTGACGCGTTGACCTTCCCTGACTAACACTCTGGCTATATATTCGCCGACCATCGGGACGATGTCGGCTTCTTCGCGACCGGTGAGTGTGCCGGTGTAAAGACGAGACAATCTGAAGGGCTTAATAGCGGCGGATTCGACTTCGACCGGGTAGCCTTCAGCGGCTTGTATTTCGAGAATCGTAGGGTCGGCGGCAGCCTGATGGCGTTCTAAAAAACGGAACGCCATTACGCTGGCGATGACGACGATTACAATCCAAAGAATGATTTTTTTCATTATAATGCTTGGGAAACAAACTGTTTTGAGATTAGAGTATAGACCAAGTGGACGCAATTCGTTGATTGTTATTATTCATTTTAGTTGCATTGCATAGCGGGCGATGATTATTCCGAGGGTGAATCTGCAGAGAGTTTATCATCGTTATGCACGCAGCGGGCGTATTCGGCTTGGGCGACTTTGAGGTCGTAGAGACCTTGCAGGAGGTTTAGCCGGGCACCGTTCAGCGCCAGGCGGGCGTCCTGAATTTCGAGTTCGGTGCCCATACCTTGTTCATAGCGGACGCCGGCGATGTCGAAGGCTTTTCGGGCGGTTTCGACGGCGGCGTTTTGGCTGGCGACTAGATCTTCAGCGCGTTTCAGTTCGTTCAGTGCGGCGGTGATTTCGAGGTTAACACCTTGTTCGAGTTGTCGGCGTTGGACTTCAGCCCGGCGCAGGGCGATTTTGGATTTTTCGACGCGTGCTGGTGCAGCAAAGCCATCGAACAGCGGGACGCTGGCGACGAGTTGCAGACGCAGCGATTTTGCCCAGTCGGGAGGACCGACCTGCAGTATATGGTCGTCAGAGGCTTGCAGTTGGTAAGTGGCGTTGAAGAAGAAGTTAGGCCAATAGATAGAGCGCTCTTCGACCTGCAGAGCGATGCTGCGCAGTTGGAGTTGCAGGTCCATCATTTTAAATTCCGGACGCATTTTAAGCGCTGATTGCATTGCTTCGCTTTTAACGAGGCGGGTTTGAAGCGTCGGTTGTTCGAGCTGGTCGGCAACGACTATATGGTCGTCGGGCTGGAGTCCGAGACGCTGGCGGAGTTGGGTTTCAGCCAGGTCAACCATCATTTTGGCGCGGGCGAGTTCAGGTTCGATGGCTTTGACGGCGGTATTAGCGCGCAGGACATCGAATTCGCTAGCCATACCGACATCGAACATCGCTTGGGCGGTGGCGGCGTGTTTTTCAGCCTGTCTGAAGGTTTCGGTCAGGACTTCGAGCGCCTGCCTTGCTAAAGTAAGGCTGTAATATTCCTTGATGACGGCCGATTTGAGTTGCGCTTTATTTACGGATAAACCGCAGCGGGCGATTTTCCGATAGGTTCGGGCAGCATCGAGCGCCAGTCCGACACGGCCGCCGAGCCAGAGCGGTTGGTCGACCGATAGTTGGGCGGTAATGTCGTTCACGGGTTGGAAGCGGATACGGCCGCCGAAGGCGGGGATGTTCATCGACGGCGCGACGGCGTATCTACCTCCGACGCCGATGAAATTAACCGTAGGCATCGCAGCCGAGTAAGCCTCATTTACAAGGGCGTCGCCGTCTTCGATGTCGAGCCGGGCGTTAGCGAGAGCCGGGTCGTGTTTTTCCGCCAGCGCCAGGGCTTCGGACAGGGTAAGTTGGACTTCGCGGGCGAAAACCAGCCCAGTCGATAAGATAAGGACGCTTAAAGTAAGCGATACTAACTTCATAAACGAAAATTATTAGTATTATAGGCGGATATATTCAAATATGAATTATTCAATAGAAGAATATAAAATTACATTTTAATAAATAATCACAACCTAGTCAATATATTTCAAACTAAATCGAGCCGCGGCTTGAAAATTTCGGATTGTATAATTAAACCTTTCATTTGGCTCGAATTACATCAAAGCATATCACTTTCGACGCTGCGTCATTTTCCCGGGCTTTGGGTCAGAATTTTAAAAATAAAAAAAATTGATTATATTAATTCAAAACACAGAGATGTAACTCTTTGACCTTACAATATCAAAAAGCGTCAGACTAAGCCTTCCACAAGTCATAGACGGATTCTGAAAATTTCTAAGGGGTTTCCGAATGTCCACTGACAAGCGCAAGTTAGCCGCGGTGATGTTCACCGACATCGTCGGCTTTTCGGGGATGATGAGCCGCGATGAGAGCCGGGCTCACGCCCTATTGTTAGAACATAACCATATAGTCGAGGAAGTGGCAGCCCGACATTCTGGGCGGGTG
>VGIO01000070.1 GCA_016867855.1 Calditrichota bacterium
CGTCGCCCAGGGTTTGTCCGGCGGGGATGTTGGCGCGCAGTGTCCAGGGGTCGGCGCGGGCTTGTTCGGGGAAGAGGCGTTCGGCGGTCCAGGTCAGTGTGCCGTTGCCGGGGTTGCGGATGGCGAGAGATGTTCGCAGGACATCGTCGGTAGGCACGGCGAACTCCAGCCGCGCCGGCCGCGGCTCGCAAACCGAATGCAGCAGGGCGAAGTTGCGCTCGATCTCATCGCCGGCGCCCACATTAATCTGATGGCGCTGCGGCAGGTAATTGACCCGCGTTAAATTGAAATCGTAATTCCAGGCCGGCAGGTCGGCAAACTCGTAGCGGCCGTCTTCCTCTGTCGTGTCGGCAATGCCAAAGTGTTCGACGGCTAAAATAGCGCCTTCGACCGGGCGGTCGTTAGCAGCGTCGATGATCCGCCCATATAAGCGTCCGAAGCCTTCCACGATAAAGATATGAACTGGGATTTGCGCCTGCCGATGTTCGGGGTCGTTGCACTCAAGCGTTATAGTGCGGTTATATTCGCCCAAGTCAACGGCTTCGGTGTTGGCGGTCAGCGTAATTTCGACTGATTGCCGGGCATTTATAACACCTTCTTCAGGCTCTATGGTCAACCAGTCCGGGCCTGGGCCGGCGTCCGAAAGGGAAAAACTCAAGCGATGTAGTTCATCTTCTTGCTGGGCAGCATTAGCAATATTGAATCTTATCTGCACAACATTGCCTTGCGAAACCGGTCCGAATTCAAAGGCGTCAAATTCGAGGCTCAAGACGCCATAAGTTTCGCGCTGTCCGTCGTCATAATTATATCCGACTTGACCGCCCCAAGCCCCGCCGGCATACAGGCTATGTCCGTCGTGCGCCAATCCCATATGGGGATAGTCGTTATTGCGGGTTTGGAATTCGCGGATGACTTGCGCCCGATTGTTCTGCCAATCGATATTTATTTGTGAGATATATCCTGTGCTCATCAACCAGAAGCGGCCTTCTGGGTGCGCTGGAACATATTCGATGGCCAGCGCTCGACCGTGATTGACCAGTGTTCTTAAGTTGGGACCTTCCTGAATAACTTGGGCTTGTCGGCTCAACTTATATATTCGGAAGGCATTGGGGTCGCCTTCGCCGCCTGGGCCTTCGGAAGTTCCGTAAATAAACTCGCGGTCGGTGCAGAAATCCCAATGCCCGCTGCGCGGCAGTTGCATTTGCCGGACTTGCTCACCGTTGCGGTTAAAAATACGCACTGTGCCGTTGGATTCGTTATACCAGAAGACGCCTTCGACTGGGTCGAAGCCGAGTCCGATGCCATCGGCCATATTCAGTCCATAGTCGCGGCCTTGAACGACTTGCAGGTTTTCGGGGTTCATCGCCCACAAATGACGCTGACCGGAGCGGCAGCCAAACCAGATGTATTCGCCGTCCCAGGCCGCGCCGCCGACATTGTTATAAGGCGTGTTAAACTGGCGCAGAACATCGCCGAAATCGTCGCGGAGGGGTTGACCGAGAACTGGAAGCACGTTCAAAACGAGCGTTATGATGATGAACCGGTATTTCATTGGAGACTCCTTTGGATATCGGGACTTTGTGAAGGTAGGTTTTATTCTATTTTATATTAAACACTTTTCAAGCATTTGTCAAGTCCGGCAATATGCAATCACTAAAAGGATACATATCTATTATAGGCTGGAATTTAAATGAAAAGACGCGTTAGGTTGTAGTCTTTATTCATAACAACTTGTAATATAAGACGTAGTAATTCTAAGTGATTTGGAATATTTGTAATAGCGTTGACAGTGAGTCTTGCCTGTGAAGGCGGGCATCCAGTTAAGTTCATATTATTACAATGCTTATACATAGGGTCTATTGAAAAACCACTTTGCGTCAAGGTGGATGTTCTCGTCTGCCATTTGTTGAATACGAATTGTCGGCGCACGGGGGCGCGCGCCTTGCAAATTTAATATAAGACATAGTAATTCTTGCTGCTTCTGTGTCGCGTTATTTCCTATTCCATATCACTGTATCCCGCGCCGGTTTGGCTTCATCGCAGGCTGGATAATCGGTCGTCCAGTGCAAGCCGCGGCTCTCGCGGCGCTGTAAGGCGCTGCGTATGATGAGCGCGGCGACAAGTGCAATGTTGCGCAACTCGACCAGCCCGACGGTCAACTTTGTGCGGCGATAGAGGTCTTCGACCTCCTTACGGATGAGCGTAACGCGACGCAGCGCACGTTCCAGGCGCAGCGTTGAGCGGACGATGCCGACATAGTCCCACATCAATTTGCGAATTTGGAATCGGTCCGAAGCAGCTAAGACCCACTCCTCTTCGTTTGAGTCGCCGACACTCCCATTCAGCAACTCGACTGTTTTGGGCAATTTGGGTATCTCATTGACCTGTTTGACTGCCGATTCAGCCGCTCGGTGGGCAAAGACTACTGCCTCAAGCAGCGAATTCGAAGCCAGCCGGTTGGCGCCGTGCACGCCGACACAAGCCACTTCGCCGACTGCGTAAAGTCCGTCGATGTTCGTCCGGCCGAACAGGTCGGTAACAACGCCGCCGCACATATAATGCGCCGCCGGCACGACTGGTATCCATTGGCGGGTGAAGTCAATATTATAGCGCAAGCAAACGCGGTGGATGTTGGGGAAGCGTTCGCGCGTCTCTTCCGGCTGCCGGCCGGTGATGTCGAGGAAGACATAATCTTCGCCGCGCGATTTCATCTCGCGGTCGATTGTCCGCGCTACGATGTCGCGCGGCGCTAGGTCGCCGAGCGGATGATAATCAGTCATAAAAGCGTAGCCGTCCAACCGCCGCAGCACGCCGCCGAAGCCTCGCACGGCTTCGGAGATAAGAAACGCCTGCGCCTCGCCACCGGTCGTCGAAGGATAGAGCGCTGTCGGATGAAACTGCATAAATTCCAGATTAGCAATTTTAGCGCTGGCGCGCCAAGCCATAGCCACTCCGTCGCCGGTGGCGATTGAAGGATTAGTTGTATGCAGATAGACCTGCCCGCAGCCGCCGGTCGCTAACAGCGTCACCTTCGCCAAAATCGGCTTCAATTCGCCGGGCTGGGTCAGAACCCAAGCCCCGCAGCAGCGCTTTCGCGCATGCTCTTCCTTGACGATTAAGTCAACCGCCGTCGAATGCTCTTCGATTACGATATTAGGGTGTTCGGCGCAACGTTTGGCGAGCGATTGTTCGACTTCCTGACCGGTGTGGTCGGCTTTATGCACAATCCGGTCGCGGCTGTGTCCGCCCTCGCGGCCCAGTGCTAGGACTTTCTTATTATCTTTCCAATAATAAGAGAATTCGACGCCCCAAGCCGCCAGATTTTCGATGCGCTGAGGTCCTTCGCGCACCATCGCTTGGACCGCGGGGCGTTTGGACAGCCCGGCGCCGGCTTGCAGCGTATCGGCGATATGACGCTCGAAGGAATCCTCATCCGACACCACTACTGCGATGCCGCCTTGGGCATAGTTGGTATTCGACTCGGTGTTCTGTTTTTTAGTTACTAATGTAACCTTACCGAACCGGGCGGTTTCGAGCGCGAACGACAGACCCGCAATTCCAGAACCTATGACTAAAAAGTCGGACATTTGAAAAACAGTAACCTAAGTGTATTTAGATTTTGGGTTGTTATAAAATTATGAGGTAATTGCAAAAGTGTTGGATTAACTGATGGCAAGGCGGACGCCCTCGTCCGCTGCATTCTATGCTTTGTTTTCGGCGGACGAGGGTGTCCGCCTTGCCATGGTCCGAGTTTTCTGGATTAATCGTCACTTTTGCAATTGGCTCTTATGTATTATGCTGAACGAAGCGAAGCATCTCGTTTGGTGGGTTGGGTCTTGAATCCGACTATTCAAAGTCAAACGGGCGTCTCTACCTGTTCCAAGCGCCGAGGGTTGACAGCCGTTTGATACTACTCCGCCAACTTTCCAATCGCATCCTTCGCCTCCTCCAGTCCCATCGCTTCGGTGTTCACTATGACTAACGGCGCGGCGTCGAGCAAGCGCTTCCACTGGCGGCGCAACTGCTCCATCCGTTCGGGCGTAAGGTTCAGCAGATATGGATTGTAGAACGGCTGCGAACGGTAACCGCCGTGTGGAGTCAAAATCGCGCCTTCTTCAAGCAGGCGGAAGGCTTGCTCGGCGGAAGGTTTCTGCACTTTCGGACCGATAGCCTCGCTCTTGAGCAAGATGATTTTCGATAGAATCGCGCGTTTGATGTGTTTGCCGGCGCTGCCGAGCCAGTATGGATCGACCATCGCCCGTGAGCGTCTTGAGGCTAAATAGCAGCGCGGTTCGCCTCGTTCCAGGGGGCATTTATCCTTCAACGGGCAGGCTTCAATCTCGCAGTCGTCTAATTTCGTGATGACATTTTCTAATTTGGAGCGGTCGAACAAACGGGTTAGTTCGGGCAGATGTTCAGCCAAATCGGTCTTAAACAGGAACTTACGTTCGATGGAGTCGGCTACCGGCGCGCCGGACGCCCAGCGGATGAAGAAGCCGTCGTAACTGTGCAGG
Organism: Calditrichota bacterium; assembly: GCA_016867855.1. Classification (GTDB taxonomy): domain Bacteria; phylum Electryoneota; class AABM5-125-24; order Hatepunaeales; family Hatepunaeaceae; genus VGIO01. Next base: position 4,515 of record VGIO01000070.1, read on the forward strand.
CGGGTTTCGTTCCGGCGTAATAGATGGCTGAAGTGTGTTCTTCCGCTGCAGCCGGGAGGCGTGATGAGCGCGACGCCCTTGCCATTTACATCCAGGCAGGCGCCGCCCACCATCAGCGCGTCGAACGCCGCGGCGCCGATGCTGTCCACCATCCCAAGCGCCAGCGCTCGCAGTTGGGGATAGTAGGCGCTGTTGAACAGGAAGGCGGTGCGCGAGTCGGGGGCGTAGAAGGCGCGCGGCTCGCGGCCGGCGGCATCCTTGACGCCATATAGAATGCCATGAGGCTCAAGGTCGGACTCCAGCGGCGAAGGATACCAATTTTCGACCCAGAAGTCCAGCAAATGCTTGGAATTGGCCGCCAATTTCAACACTACGCCGCCGATGTTGACATTCCACTCCTGGTAGGCGTCGAACGGTAGCGCGGCTTCCGACTCGGCGACCAGCCCGTCCTTCACCCGTGCCGCAACCGGCGATTCCAATTCTACAAAATCCTTTATTTTAGTTATGGTGTTATCCAATTCGGCGCGCTTGGCTTTGACGGTTGGCTTGAGTTGCGCCAAAGCATTTGTCAGACGCGACATTCCCTCCTCGAGGTTCTTCATCATAGTCGCGTAAGAAATACGGATAAACTTATCCGCGCCGAACGATTCGCCAGGCACAAACGCGATATGAGCATATTTCAATAAGTAATATGCCAGACCCGCCGAATTTCGGATTTCGACGCCTTCGAACTGCTTGTCGTAATACCATTCGCAGTTGGGGAAAAGGTAGAATGCGCCTTCCGGCTTGGCGCAGGAGAGATGGGGGATGCTCTGCAAGCGGTATAAGCAGTAATTACGGCGGCGTTCGAATTCACCGCGCATCCGGTTGATTTCGTTCTGCGGGCCGGTCAAGGCTTCGACGCCCGCCCATTGTGCGATGGAGGTCGGATTAGAGGTCTGGTGCGATTGGACTTTGGATATACCTTCGATAAGTTCCTTTGGCCCTACAGCATAGCCCAGCCGCCAGCCGGTCATCGAATAAGCCTTTGAGAAGCCGTTGATGATGAGGCTGTTCCGGCGGGCTTTCTCGCCGAGAGCGGCGACCGACACGAAGCGAAAACCGTCATAGACTAACTTCTCGTAAATCTCATCGCTGATGACGAATATTCCTTCCGCCAGGCAGACATCCACGATTTTCTGCAGTTGCTCGGCGTTGTAAGCCGCGCCGGTCGGATTGGAGGGATTGTTTAAAATTATGGCTCGCGTGCGAGCGGTGAGGCTGCGCGAGAGGTCGTCCGGCGTCAGGCGGAAGCCGTTCTCTTCGCGTCCCGGCACATAGACCGGCACGCCTTTGGCGAGGTTGACCATATGCGGGTAGGAGACCCAATACGGCGACGGGATGATGACTTCGTCGCCTTTATTCAGCAGCGCTTGGAAAGCGTTGAAAAGGCATTGTTTAGCCCCGGTCGAGACGATGACCTGGTCGGGCTTATAGTCGGCGCCGGCTTCGTCGCGGAACTTGCGGCAGACCGCATCGCGCAGTTCGACGATGCCATCGGTGGCGGTGTATTTAGTCAAGTCGCGGTCGAGGGCGCGTTTGGCGGCTTCCTTGATATTCGCGGGGGTTGGGAAATCGGGCTCGCCAACGGATAAATCGATGACAGCCACGCCCTCTTTGCTCATCTGCAGCGCTTTGGCAGCGATGCGGAATGTGGCGGAAAAACCTATGCGTTGAACTCGGTCGGAGACCATAGTTAGATAGATTTAATTTGAGAATTTTCTGGATAAATCTCGCAACTTAAGATTGCGTTGATTTGAGTTTCTATTTTAGGGATAAATTCTTGAATCACACTCCAAATCATATCATAATCAAGTCCGAAGTATTCATGAACAATTATATTGCGCATACCTCGGATGGATTTCCAATTCACATCTGGATAATTCAGTTTAATTTCCTCTGGAATATGCTTGACGGCTTCACCGATGATTTCGATGTTACGAACAACCGCCTCGAGCCGCATTTCGTCACCTGTTAAAGTCTCAAGAGTAAATCCAGCTGTATATCTTTGGATTTTATGGCAAGATTCTTGAATGTCCTTCAAGAAGAATATGTAATTACGCAACATAGGTCAAATCAGGATTAATGTAAGGCCATAGTCGCGGTTTAACAGCCTTTTTCGTTACGAGGTCAACTTTTCGACTTATGATTTCTTCAAGAAAAAACAGCAGGTCCATATAGTTGTCGAATTTAGTCGGTCCTTCGAATTCGACCAGGATATCCACATCGCTGTCGGGGCGGTCATCCCCGCGCGCGACCGAGCCGAACAGCGCCAGTGACTTGACCTGTAGTTCGTCGAGCCGGGCGCGGTTGGCGCGGATAAGGTTTATTATGGCATCGCGAGACATTGGCTCATTTGGTTTTGTTTCATCTGGTTGATTGTGGACAGGCAGGGACGCCTGTCCTCCTGTTTACAACCCGGCTTCAAGAAGCCGGGCTACCGCTCTGGTGCGTTTCAGTCGGCGGACAGGCAGGGACGCCTGTCCTCCTGTTGTGCTTTTGTTGCCGGACAGGCAGGGACGCCTGTCCTCCTGTTTACAACCCGGCTTCAAGAAGCCGGGCTACCGCTCTGGTGCGTTTCAGTCGGCGGACAGGCAGGGACGCCTGTCCTCCTGTTTACGTCCTGGCTTCAAGAAGCCGGTTCTACATCCGCTCCGTCTCAGACCTTAGTTACACCTGCAGCGTTTCGGCAATCCATTGTCATTCTTCAATTTCCACTCTCATCAGCCGCACGCCGCGCCCGCGCAGGATGTCAATCCGGCTTCCGCCGCATTCCGGGCATAAAAAGAGCGGCAGGTCGATTTTAAACTCGGCTGCGCAGTCTTGGCAGCGGCATAGGACATCGATTTCGGCCGCGGTCAATTGGGCTTTGGGCATATCATAGCTGCTGCGGAGGGCGTCGAACAGAAAACACAGCGATTCGGGGACGACGGCGTTCAACCGGCCGACTTCGACTTCGATCAGCCGCACTGAAGCGGGCGAGACTTCGCCCGGCAGCGCCGCGAGAACGCCTTTGATTATCTGTTCAGCCAGATAGAGTTCATGCACCGTCTATAACCCGAGAAACTGGACGCCTATCCCGCAGATTAAAATCGCTCCCCCAGCCAGAGCATGGCTATATCGCTCAAGACTATGCTTCGGAACAAGCGCTAAGCCTTTCTGCGCTGCAAGAACTAAAATCAGCATCGTCCCGATTGTAAAGAAACCGAATACCGCTGTAATTAAAACGACGCCCGGCACGCTGCCCTGCATAGCCGGAAACATCAGAACTGGAATCAACGGCTCGCAAGGACCGAAGACAAAAATTGTGAATAAAATCCACGGCGTGATATTGGCTTTGCCGGCGTGACGGGTTACGAGGTGTGTGTGGTAATGAGCGTGATTTTTTAGGGCTTTACGCACACCCCACACCGTGTAAGCCAGTCCGAAGCCGAGCAGCAACCAGCCGGCGATATCGCCGCGCGCCGTTTCGAGCGCTTCCAATTTGAACAGCGATACACCTAACGCCAGTCCGAATGCGCCGATGAGCGCCGAACTGAAAACATGCCCCAGCCCGCACAGGAAGGTGATGAGCAATGTCCGCCGTGTTTTCCAGCCGCGCGCCTCGGCCATCGCGATAAACGGAATATAATGGTCGGGTCCAAGCACGGTATGAACGAAACCCAGCGAGGCTGCGGTGATTAGCAATAGTGTTTGTTCAGGCACTTACTGTTATTTTAACAACTCTACCTATAAATTAATTCTTTCACAAATTAAAAAGCAACCAATAAGGCGTTTAAAATTAACAAAAATAGAAACAGGGGCAAATTCGCTGCCCGAATTCACCCCTGCCGATTTATATGCCATTTCTCAATCAAGCGACTAGCGCTATGTATAGCATAATCCTTGGGGACGCTGATCACTTGCCTATATATATTAATTATGCGCTTATCGCTGAATTAGGATAATGAGTTGGATAGTAGGAAATGATTTCAGGCAGCAATGACCTGCACACTCGCTTCCCTTCCTTCACCATCCCCATCATCATAAGCATCAGCATCAGTTTCAACATTATCATCGATTTATCAACACTCGATAAGTCAGCGCTTTTTCTTCGTCCGGTTTGACAGGGACTTTCCACTCGATGAGATTAGCCGATTTTTTCTCCCAGCCTGGGGTGGCTTCGAGCATTGTCCAATCGCCCCAGATATTTTCAGCCACGATGACTTCGACTGTCTCCTTCTTGCGGTTGCGGAGTTTGATTTCGACGGCGTATTCGGCGCCGCCGCGTTTGGCGTCGGTCTGTTTGCGTTCGCCAACGATGTCGAAGGCGTTGCCGGTCGAGATGCGCACTTTTTCCTCGCGCGCTGTGTGGTCGATGCGGTCTTCGCCGATGAACTCCATCCCGCCGTCTTTAGAAGCCTTATACACCCGCACCTTGCCTTTCGGCAGCGGTATGCCTAATTCGTTGGCTTCCTTGTTTTCGAATTCGAGGGTAACCTTGATCTTGTCCTTCTCCTGCCTCCAATCATAACCAGACGGTGCGAAACGATACTCTTTCTTCACCGACTTAACATCAGCAGTCGGGAATAGCGATATCTGTTTGACTTGGTTGTTGCCGAGCGTCGATGGGCGCTGCAAGGTGTAAAGGTGGTATTCGTAGAAGGCTTCTTCCTTGAATTGGGGCTCGACGCCAGCGTCGGCCATTGCCATCATTCTCTCGGCACGGATTCCATACCTCCCTCGTCCCTCGTCTTGCAGGATATTGACATCTCCGGCCATCAGTTTGATTTTGGCTTCTTTGTATGCTGCGCCGGAGTTGTTGGCGATGTTGACCCACCCGGTGAGTGAGAGGGCTTTGTCATCGGCGTCGGTTACGGCGACATATTCCGCTTCCCATGACATTCCGTTGGTCAGGTAGGATATTTCAGCCGCGCCCTGGCTGCCTTTGCCGTTGACCAGCCAGACCAGCGTCGGACGGGTGATGAGTCCGGCGGGCAGGTCGGGAAAATGCACGTTGACCACTTGTGCGCGGTTGAGGGAGCGGATGGAGCCGTCCAATTCGCGGATGACGATGTCGCCGGCTGACGATAGCAGCACGCCGGTGAACTGCTTGTCGTCCTGCGCGGTTAAGTCCACGCGCTGGTCGATATACTTTTGCAGCAGTTTATCGGCGCTGACGAGGTCGTATTCGTAGTTCTGCTCTAACAGCGAGGCTTGTTTGGATGCGAAATGCACTGAAGTCGGGATGATGCGCGCGGCGACATCCACAAACCGAATTTCGCCGACGCCTTTGGGGAACTCGACCTGGCGGGTCTCACGGACAAGGGCGAGGTCTTGGTTGTAGACGGTGACGGCGAGGTCGGCATATAAACTACCAGCGAAAACCAGGATTATCGGTAGTGAGAAAAATCTCTTTAGCATTCTATCTCCTTTATTTTGAATCAACGCAGCCAAAGAAGTGTCGATAATGACAAACAAATGATGCGTCTATCTTTGACGGTTTAGTTGGAAGGACCATTTAAAACTCCGCTGCTGCTGCCAGCATTCTTGCAGTAGTTTTATCTTGGCCAACAAATGACGGCTGAAGTCCAACCACATTTTGAAAACAGGAAAACCCTGTCCTATATTCTTAATTATCAAAGTGCGATTGTATGCTCAAAAAATTTTTGGACAGATGTGATGTCCGATGGAAGTTTTATCCTCTGAACTTAACACAAATTCACTCCCTAATCAACTCGCCTACCATACGGGCGGCATCCTGCATTGCGATTGAAAACGTGCCTATACTTCGCCAGCGGATGACGCCGCGCTTGTCGATGATGATATGCGCCGGAGGCCAAGCCCCAAACTGTCCGCCAATACGATAGCGTTGGAAGGCGGCTCCGGCGTGGTGCAGAAGCGGAATATGCAGGTTATACTGCTGACGATAGGTTAAAATCCAATCCAGCGTGGCATCCATATTGATTGAGCAGACAGCGACCAGACTGTCCGGATATGCGTCGCGGATATAGGTTTGCGCGGAAGGCAACTCCTCCCCGGTGCAAGTTCCTCAAGCGCTTTCATAAAAATATATATAAATCACCTTGTCCCAGTGGTCGGACAACGCCCAGATTTGGCCGTCTGCGTCTAAAGCCTCTATATCCGGCGAATGAGCGCCTGAATCAGGAGCGACGACAATTAGGTCTATCGTAACCGCAGTCGTCTCGGCGGCGTTCACCATTATATTTTTCACCCAGCCTTCGTAGTCCAGGCTGTTCTCACTGCGGAAGGCGGTCAACTTGTGCGTTCCCATCGGGACGCCGTCGATGCAGCGGGGATTGCCGCCGACGCCGACAGTGTCGCTGTCAATTTTAAGATTGAACTCCGAAACCAACGCGCCGGAGGCTTGCACGGTAACATACAGCGCGCCGCTTCGGGTGAGCATCGCCTCGGCTGTAACAGTGCGGTTGTATTCGACGATGATGGTCTGCGGGCTGGCGCGGTAGAGCAGTCCCTGCCACCAGCCATAGACTTTCAGTATGTAGTTGCCTTCGGCGATATTGTGAAGCGTGTCCAGGTTGCGCTTATATCCTAATGAGTCGGCGCCTAAGACGACGATAATCATATCTGGCGCGATGGTATCGCCGGCTGCGGTCTGCAGGCGGATGTTTAAATAGACATCACCGCGCCATTCGACTGGCGGCGGCAGAGTGGGAGCCTTATCAGGCGGATTTTCACCACAACTGAGGAAAATTAATAATGTTAAAAGCGAGAGCAGAAAACTGGCATTGCACCAGCTTTGGAGGGCGGGTTGAAATCCGCCCTCCAAGCGGTCGCTTTTTTTAGTAATCATCGTCCCGCTGCGCGGTGCAACGTAAGATGAAAATACACCCCCCTTCATCCCCCCGCAAGCGGGGGGAGAAAGCGCGTCTATTTTCCAATTGATTACCATTGGATTTTTCATATCGTCCACTCAAATCCGAGTAAGTAAGTGTTCATACGAATCGACTGGTTGCTTTCGTAGCGCCGCAGTTTGAGGTGCAGTTTGAGGTCGGCGCGGATATGATATTCGCTCCACAGGGTGAAGGAATTGGAATGGACGGCGCCGCGCTCAAGGTTGACCGCCAGCGCCGGGTCGTCGAAGCCGTTCTCGTAATAGCGGTAACTCACCCGCGCCGTCAGATTCCAGAGGATATATTGCGCGACTTCGAAACTGGACGAGTGCGACTGAACGCCGGCGCTGTTGTCGTAAAAGCGGTATAACAGATGCAGCGCGGTGCGGGTGGGCAGATGCCGGCTCATCGTCATAGTCAAGGCGTGCGAATCAACATTACCCGAACTGCTTCTGGCGAAGGAGCCGTCCCAGCGCAGCGAAGCCGCGGTCGAACCGTCGAACGAATAACGAAAACTCGCCATTGGGGCGTAGGTTTCGACTGTATGCTCGCTGCCGGCGACCGGGTGCACGCCGGCAGTGTCTGTGGCGATGCTATAGACGCGGTTGCGGATATATCCCATATCGAATTCAGCCAGTATCCAGCCGCTGCGGTTGAAGCGCGCGCCGACGGTGGTCATCCAGCCTGAGAGCCAGCCCGGCTGGCGCAGATACTGGTAGTTGGCGAAGATATTCATCATCGGATGAACATCGTGGGCATATTGGACAAAATAAAGCCGCTGGTTTTTGTTGTCGGTGAGGTCGCTGTATTGCCAGCGGATCTGCATCACATCCTTGGGACCGAAGGCTTGCGTCAGCCGAACCAGCGTGCGATGCTCTGGGAAGTCGGCGATGTAGGGATCGTATTGCAGCCAGACTGTTTCGGGATATTCCGGCGGAATCGGCGGCGGGTAGCGATACGAATTGTAGTCGGTATATTGGTGTTCGACCTTGAGCCGGGTGTTCGACCAGCCATCGCCGCCAAGAGCGAGGGACTTGGTCACGCAAAGACCGAGCAGCATTAGCGCTGTAATACTAATGACTAATGACTGATGACTACAACCTAAAGCCCAAAGCCTATTGACTAATTGCGTCATGTGAAGAACACCTGACGGAACGCTATCCCAAAGCCTAAAGCCTAAAGCCCAAAGCCTATTGACTAATTGCGTCAGGTGAAGAACACCTGACGGAACGCCATCCCAAAGCCTAAAGCCTAAAGCCCAAAGCCTGCTGAAGCCTCGACCGAGGCACAAGTATCGGCTTATCAAGTCGGGCACTCCCCACCGGCGCCGCCGAAGCCGCCGTCTTCGACTTTAGCGAGGTCGTTGTCCTGCTGGTCGTCGGTGGTCATTATCGGGTCGTTGACCGGCTCGTCAAGGAGATACTTGCCGCTCGCGCAGCCAATGATAAGCAGGAGGCAGAGGAAGAGGATGAGTTTTTTTATAATATTGGTGAATATAAATGATGTTGGATTCATTTGTAAAATCAATGCGTCTCTCCCGCGAAAGCGGGAGTCCAGATTTATGTTTCTTTACTACTTAGACACTACAAGAACCTTTGCGACGGTCGTGAAGGTTCTGTGATTGAAAGTAAATACAATTTCGTCTTTAGCAGAAACAGATTCACTATCAAAAAACCGGTCAATTCTATCGAATACTAAATTAAACTCCCGCTTCAGTTCCCAACTACGTTCAGGATTTGACTTATCGTAAAGAATGATAAATAGACGATTATCCGCGCCAAACCGTTGCGCGCCTTGATTCTCGAACATCCAAATAGCCAACTGACGTGGATCTTGCTGGCGAGCAGAGTCAAATCCTCTCGGAAGGCAGGTGATTTTCAAGTCGAACGGTTGATTTAATCTAAAAATGGTTGCTTAGTAATTCTGCCGATTAAATCAATATATGTCGAACTTTAGTAAATGTTATTAGACCATGATAGTAATCTTCGATTTCGTCATACGAACGAAATTGACAGCGGTCGTATATTGACTCAAAGGCTCGTTTATTAATCTCAATTTTGAATTTTGTTTCTCTATCTTTAGGTGCAATTATCACGAATTTTATGTAAAAATCTTGTAGTTCTATAAATTTAACCAGCGCGCTGCGAAAATCGGTTGAATGCTCGATTTCGAATACCCAAGCAGGAAAGTTCCGATTATTGAACCAGACCACATCGATATAGCGAACAGTCTGGTCTATGATGCTGCGATATGTGAATTCTGGACATTCAATTAAACTCGAAATTTGATTGAACGATTTACCTTCAAAAACCTTTGCTTTATCGTTCGTAAATGTCGAATAATTCAAATGCTCACCCAATTCCAAGACCATACCCTGCATTTTATCGTGCTTACTCTCTTGCAAAGGTCGCAGTTTAGAAGCAAGGTCGCTTTTAATTCGTAGACTGTCAAGAATTGCTTTATATTTCGATAAACCATAAACACCTAATCCGATACGAAAAAAACGTTTATCGCGTTGAAGTAAAGCCTGAATAGTTGCAAAAGGCGTTTTACCGGTCAAAGGCCTATATCGCTCTATATTCGCATATACATACTTAAGTGTAGCGATATATCCATTGTTGAGTAAGACCTTCTCGATAGCATCTGCATAACTTATAATGTCTGGTGACATTTCTCGCCTCGTTCTCGTATTTTATTTTTGATATTAGTCATACTATAGACTTTCCATATAATTTCTGCTCGCGTAATGGTTTTAATAGACGAATTGCTTGGTAACAATAGACTTGACCTTACAACAAAATCTGATATTAGTGTTTCGTTCGAATCATATATTTGCAACCAGAACTGCCCGTCGTTCATTTCATCAGAAATATCGAAACTGACGGAATATCTGTAATAATCACCGAAAACTCGGAGTCTGCCTTTTGGTAAATCTAACATAGTGAAGAATTGTTTGTATCGATGACGCCGGCGGTCTTCACTTCGCTGAGTCCTTTGACCAGCCGGTCGATATAATAATGTGTGCGCTCGACCGACTGTGCTTGCATTATTTGGTCGAACTCA
>VGIO01000071.1 GCA_016867855.1 Calditrichota bacterium
GTGGTGGAGGCGGGTGCGGCGGCGATGGCGGTTGTGGGGGAGGTTGTGGAGGCGGATGCGGCGGCGATGACGGTTGTGGCGGAGGTTGTGGAGGCGGATGCGGCGGCGACGGCGATAAAGTATTCACCAACGACGAAGGCGTTTTTGCTTTCTATGATATATCTGAAGGTGAATATTGGCTGGTCGTCGAACATCCGACCGACGGCGCTGTCCGCGAGCGGGTTAGAATCGATGCTGATCGCATTGTTTTGCGCAACATCACCATCTTCGGCGGTTTAGCGGCGCCTTCCGCGCCGGTTGTGCCGGTCGATGCTGGTTTGGTGAACGCTTACCCTAATCCGTTCAACGCCCGGTTGAATGTAGTCGTCAACAATTCGTCTGAAGATACTTATTCGATTACTTTGTTTGAACTGTCCGGTCGGGTCGTTTCGGTCGTTTATAACGGCGTTCTGCCGGCCGGCAGCCACAGTTTCGCCCTCGACGGCGCTAATATTAATGCCGGAACTTATCTCCTGGATGTGAGTTCATCTTCCGGGCAAACTGTGCGCGGCGTTCAACTAGTAAAATAGTCGATTAATCCAAAGCAAAAACCGACTTGAAAAGTCGGTTTTTGCTTTTATAGGCTTGTGAACATAATCTCAAAGGAAAAGGAAGCCGATTGCCGACAGGCGCTTGCCGCCTTGCCGGCAATCGGCGTTTTAGTCCAACGCCCGCTTCTCACCGCGCTCTGTGCTGAGTATCCGGTGGATTATATACATAGCGCTGCCCGTCGCGAAGTCGAGTATTTAAGAAAAAGGATATTAGAGGGCGAGATGACATCGGCCGACCAAGTTCCGAAGGTTGATGAATTGGCGCTGCGCATAAAGCGCCTCGTGGAGCGCGAGTTGCAACACAGCGTCCGGCGGGCGATAAATGCCTCAGGCGTTCTCCTGCACACCGGCTTGGGCCGGGCGCCTCTGCCGCCGGCAGCGCAAGAAGCCTTGCGCGAAGCCGTTGAAAGATACAGCCTTTTAGCGTTGGATGTCGAAACCGGCAAGCGCGGCGACCGAATGATTCACATCGAACGATTGCTCTGCGACCTTACCGGCGCTGAAGCGGCTTTGGCGGTTAACAATAACGCCGCGGCGGTGATGCTGATTTTAAACACTTTCGCGGCTGGAAAGCAAGCCGTTATTTCGCGCGGCGAATTAGTTGAAATTGGCGGTATGTTCCGCATTCCGGATGTGATGCAGCGCGCCGGCGTGGATATGGTTGAAGTCGGCACGACTAATAAAACCCATCTGCGCGACTATGAAAACGCATTGACCGAGCGGTCGGCTTTGATAGTGAAGGTGCATCAATCTAATTATCGTATCGCAGGTTTCACTAAGGATGTCCCGCTACGCGAATTAGCCGGTTTGGCGCAAATTAGAAATATCCCCTTGTTTTATGACCTCGGCAGCGGCGCCTTAGTCGATTTGAAACGTTGGGGCTTGCCGGAAGAGCCGTCCGCGCCGCAAGCCATCGCTGATGGCGCTGATATCGTTTCCTTCTCCGGCGATAAACTCATCGGCGGTCCTCAATGCGGGATAATTATCGGAAAAAATAAAAATATTTCATTTTTAAGACAAAATCCCTTGCTTCGCGCTTTGAGACTTGATAAATTAAGCATATCTGCGTTGAATGGCACATTACGCTTGTTTCTCGAGCCGGAAAAACTGCCAGGCTGTCATCCTCTCTACAGGATGATGACCGAATCGGCGGATGTTGTCCAGCGGCGCGCCAGGCGGATTTTACGCCGACTGAAGCCGATTTTGGATGACGATGCGCGGCTCGAAATAGTAAGTGGATTTAGTATGATGGGGTCAGGTTCCCTGCCGGCGCAAGACATTCCATCCAAATTAGTTGTTGTTTCTTTGCGCTCCATAAAGCCGGATGATTTTGCCCGGAAATTGAGATATTCTTCGCCTTCGGTCGTTGTTCGCATAGAGAACGATGCGATTATTTTAGACGCTCGAACAATTGCCGATAATGAAATAGGACTGCTCGGACAGGCATTTAAGACAGCGCTGCAGAATGAATAGCGCCGCGGCGCGGCGCGAATGGGAGTGGATGGGCGCTGGTGCGCTCCACGGACTTCAAATCCGCTGGCGGGCGCTGATAACGTCCGCGGTGAGTTCGATCCTCACCCGTTCCCGCAATTGAAACGAATTATCGTGATATCGAAGGTTCAAATACTCCTCAAGAGTAGTTTTGAATACACTAATAAATATTAAACAGACAAAACAAACACAAATTACCAAATTTCAAGGAGATGCAATGTCCGCCAAATTGATGCGTGTCTGCCTTGCGCTTCTGTTAGTGTTGCTGTTCGCTGGTCAAGCGGCAGCCTATCAGGTGTTCGTCTGGCGTCACGATAACAACCTGCGGGCAACTGACCCGGTTCTCGGCGGCACTCCCACCGCCACCGAATCGGTCGTCCGCACCCTGACTGCGCTCCGCATCCCCTGGGATTCAAGCAGCGTGCTGCCTGATGACCTCAGTCGATATGATGTCGTAGTCACTTGTCTTTCATTCTACTGTCCTGGTTGAGGCGGCGGGACCCCAGCGAGTCGGATCGACGCGCAAGACGCCTCAAAATTAATCAATTTCCTCAACCTCAACCGCGGTCTCTATATCGAAGGCAATGATTTTTTTGCCGACCACCGCGGCACAGCCCTTCTCTCCTATTTCCACGCCATCTGCGATTGCACTGGCATCGACAATGAAATTACCCAGTTAAACCTGCCGCGCGACTGCCGTTTTGGACAACGTTCCTTTGGTTATATGTCTGGCGCTTATCCAGCCAACCGTCCCGACCGCATCAGGGCGGTGGACGGCGGCGAACTGCTGATGAGTTGCCAGAATAACCACGGTCGAGCCGTCTATTACGATAATAGCCTCTATCGCACATTTGGAATGGGTATTTCGTTCATCGGAATGCGCAACGACTATGGCTGCAACCGTGCTGAATACCTGCGCGATGTGCTGAATTCGTTAGCCGGCTACCAAGGCCTCATCATCGGGAATGTAGTCAATAACATAACCGGCGACCCGATTCAAGGCGTGGAACTGACTATTCTTAACACCGACCGGCGCGCCGTTACTAATGTGTCCGGTGAATTTATGATCGACCGCATACCTAACGAGCGCTTCACAATCCGGGTAACTAAAGAAGGGATGACGCCTTACGAGGCGGAACTTACCTTCAATGGCGAACGCGAGATGGCGCTTGATATTCGGATGCTTCATCCAGAGATGCTTTTCGATATCGACGAAATCCGCACTAATCTAGTTGAGAATACGGAGCGCAACATCGGCTTGACCGTGACCAATGAAGGCGACGGACCTCTGCACATAGCGCTGCGTCCGAAAGCAGTGCGGGTGTTCGGCGATTTCTGGGATCCGCTGCGAACTGTAGATGTCAATCGGATTACCCAGGATAATCGCTTGCAAGCCGCGACATTCTTTATGGATAATTATTGGGTAGCCGGCGGCGGAGGTGGATCTAACGAGCCTAATCAACTCTACCAAATTAGCCGCGACGGTGAACTCATTGCCCGTTACGAGCAAGCCTCGTGGAGTTCTTACGGCTGGCGCGACCTGACCTCAGATTGGGACTACCTCTACGGCGTGGACTCTAATTATATCGCCCAGATTTCGCCTTGGGAAGGCACAGTGACCGGTGTGCGGATACCCAGCCCCTGCAATCCTACGATAGCCGTGGCTTGGGACTCCGACAACGACCGCTTCTGGGTGGCTTCGACCGGCACGAATATATTCGCCATCGACCGCCAAGGCAATACCGTCGCCACTGTGCGTAACGACCGGCGCTTCCGCATCTATGGACTCGCCTACCGCGCCGATGACCCGGACGGCTGCCCGCTCTATGTGATGTGCAATAATCAGGACGCCAACGGCCGGCTGTTTAAAGTTAATCCACAGACCGGGCAGGAAACGGTTGTGATCGATATTCCGCTGTTCAGCGATGAACGCGCCGGCGGCTGTAATTTCTCGACCGAGATATTTCCCTTTACGACCACCTTTATCCTGCAGAATCGCAGCGGCGTCCAGACATTGCAAGCGCTGGAGACAGCGACCGATTTCTACTGGTTGAACATCGACCCAACCGAAGCCACAATTGAGGGCTTCGAAAGTCAAATCTTCAACATCACCATCGACGCCGAGCGGCTTGAACTATACTACACTTACACCGCTCATATCCAGGTCTCGCACAACACCGGCGGCGGCGAGATGTGGGTCGATGTGGAAGTGACGATTGTGCCGACCCCGCCGAATTCTGCCGGCGATACAGGCTCATCTCCGTTCGCTTTTATGTTGGAAGCGGCTTATCCCAATCCATTTAACAGCGCTTCGACTTTGAATTTCACGTTGGAACGGGATGGATATGCAAATCTGACGTTGTTCGACATAACGGGACGCGAGTTAGCGCGCCTGGCTGGCGGCGAGATGAAAGCCGGCGCCTACAGCGTATTGGTGAACGTCGGCGCGCTGCCATCCGGTGTATATCTCGCCAAACTGTCGTCCAGCGGCAAGACCGCCGTGCAGAAATTGACGCTAGTGCGGTAGTATTTGCGCTATAGATGATGATGATGATGATGATAATGATTATAAATAGTTCAATATATTTTTTCATCATCATCATCATCATTAACATTACTCCGCGGTTGACAGCGGAGGCTGACTGAAGTTGATACGCTGAGGTCAACAGAAGCGAGATTAGGCTTCGAACAATGAATCTGAATCGGAGTATTAATGAACCGGCTGATTTTCGTAATTATCGCAGGATGTTTTTGCCTGCCGGGCGTCGTCGAGCGAGCGAATGCCCAAAGACCTCGATGTTACTCTTATCTGAGTAACATCGAACACACCCCGCAAAACGATATAATCTGGTGGACGCGCGCTGATTCGGTCTGGGGAACAGTGCGCTCTAACGATTTAATCGGTCTGGACGGAATTCCTTTCTTAGGTCCTTACGCTAGATTTATAACTTCCCGTCAATTTAGCCTGAGACAAGGTCAAATACCCGATAGTTTGCTATACAGATTCTATGGAAATGTAGCGCCGGAAAATTTCCCCGCGCGAATTTCGTCGTCAGTCCGCGCCGCGGCTATGCCTTTTATAAGCGACCGAGGCGGGAGGATGATGACTTGGATTCGACTGGTGGGAGATGCCGGCCTTAGAATTTATCAATATCCTTTGGGAATGATTCCGCGTGAAAGTCTCGTTTGGGACCAGGGACCGCCTTTGATGCAGTCGATATATATCGACGGACAGGTCGAAATCGAAGGCACACTTACAGGCATATTAACTATTGGTTCATCCGGCAATATGTGGCTGATAGACAATGTAAAATACTCAGGTTCGAATCCGCGCACCGGCTATTTTGGCGATGAAACGTGGGATGAAGCGGGCGCGATGCATATGCTCGGTTTGGTGTCCGAGCGAAATATCATTATTAAAAATAACTGGCGCAACGGCAAGGAGGACGGTTGGAACACTGCTCCAAACGATTTCAACCGCCATTCTATAGCCATCAATGCCGTATTGGTCGCCTTAGGTGAATCATTTACTTTCGAGCAGCAGAACGACGATTGGGATATGTATCAAGGTCCGACGCCAGATGAGCGCGGGACAGTGTTCATCAAGGGAGCGCTGTTTCAGCAGCGGCGCGGCTGGCTGCACCGCGATAACCACCAAAGCACCGGCTACAAATTAAGCCTCCGTTTCGATAATCGCCTCTCCAGCTGGCCTCCACCCTATCTTTCCGGACTCTTTGCCAGGTCGCTCGTCGGTTCTTATGACCGGCTGGAACTGACCGGTGGGACTTATAATGTCAGTTACGTGGTTGTCAGACATCTTACCATTGCTGCAGACTCGGAACTCATTTTAGACGGTCCCAGCGCGTTGACCATCACCGAGAATCTCTTTGTCAACGGCACAGCCGAACATCCGGTCATTTTCCGCACTTTGCCTGGCATTGGACATCTCTCTTTAGTGCGCGTCGGTCCGGCCGGTTGGCAGTCGGTAACCAGCCTTCAGCATGCGCAGTTTCGAGATGGCATAGAATTCACAGCTATTACCGACAGCCTGAATTTAAATTGTTCGACTTTCCCCGCTTCGGTGATACTGGAAGGACGTATCTTCATCGACAGTTGCCGCTTTGCCGGACGGCTGGATGGACGCAGCTGGCGCGAATTTCACTTGAGTCGCTCAATTCTAACCGACGGGCTGCGTCTGGGCGGGCGTATCCAGGACGGCGCGATTGTGAATAACACGATAGTCAGCGCGAGTTACAATGGCGTCCAAATCGAAGGCCGCGATAACAACTTGAGGCTGGTCAACAACATCATCGCTTTCAACCGGCGCGGTGTGTATTCTGTCGCCGGGCAAGATTTAAGTTTGACTTACAACGATGTTTTCGACAACTGGTGGGGAGATTATGTGGATTGCGCCCCCGGCGCCGGCTCAATTTCCGCCGACCCGCGCTTTGCAGATATAGACCGCAGCGATTACCGCCTGTTGCGCGGCAGCCCGTGCATCAACGCCGGCGACCCAACTTCGCCGCCCGACCCGGATGGCTCGCGCGCCGACATCGGCGCGCTGGTTTTTGACCCGACTATGAGCGTGAGGAAGTATATCGACGATATGGACTTTATTGATGATATGGACATAAGGATTAGCCCGAATCCGTTCAATCGGACGGCGCAGATATGGGTTAAATCCCAACGCGCCGGGCTGGTTCAGGCTGTAATTTACGATACTCGCGGGTCGGAAATTTGGCACGCAAGGGAATGGGCGCAGAATGGAGAAGTTGTCTTCAGGCTTGACAAAGAGGATTTAAATACCGCGGGCGTGTATCTGGCGCAAATTAACTGCGGGCGCGCCAGCCGCACGACTAAAGTCGCGTTCATACCCTAATAATGATGATGATGATGATGATGATGCCTAACTATGGCAAGGCGGTCGTCCTCGTCCGCCGAAAACCAAGCATAGAATGCGGCGGACGCGAACGTCCGACTTGCCATAGTTTGAGTTTTCTGGATTAATCATCACTTTTGCAATAACTCGCCTGTTAATCATCATCATCATCATCATCATCATCATCATTATTTCATCAGCACAGCCCGGCGCCACAAGGTTCGCTGGACGGAATGGAGCGCGATGAAGTAAAGTCCGCTGGGCAGAACGTCGACGTTGACACGATAGGTTTGGTTGATACCGCGCCCTTTACCATCGATTGGATTGGCGACGCGACGGCCGTTCACATCATAGATGCCGATGTAATAGGGCTTATGCAAAGGGACGCGGCAGTTTAAGGCGATGTAATTATTGAACGGATTTGGATAGACAGAGAGCGACGGTTCGTCCGGCTGAAGCGAGCCGTCGTCATCCCCAATGTTGCTGGAACTGACCCAAGCGCGGATAAACAACGTGTCAATTCCACCGCGCTGACCGCCGTCGATAGTGATATAGCCCTCCAGCCGCGTGTTGTCGCGGAAGCCGCGGGAGTCGAACTCCAAAGTTACTTGGGCGGCGAGGTCGGGCAGAACTTCACCGACGGCAGGCTGCAACCGCGCCCATATTAACCGTTCAGCCAAGTAATAAACAGCGCTGCGTCCATTGGCGCCGGTGAACTGCGTCAATATCGTCCACTGGCGCGGGTTCCAATCGACGCTAATTTCGCAACCGCCGGCGTATTCGGAATTATCGGTCGGCAAATCGCACACATAACGGATTATTTCGGTCGCCGGATTAAGTTCGTTGATTTGCGCATTGCTAGGGCCGTCCTGGCAGAATAAAACTACGGAAAAGCCGTCCTCAGCCCATTCTTGATAAGCCAGACCATAAATGTGCAGATGGTCGTTGCGGATGCGCTGCTGAACCCGCCCGGCGCGGTCAATGCGAAAGATATCCTCACGGGCATTGGCAATCCAAAACTGACCGATGTCGCCGGCATAAGCCGCGGCTTGAGCGTAATCGAGAGGTATGGCGATTTGAGCGCTGATTTCACCGCGCCGGTCAAGCCCGATGAGCCGTCGAACATCCGACCCCCACACTAAATTCCCATCCCACGCTAAATCCCCCATTCCCAGCGGATAGTCTGCCGGTTGGGCGAAAGAATCGACCAGTTCGCCCTGCCGGTCGAGTTTCCATATCCAAGTCGTTTGATTTATTGGATTTAGACCTGACAGCAGGATATTTTCACCGTCGAAGGCAATCCCCCGCAAATAATCCGAATTGACGGCTGAACCGGCGCCGACGCTCAATATCGTTTGCCACGGGCGTAATTGCCGCGCGGCTTGATAGTCGTGGAATTTCGCACGATAGTTCAGCACGCCGCTGCCGCCGTTGCGAAATTCACCGACAATCCACGTGATGCGATTGGGTAATACTGCAATTTCGAGCGGATTAGCGAAGTTGTGAAACAGGTCGCACCAGACGAGGCGGGCGTTCACAGTCGTCAAGTTCTGACTCTGGACATCAAAGCGCGGACTGCGGAAAGGAAGATAATCCGGATGACGGACATCGATTTGGTAGAAAGACGCGGGAATTTGGGGATAGCGATATATGCCGCGCTCGTCGGCTGTCGTCTGCAAACCATGCAGGTTGACCTGCGCAGCGGCTACCGGAGCGCTCGTCGTATGGTCGATAATTAAGCCCTCAACTTCGCCGAATTCATTGCCGGTATAATATAGAATCGGAACGCTGAAGACAGTGGGATCTGGATTGAGATAGTGAAGGTTAAGTAAATTGGCGTTCAGCCAGCGGTCGGCATTGGCGGGATTAAACCGTATTAAAATGCGGTCTTCGAAATGCGGCTCCAGCACAATTTCGCTGCGGTTAATGGTCAGCCAGGACTGGCTTGTATCGGCTAATTCGACCTGTGCGTGCAGAGAGCCGCCGCCTTCGTTGCGCAGCAAAAGCACAGCGGAAGTTTCGGCCGGCGTGATGATGAATATCTCGGATGGCCGGGCAACTATTTTGGCTGGCTGCCATAAGGCGACTTCCAATTCGACCGGCACGCGGACTTCGCGTGCCTGCGGGTCGTTAGTTAAAAGAATTATCTCGCGTTCATAATGACCGGGTTCGGGCGTCAGGCGGGAGTCAACAGTGAAGAATAAGTCCTCGGAATGTTCGGGTTCGATGCGGCCGGCGAATTGGTCCAGCAGCAGCCACGACCAGCCGCCTTGAAACCACATTACGCTGTTGTTCAGCAGGCTGGTCATTTCCTGATTGAACTGCCACCAATTCATACCGATATAGACGATGCCGCCGGCGCCGAACCGTTTGGCGGTGATATTGGCGCCTGGTTCGGAGATGCCGCGCGTAACGACTGTTGCGCCTTCATCGTTGCAGAAATGCAGATTCGCCGAGCGCAAGGCAGTATATCTCAGCACACCGGCATTGACGGGATGCAGCCCGACCGCTTCGCATTCCACCCGCGGATAGACATCATTGAGCCGTATACTCATTAGACCGGCGCCTTCGAGAAACCGCGCTGCGCCGCCGGCGAAATCCAGAGCGACGATATAGCCCCGGTAGGTCATAATCCAAGCCTGCAGCAGATCGCGCCAGTCCCGTCCAATGTTGAACAATTCGCCGAATGTTATGCCGGTCGGTTCAGGAACGAGAAATATATGGGTTGTCGCCAGCGCCTCGCCCAGGTTCTCTACATTAATATTATTGAACTCGCGGATGCGATGCGGAATATCGAGCGCGTCCAGGCTCGCCAGCAGGTTCGGAAGCCGCCAATCCCGGTCGGCATAGCGCGTCCAGATGAGGATATTGACCGTCAAATCCCGCCGCGGTAAGCCTTGCGTTACATCGACGACTAATGTCGTATCGCCAAGATTGGCGATGTTCAGCGCGGCGTTTTCCGCTGAACCGTGGGGAAGATTATAAGCAAATCGTTCCGGGTCGATGGCAATCCGCGGCTGAGCGCTAAGACCGGCTGAAAATAGGTCCAGGCATATAATGATAATTAAGACGAATCTTATTCGGATCGTCATCGCTTCAGTCCTGTGGTGTGTGAATTTCAGTGGATGAGGCTTTAAGTTCCCGCTCAATTAAGCGCAATCCTTGTGCCAATATCACCGGGTCGCCGCCGAAGCCTATGCGGAAACCGCTCGCATCGCCGAAAAATCGACCCGGTTGGACAAGCACCTTGTGTTCTTTAAGCACATGGTCAGTGAATGTCTGCGACGGACACCGGTCGCAAAATCGGACAAATACTATGATGCCGCCGTCGGGCTTAACATATTCGAGTTGCGGCGTCCGCTCGAGAAACGCATTGACCATCAGCCAATTTTCGCTTGCCCGTGTGCGGGCATAATTCAGCCATCGACGCCACAGCGTCTCATTTTCTAAGTATTTCAGCGTGATATAATCAGTTATAAAAGGTTGATTGACATGCAGATAGTCCATCACTCTTTCGACGGCGCGGGCGACCGGCGGCGGCGCGACAACCCAGCCGATGCGCAGCCCGCTGAGTCCCCAAACCTTCGTTAGGCTGCCGGTCGCAATTATCCGGTTATGAAGACGCGCCACTGTGTTCCATTCCTCACCCGCGATGAACGGAGTAAAGATTTCATCCACTAACAGCCATCCGCCGGCTGATGACACTCTATCCGCAAGATTAACCAGCGCATCCGGCTGCGTGAACACACCGCCCGGATTATGCAGATTAGTCGCAATTAGCAATTTAATATGGTCGATATGCCTTGACCATAATTGACCATCGAGTTTATATTTATCCTCAAACCGTCGTTCGATGAAAAGCGGCGTTTGTCCGGTCAAGGTTTCAGCCAACGATACAAACGGTTGATAAAAAGGACGTTCGAGAAGCGCTTTATCGCCGGTATCGAGCGTTGCAGCCATCGCAGCGAAGTTCGCCATCGACGCGCCGGGCGTTAAGGCGATGTCGTCCGGATGAACCTTGAACAGTTCCGCCAGCCGCTCTTTTAAAGGCGGCCAGCCATAATAATTATAGCCGAAAATAGGCATATCGCCCAAGTCAAGCCCTAATTCGCCGAGGGTTTTAGGGCCGGAAATCCCGCTGCCCGACAGGTCGATAAGATCGTGCGGCTGCGGCTTTAGCCAGTCGAAAAGTTCGATTTTAGTGAATTTCAAAAGTCACTCTTAAACGAAGTGAAGTATCTTGTCTCGACTTCAATCGAGACATTTTCTTCGATCATCCTGAACAATTGGATGTGCTACCTGAAATTTACTGACTTTTAATTAATAGGTCAATAAAATTACTGATGTCTTGATTTTTCTTTTATAATATTGACATTAGTCTAAATAATAATTAATTTTAAACTATCGCGGGGTGGAGCAGTCTGGTAGCTCGTTGGGCTCATAACCCAAAGGTCGTAGGTTCAAATCCTGCCCCCGCTACAGGTGATAAAGAAGACCGGAGTCGAGAGATTCCGGTCTTCGCATTTTTTGCATAGTCGAGAGTGCAAGAATTATATACCCCGATTTGAATAGTAAAGAACACGCAGTATAGTGCAAGAATAGGCTTAACATAATAAGAATTATGCGTGATAAACGACATAATTCAATTTATATTGATTTGACTATGTTCTGGTTAATTGGGCTAATTATAGACTTC
Organism: Calditrichota bacterium; assembly: GCA_016867855.1. Lineage (GTDB taxonomy): Bacteria > Electryoneota > AABM5-125-24 > Hatepunaeales > Hatepunaeaceae > VGIO01. The sequence continues at coordinate 11,657 of VGIO01000071.1, forward strand.
TGAAAAGAAATCACAAAATTTCCCTGATTGTCGAGTCAACAAGTCGATTCAAGTCAGGATGAGATTTTGATGAGGAAAAGCCAGTTTAGAGCAACAGACATAGCGGTGACTATGGTCGTAATTGCAGTTGATAGATATTGTTAATTCTGGAATTGACTAATTCAAGTGTTTATTTTGGAAATTGTCTAATTTACTTCTTTAGACGTTGACTTTTGGCTTAATTTATACATATTATATCTCATAAATTACAGTGTTTTCGTAAGACATTCTTGAGGTTGCGGGCTGTTTTCATTGGCAGGAAAACAACTGAGGCGGTTTTTAAACTCTTGACCATTAGTCTAAGTGATACAACTCAAACATTAATCCGGTTCGTCAAACATCGCCTTGAACCTGAATACCATAAATATCAGTATCCTTTTCAATCGCCTGCCTTTGCGTCTTGAAAAGCGGCTTTACTTCAATGAGACCATTCGCGCCCCACCGCTTGCGCACACTTGTGCGTGATAGGGGGGCGTTTTTTTTGCAGCAGTAATTGAATCAATTTTGAAAACAACCTTAAAAACAGAGGTTCAAATGTTCAAACTATTTTGTCTAATTCTCGGACTGGCGTTGATTCCGGCTTTGGTATACGCTGAAACTATATGGTTCGAGGACGACGGCGATTTCCACGAAAACTTCGTGGATGACATCTGCACTTTTACAGATGTCGAAGTGGCGCGGGTGTGGATTACATATTCCTTGCCGCTCAACAAGGTGTAAATATTTTTACAGTCGCTATAGGCGAGATTCTGCAAATAAACCACGGAGTCACAATATGGCTCGACCAGAATGTTGAGTTGCAGGTTAGCGGGAGAATGGTAAATACCGGTGTTGGTGAAGGTCAAATCGTGTTTAGCCGTCGCATTGTTGAAGGTAGTGAACGCGGTGCTTGGCGCGCTATCCATCTTATCGGTGATGGCGATTTTAACGATGCCGACGGCATAATCAACCTAGACGAGTGTTTAATAGAGGGCGGCGGTGCAGGCGATGATCCGGATAATGACGGTTTGATTGTATTGTCCGGTGATAGGCCTGAATTAACGATAGGTGAACCGATTCTAATGCCTGTCAGCGAGCTTCGTTATAGCGAAAGTAATGGTATTGTGTCAATTACCGGAGCAATACAATGGCGAGGTCGTATAATTCTAATTAATGCGTATATGAACGACGAAGAAAGATCTATCGCCAGAGTTGGTGTTAAAATGGGGGATTCAGATATAAACAACTATATTTGGGATACAACTCTATTACGAATTGACCATTGCACTATAACCGATTGTGGTTCTCATGGGATTGCAGTTTATCACTTCCAAGGCGGCGATTATCAAATAATCGATACTTCTAAAGTCAATTTTAACGGTCAGGACCAGGAATTAGGTTTCGGCGCTGGAATATTATTTGAGAATCCTGACCAAATTTATTTTCAAAATGGCTCAATTCTAGTAGAAGACTCTCAGATAAACAACAACACCAGGGATGGGATCAGACTTTGGCAGTGCAATGCAGCAGTATCAATACTAAAATCTGAAATTCAATATAATGATGGATGCGGCATTTTAGATAATCTTGAAGGTGACTGCTGGCCGACATACTTTGATAAAAACTACATTGCCTATAACGGTTTGAGCGGTGTTCATGCCTATAAAGCCGGTGCATGGTACGAGGCTGCAGTGCTTATCCGAGGTAATAGGTTTGTTTCCAACGGAACTGCTGTTAATGAGGTTGAGGTTGCAAATATCAGAATTCGAGGGACAATCAGCCGAACAATGTTTGGACAACCGGGCTGGGTTATGTCGGAGATCAATAACAACATCATCTCTGGCGGAAACACTGGCATATCCATTGGAAGAGTTCAATTTGTGGGCGAATTCCGAGTTCCAGACTGCATTCATATTCAGAATAACATTCAAAGTTCAGCAGGCATTCAAGGTTTGCATATTGATGATATTGGCTTTGGCGAGAATCCCAACCCTGCTATGGTTTTCCCGACAGAAATTAGCAACAATATCTTCTACGGTAATGGCTTTGAGGCCGAAGAGAATGACGGCTCTGGCATTTGGATAGGCGAAGATTCACGCTCGTTTATGGGGCATGAAGAGGTCATTCGCAATAATCTGCTTATCGCCAATACCGACTTTGGCATTCAATATATCCCCATTGAACTGGGATCTCCGGAATTCGACTTCAACGGTTTCGACGACAACGGCGCCAACACATTCGGCTGCGACCTCGGCGTAAATACCATTGTTGCCGACCCGCGGTTCGTCGATGCGGATGGAGGCGATTTCCATCTACTCTGGAATTCACCGATGATTAACCGGGGTGACGACGATCCAGATTTCAATGATGCTAATTACCCTAGTGCTGAACAAATTCCTCGTGATGGCAGCCGCAACGATATCGGCGCTTATGGTGGTCCAGGTGCGGCAGATTACGGATTCGACCCTTACTGCGCTATCGATGCTGCGCATAATGTTGTAACCAATGCCAACCTGCCGGACGACCCGGATAACGGCGGCCGCGACTGGCTCGAATGGGACTACTACAAAGTATTCGGCGATATAACCACTCCCAACGGCGAGGTGTTTGACATAGGCAATCCCGATTTCGAAGAGCGTGACGAAGATGAAATTGGCCGCGCCTGGTTCGAGTTTGTTGCTGACGCTGGGTGGTCGGTTAATGGGGCCGGAGATTT
>VGIO01000072.1 GCA_016867855.1 Calditrichota bacterium
ACCCAGCAGTTCAATAATTAAAAATAACAAAGGAGTGTAAATGGACATAAAAACTTTCGCCGTCATCGGCGCCGGCACTATGGGCAACGGGATTGCCCATATCGCCGCAGCCTCCGGGTTCGATGTCATCCTCATCGACATCAAACAGGAGTTCCTCGACCGGGCTTTGAAGACCATCGCCGGCAATTTCGACCGGCAAATTAAAAAAAGCGCGGCTACAGAAGCCGACAAAGCCGCAGCGCTGAGCCACATCCGCACTTCGTTAAACCTCGACGACGCTGCCAATGGCTGCATCGTGGTGGAAGCCGCCATCGAATGCGAACAAACGAAGAAAGAGATATTCAAGCGTTTGAACGAAATTTGCGGACCAGAAGACATTCTGGCGAGCAACACTTCGTCGATTTCCATCACAACGCTGGCGGCTTGCACTAATCGCCCGGGAACCGTCATCGGTATGCACTTTATGAACCCCGTGCCGATGATGAAACTGGTCGAAGTCGTCAAAGGGCAAGCCACTTCCGACGAGACTGTTGCTACCGTGGTGGCTTTGGCTGAGAAGTTAGGCAAGACGCCAGTGGTGGTGAACGATTACCCCGGCTTCGTCGCAAATCGGATCCTAATGCCGATGATTAACGAAGCGGTATATTGCCTGATGGAAGGCGTCGCCGGCGCGGAAGCCATCGACACCGTGATGAAACTCGGTATGGCGCATCCGATGGGACCTTTGGCTCTGGCCGACCTGATTGGACTGGATGTCTGTCTGGCGATTATGGAAGTCTTGCACAGCGGACTGGGCGATTCAAAGTATCGTCCCTGCCCCTTGTTGCGCCGGATGGTCGCGGCTGGGCAGTTAGGAAGGAAGTCAGGGAAAGGATTCTATAGTTATTAGAATCAACACAATAGCCAGGCAGACGCCCCCGTCAGGCATTATTCAAGCATATTTTTCGCTAAATGAGAGCGTCTGCCTGGCAAATTAGGGGAATTTTCAATTTCCTTGAAAAATAGCGTGGCAATGTTGCGTCAGGTCTTAGCTCGTCGCAGGCGAGTGTGACCTGACGCTTATATCCGGCCGGTCACATACTGCGCGCAAGACCTGCGAAACACAATTTTCATTTTACATTACACCGCGCAGCGGAATGATGATTATTCAGTAAAGGCTATTTAATATTGGTTGTTTAAAAGAATTTCAAGAAAAAAAGCGCATCGACAATTTGTCGATGCGCCAGAAAGGAACGAAAAATGAACGCAAAGCGTCTAAGTGTCGCAACAGAGACGCTCGAACAATATAAGACATATTAAAGTTTGAGTCAAGTAATTTTGTCAAGAATTTTTATAATTTCAAAAATCAAATTAAAACATAATATTAAATGAATCTCGCTTACACCGACGAACACTTGATGGTTCGCGACACCATCCGCGATTTTGCCCAAGCAGAACTTGCGCCGGGCGTAGCCGAGCGCGACGAGAAGGAAATCGTTCCTATCGAGGCGCTGAAAAAACTCGGCGAACTCGGCTTTATGGGCATAACCGTGCCGGTCGAGAACGGCGGCGCTGGGCTGGATATGATTTCCTATGCCATCGCTATCGAGGAAATAGCCCGCGTCGACGCTTCCTGCGCGATTATTGTTTCCGTGCATAATTCACTGGTGGGCTATCCTTTGGAAAAGTTCGCCACACCGGAACAGAAGGAGTGTATTTTAAAGCCGCTGGCTTCCGGCCAGACCATCGGCGCGTTCGCTTTGACCGAAGCAGGCGCTGGCTCAGACGCCGGGGCAATGAAGACCACCGTCATCCGGGACGGCGACTATTATATCTTGAACGGCGCAAAGAATTTCATCTCTACCGGCGCAACCTGTAATGTAATGCTCGTCATTGCTCTGACGGATCCCTCCAAAGGACCGAAAGGCGCGTCGGCATTCATCGTCGAGAAAGGCACACCCGGCTTCAATGTCGGTAAGAAGGAGCATAAGATGGGCATCCGTGGCTCGGACTGCGTCGAAATCTGCTTCTCCGATTGCCGCGTTCCGGTCGCCAATCGATTGGGCGAGGAAGGCGCCGGTTTTAAAATAGCGCTGACAGCATTAAATTCCGGGCGCGTCGGCGTCGCCTGCCAAGCGCTCGGCATCGCCCAGGCTTGTTACGAAGAGTCCGTCAAATACAGCAAGGAGCGCGTCCAGTTCGGACAGCCGATTGCCGCCTTCCAAGCCACGCGTTTTAAAATCGCCCGTATGGCGACCGAAATCGACGCCGGCCGCTGGCTGGTCTATTCCGCCTGCCATAAGAAGGACAAGGACGAGCCATTCATCAAGGAAGCCGCGATGGCAAAACTATATTGTTCTGAACTTGCCGTCCGAACCGCCCTCGAAGCCGTGCAGATCCACGGCGGTTACGGTTATATTAAAGAGTATCCGGTCGAACGCTTCCTGCGCGACTCCAAAATTACCACCATCTACGAAGGCACCAACGAGATAATGCACCTCGTGATTGCCGAACAGGTGATGGGACGGTAGGTTTAAGGCTTTGGGCTTTAAGAGAGTGGGTGTCTCTGCCCGTCGTCATTGCAACGCAGTGAAGCAATCTCATTAAAGTGGGAGTTATAGTGATGGCTTTGCCGCGCTCGCAATGCCGCTGCCGACTATGGCGAGTCGGCAGCGGTTTCGGAATCTGTCAACCGCAGAGGGTTGACAGCGCAATTATCACTAATCCCGCCTCGGTCGGCGAGGCAAAACAACCACCAACGGAGGATAAATGTCCGCCTTCGACGAAAGTCTTAAAATATGGTTCTCCGGTCGCTGGGTCGATTGGAAGGACGCTACGATTCATGTGATGTCGCATGTTGTGCATTATGGTTCTTCGGTGTTTGAGGGTCTGCGCTGTTATAAAACGCCCAGCGGTCCGGCGGTCTATCGCTTGCAGGACCATATCCGGCGGTTATTCAATTCCGCTAAGATTTATCGGATGGAGGTTCTCTTCAGCGAGCAGGAGGTCTTTGACGCCTGCATCGAAACCTTGCGGATTAACAAACAAGAAGAAGCCTACTTAAGGCCGGTTATCTTCAGGGGCTATGACAGCCTGGGCGTCGCTCCGGGCAAATGCCCGATTGAGGTCGTAGTCGGCACTTGGGTCTGGGGGAAATACCTAGGACCGGAAGCCTTATCGGCTGGTGTGGATGTGTGCGTATCATCCTGGACGCGGATGGCGCCCAACACCTTCCCGGCGCTCGCCAAATGCGGCGCAAACTATATGAACTCGCAACTCATCAAGTTGGAAGCGATGGTGGATGGTTATGTTGAAGGCATTGCACTAGACGCTAACGGCTATGTCAGCGAAGGCTCAGGCGAGAATATCTTTATTGTCTTCAACGGTAAAATCCTGACGCCGCCGCTTGGGGCATCCGTCCTGCCCGGTATAACCCGAGATTCGGTCATTCAACTGATTCAAGACCTCAATAAGGAAGGCAAACTCAACTATGAAATCAATGAATGCCTGATTCCGCGCGAGATGCTCTACCTCGCCGATGAAGTTTTCTTCACTGGCTCGGCTGCCGAAATCACGCCCATCCGTTCCATCGACCGCATTAGAATCGGGACCGGCTGCCGCGGTCCAGTCGCCGAACAATTGCAGAACCGATTCTTCGATGTCGTCAACGGCGTTGTCCCTGATCACCATAACTGGTTGACATATTTTAAACTTTAATATTATGTCAATTGTGCAATGTCGTATGTCATCCTGAACGAAGTGAAGGATCTCGTCTGGATAAGTAACTCTTTAGGACGAGATCCTTCACTTCGTTCAGGATGACATCCAAAGAGTGATACCTCAAATTTTAAGTATTAAACAATTAAGCGCTACAGCAATCCATCTGCCCTTTGAACTCTTTTTTAGTCGATGACTGGGCGGGCGACGATTTCGAAGTGCAAAGCGCGCCGACCAACCATCTGCCGAGCCGTCGTTACGCGCGTGAAATTGCCTTGCGCATCGCCTACGCTGCCGAATTACGTCATTGTCCGCCGGACGAGGTTTTCGCCGATATCCTCGTTACCAACGGTCAGTCGCCGCCGATCTATACGCGGCGTCTGCTCACCCAAGTCGAATCCCATCGGGAACGCATCGACGATATTATTCGTTCTAAAGTCATCCGCTGGGAGTTTCATCGCATCGCGGTCATCGACCGTTTGATTATGCGCAATGCCGCTGCTGAATTGCTCTATATTCCCGATGTTCCGCCTAAAGTTTCAATAAATGAAGCGATCGAGATTGCCAAGAAATACTCGACCGATAAGAGCGGCAAGTTCATCAACGGCGTCCTGGACGCCATCCATCATGATATATTATCCGGAAGCATCGCAACCACTGGAGGTCAAAGCAAGAGCGCTTGAAGGCAGCCGTTCTTTCCGATATCCACAGCAACCTGCCGGCTTTGGAAGCGGTTCTGGCTTCCGTTAAACTGGAAGGTTGTGAGCAAACCATCTGTTTAGGCGACGTCGTGGGCTATGGCGCTCAACCCAACGAATGCCTCGAACTGTTGACATCTGAACATATACCGATTCTGCTCGGCAACCATGATGCTGCGGTTATTGGTAGATTATCTCTGGAATATTTAAATACTTACGCCCGTCAAGCGGCTGTCTGGACGATGAACCGATTAGCCCTTGAAAATATTCACCGTCTCGCTTTGCATCCCATCATAATAGAGCAAACTGTCATAACCTATGTGCATTCATCGCCATCCGAACCCGATCTATGGCGATACATTTTTAATCCCACCGAGGCTCGCGCCGCCTTCCGCGCTTTTAAAAGCCAAGTCTGTTTCTACGGTCATACACATATTCCGATTATTTTTACCAATCCCGCCGACGACCGCCGCCTGATTAATGTCGGCTCAGTCGGCCAGCCGCGCGACCGAGATCCACGGGCTTGTTATGGCATCTATGATACTGAAACTGCCGAATTTCGCTGGGTAAGATTGGACTATGATATCGATAAGACCGCCAAATTGATTGTTGACGCCGGATTGCCGAGATTTCTGGCGGACAGGTTGTATGAAGGAATATAAATGATGATGATGATGATAATGATGATGATACTGTCAACTATACATAGCGACATTGCACAATTGACATAACACTAGATGATTCAATGTCCGTTTTGTCCATATTGTCTATATTATCTATTTTATCTATTAGAAAAATCGAGGGGAATCTCCCGTCTAAATGCTATCGGGTGTTCTGACATCCCTATTCGGCAGTAAGCACGACCGTCAACTGAAAAAGGTCTTCCCGCTGGTCGCTGAGATAAACAAACATTTTGAGCATTTCAAGCGAACGCTGACCGACGACGACCTGCCTAAAATGACCGAGCAATTTCGGCAGCGCCTAACCGCTGATGAGACGCTCGAAGATATTCTACCGGAAGCCTTTGCGCTGGTCAAGGAGGCTTGCCGCCGCACGCTGGGCAAACGCTGGAATGTCGTCGGCATTGCGACCGAGTGGGATATGGTGCCTTACGATGTGCAACTCATTGGCGGGATGGTGCTGCATCAAGGCAAAATCGCTGAAATGGCGACCGGCGAAGGTAAAACCCTCGTCGCCACGATGCCGCTTTATCTCAACGCCCTCGAAGGCAAGGGCGCGCATCTGGTCACGGTGAACGACTATCTGGCGCAGCGCGACTCAGAGTGGATGGGTGGAATTTTTAAAATGCTCGGATTAACCATCGGCTGCATTCTCAATCCGATGACGCCGCCGGAACGCAAAACAGCCTACGACTGCGATATAACCTACGGCACGAACAACGAATTCGGCTTTGACTACCTGCGCGATAATATGGCTATTCGTCCGGACGACATCGTCCAGCGCCCACACCACTATGCCATCGTCGATGAGGTTGACTCAGTTCTCATCGATGAAGCCCGCACGCCGCTCATTATCGCCGGTCCGGTCCGCCAATCAACTCAAATGTATGACCAACTTCGACCTTCCGTCGATCGGTTGGTTAAGGTTCAGCGCGATCGGGTCAATGAAATTGTCAACTCGGTCGAGCGATTGCTCGAACGCCAGAACGATGATGACCTTTATGAATCCGGGAGACTGCTGCTGAAAGCCTACCGCGCCCAACCCAAGCACAGAAAATTGACCAAACTCCTCTCGGAAGAAGGCTCAAAGTCTTTGATGCGCCGCGTCGAAAACGACTACCTCCGCGATAAAATCCTTCACGAACTGGACGAGGAGTTGCTCTTCGTCATCGACGAAAAACAGCATACTATCGACCTCACCGAAGAGGGAAGGGAATTGCTCGGCAAATTCGAAGGCAAGGATGCCGATATGTTTCTGCTGCCCGACTTATCTGAGGAGATTCACAACATCGAGAGCCGCCAGGATTTATCCGCCGAGCAGATCCTGCGTTTGAAGGATGAACTGCAGACGACCTATGGCGAGCGCAGCGAGCGCATCCAGAACATCAGCCAATTGCTGCGCGCCTATTCGCTCTACGAAAAGGATGTCGAATATGTCGTGCAGGACGGCAAAGTCTTGATTGTGGATGAGTTCACTGGCCGGTTAATGCCTGGACGGCGCTATTCGGACGGTCTGCATCAGGCTATCGAAGCCAAGGAAGGCGTTAAAATCGAAGGCGAAACCCAGACTATTGCTACGATAACCTTGCAGAATTATTTTCGTCTTTATAAAAAACTCGCCGGAATGACCGGCACAGCCGAAACTGAAGAGGGCGAATTCTGGGATATTTATAAATTAGAGGTCGTAGTTATTCCGACCAATGAGAAGGTTCGGCGGGTGGATAACGACGATGTTATTTTCAAGACCAAACGCGAGAAGTATAGCGCTATTTTAGATGAAATAAAGGAACTGCACGAGGATAGGCTGCCGATATTGGTCGGCACGACCTCGGTGGAGGTATCGGAGACGCTCTCGCGAATGCTGCGCCGACAAGGGATTCCGCACGATGTTCTGAATGCCAAGCAGCATCAACGTGAGGCTGAAATAGTTAAAACCGCCGGGCAACCTGTTGCTGTGACCATCGCCACAAATATGGCCGGCCGCGGCACGGATATTAAACTTGGACCCGGCGTTGTGCGCTGGCCGGATGGCAGTAAAGATAAAGACAAAGCCGAAGGCGGGCTGCAAATCATCGGCACCGAGCGGCACGAATCGCGCCGCATCGACCGCCAGTTGCGAGGCCGTGCCGGACGGCAGGGCGACCCCGGCGCGTCGATATTCTTCCTCTCTTTAGAGGATGATTTGATGCGGTTGTTTGGTTCGGAGCGCATTGCCGGTATTATGGATAAACTCGGCGTCAAAGAGGGCGAGGTCATCACTCATCCGATGATTACCCGTTCCATCGAAAAGGCACAAAAGCGCGTCGAAGCCTATAACTTTGGCATCCGCAAACACCTGCTCGAATACGACGATGTGATGAACCAGCAGCGTGAGGTGGTCTATGGTCGGCGGCGGGCGATTCTCTTCGAGCCGAATATCCGCACCGTTATCGATGATATCGCAGCAGATTTTCTGGAAAATCTACTGGCCGAATTTGCCGATGATCATCAAGCGCCGGATTTATGGGAGATAGATGAAATTACAGAGCGGCTGCGCCGAACGTTGCAGATATCGCCGCCGCCCAAGCCGCAATGGGGCGTCTTGTCCAGATCAACCGACTGGGTGGAGTATTTGCAGACCCAGGCGCTGAACGCTTTCGACCGCCGTAGAGACCTTTATGGCGGCGAACGTTTCGACCAGTTTGTGCGCTGGGTGGCGCTACGCACGGTCGATGAGCGCTGGAAAGACCACCTCTACGATATGGACCGGCTGAAGGAGGGCGTCGGGCTGCGAGCCTACGGGCAGCGCGATCCGCTCATTGAGTATAAGAAAGAAGGTTTTGAGATGTTCTCGGCGATGCTCGATGCCATCAACGAAGAAACCCTGCGTATAATATACAACGCAGTAATACAGGATCCGCGCGAGCAACGTCCAGTATCGGGGCAGCGAATGTCCTTTGTTAAAGTCGAGGCCGCCCGTCCTTCAGGCGGCGCCGCCGAAGCCGTTTCTGAGGATGAGACTGGAGCGGCGGCTGGCAAACCTCAAGCCCGTCCCGTCGGCAAACGCATACCAGTGCGTGTCGAACATACCGTTGGTCGCAACGAACCCTGCCCTTGCGGCAGCGGTAAAAAATATAAAAAATGTCACGGAGCGTAACTTAAGTTAGATATCAGCGTGAAGCAGAGGATTATAATTTGTGTTTTTGGCGTAACATAAAGATAGGTGATGGCAAGCCCCCGCTGAAGAGGTGAATACTGGTTCACTATAAATACTCGTGTGAAAGTGAATATCAATTGTATCGGATAATTTCTTAGTTTGTCAATTTTGTAAAATTGCGTTATATTACATTATAAACAAACAAATACTATTCCGATGATAATGTCAACATCGACAGATTGAAATCAAGCGTCTCGTCTTGTTATACATAGCGTCATAAATTTTTGCTTATGTTCATATAGATGTCATCCTGAACGAAGCGAGGGATCTCGTCCCCGCTTCTCCAGACGATATGCTTCTCCTGACTGCGCAGGGGGCAGCATGACGCTTACGAAGTATACGAACTTATTAAGTAGTGCAGATTATAGTGATTTTTAATTCAATTATGGGCGATGACTAGCATCGCCCGTACGGGCGAACCTCGTGTTCGCCTTTTAAAATACTACTATAAACTGACCCCATTAACACTACTTTGTTAAGTAAATCGCGTCTTTGCGAGCGCAGAGAAGCAATCTCTTGAGAATATCATATTTGAATACAAAGATTGCTTCACTTCGTTCGCAATGACGCTTCAGAAAGTATTCAAATATTCTACTTAACAAAGTAGTGTTAAGTAGTGCAGATTATAGTGATTTTTAATTCAATTATGGGCGATGACAAGCATCGCCCGAACGGGCGAACCTCGTGTTCGCCCTTTAAAATACTACTATAAACTGACCCCATTAACACTACTTTGTTAAGTAAATCGCGTCTTTGCGAGCGCAGAGAAGCAATCTCTTGAGAATATCATATTTTGAATACAAAGATTGCTTCACTTCGTTCGCAATGACGCTTCAGAAAGTATTTAAATATTCTACTTAACAAAGTAGTGTTAAGTAGTGCAGATTATAGTGATTTTTAATTCAATTATGGGCGATGACAAGCATCGCCCGTACGGGCGAACCTCGTGTTCGCCCTTTAAAATACTACTATAAACTGACCCCATTAATATCTCTGACGCTGTGTATAATATCAGACGAAATGATTCCTCTGCTTGCGTAAACATTAATAATAACACTGCGTTAATAGAGTGAATTATACAATCGCTTACAGCAGGATTGTGTAACTATCACTGCTTAAGGAACCTATGGAGCAACATATAGTCGAAATTCTGGTCATACTGATGCGCGCTTATCCGGAAGGCGACATTAGGCCGGACGATTTCGAACCGCTGGCAAATAATTTAATCAGTTTAGGCTACACTCAAAATGAAATCGAAACTGCGCTGTTCTGGTTTTATAATCGGGTTGAATACCGGCGCTCGACAGTCAAACCGGACGGACTGAGCGAGACCTCTTTTCGCTGCCTGAATGATTATGAAAAAATGGTTCTAACGCCGGAGGCTTACGGTTATTTAATCGAGTTGAACCACTTGGGCTTGCTGACGCTGGGCGAGATGGATACGATAATCGAACGTGCGGTAGTTATGGGCGGGAATCGCGTGGATGCCGATGATATTAAACTCTTTATAGCCGCGCATATTTCAGATCCGTCCGAGGGTGGTCTGCTCTCGTCCGATAATCCCATTTTAAGAAACTCTGGCGATAAATACCATTGAACAAAGCCGACGCCCCCAAGAGCAAGACCTTCCGCACTAAGACCGCCAGCCGCGCCAAAAGCCCAGCGCGCGGTAGGGCTACTTTTACCAAATCTAAAATTGGCTATAACATCGATGCCGCCGGGCGGTCTCTGGTCATCGTCGAATCGCCCACCAAAGCCCGCACGCTGACCCGCTATTTAGGCGCGAACTATGCGGTCATCGCCAGCGGCGGACATATCCGCGACCTGCCGGAGAAGGAGTTCGGCGTTGACATTGCGCACGGCTTCGAGCCGACTTATGTCAACCTGCCTGACCGGCTGCCCATCGTTCAAGCGATGCAGAAAGCAGCACGCGAAGCCCGCGAAGTGTTGCTGGCGACCGACCCCGACCGCGAGGGTGAAGCCATCGCCTGGCACATCAGCCAGGTTATCAACCATCCCGCCAAAGCAATCAAACGCATCCAGTTCCACGAAATCACCAAGCGCGCCATCGAAGAAGCGCTGCATGCGGCTGGCGAAATCGATTTATCCAAAGTTGACGCCCAACAAGCCCGCCGCGTGCTGGACCGGCTGGTTGGCTATAAAGTAAGTCCGATTCTTTGGAAGACGGTTACCGGCAGGCTGTCGGCCGGTCGTGTTCAATCCGTTGCGCTGAGGCTGATTTGCGAGCGGGAAGCTGAAATCGAAGCCTTCACGTCGGTCGAATACTGGACTATCGATGGCCGCTTCAGTGCCAAATCGGTCGAACCGTTTTTAGCCAGACTAGTTAAAGTCGATGGTAAGAAAGCCGAAATAGCCAATCAAGAACAAACCGACCACATCTTGTCCCGTCTTAAAGCGGATGAATACAAGGTCGAGTCAGTTAAGAAGACACAGCGCAAGCGTTCGCCGGCGCCGCCTTACATCACCAGCACTTTGCAGCAGGATGCGGCGCGGCGTCTGAACTTTCCCGTCAAACGCACGATGGCTATCGCCCAAAGACTTTACGAAGGTCTGGATATCGGCGAAAAGGGCGCCGTCGGATTGATAACATATATGCGCACCGACTCGACGCGTGTTTCAAATGAAGCCTTGGTTGCCGCGCGGGAATTTATTAAAACTAATTACAGTCCTGAGCATCTAACGCCGGCGCCGCGCGTCTATAAAAATACCAAAGGCGCGGTGCAGGATGCCCACGAAGCCATCCGCCCGACCGATGTCCGACTCAAGCCGGAACTCGTAAAAGCCTACCTGTCGCCGGAAGAATATAAACTCTACGATATGATTTGGCGGCGCTTCGTTGCGACACAAATGAAAGATGCCGAATTCGATGTTACGATTGTTATTATTGAAGGTTATACCGGAGCAATTTTCCGCGCTTCCGGGCAGATAGTGGCATATCCCGGCTTCCTGCTCGTGTTCGCCGATATTAAGGAAACCGAAAAAGAAGCCGAAGCCAAATCTGGCCGCGACGCTGAAGAGCCTCCCGCCGGCGCGCTGCCGACCGGTCTGAAAGCAGGTATGCCGTTGAATTTGCTGGAATTGATGCCCAAACAGCGCTTCACCCAGCCTCCGCCGCGCTTCACCGAAGCCGGTCTGGTCAAGGAATTGGACGAGAAAGGCATAGGCCGGCCCAGCACTTATGCAACGATTATTTCGACGCTGTTCGACCGCCGCTATATCGACAGGTTGGAGCGCGCGCTGGTGCCGACCGATTTGGGTAAAACCGTCAACCGTATATTAGTCGATAGTTTCCCCGATATTTTTTCGGTTGACTTCACCGCGCGGATGGAAACGGAACTCGACCGCATCGAAGAGGGTATAAGATGGAGGGAGGTAGTCGGCGATTTCTATGCACCGTTCAGCATCGCGCTGGAGAATGCAGAAGGAATGCGTCGGGAATTGAAAAAAGTGACGCTGGAACCGGTCGGACGAAAATGCCCCGATTGCGGTGCTGAGTTAGTCTTTCGCTTTGGCCGTCGAGGCAGATTCATCGCCTGCACCGGCTTCCCCAAATGCCGCTACGCCGAGCCTATTGAAAATGAGAAATCTGCCGATAAAAAAGTAGAGACCTCAGATGTCCTTTGTCCCAAATGCGGCAAGCCGATGCTCGTCCGCAGCGGTAAGTTCGGCAAATTCCTCGGTTGCAGCGACTACCCCAAATGTAAGAGTATTCTGCCGTTGAAGACCGAATTCGCCTGTCCGATAGAGGATTGCCAAGGACATTTAGTCGAGCGCCGCACGAAAACCGGCAAAGTGTTCTACGGTTGCAGCGAATATCCCCGGTGCGAATTCTCAAGTTGGGATGCGCCGATAGCCGGACCTTGCCCGATGTGTCAATTCCCAACGCTGTTCGAAAAGAAAACCCGGCAAGGCGCTCAACGGCTCTGCCGGCGCTGCGACTATAAAGAGACTATCCGGAATGGATGAATTAGCCGGGCAGTATTTGACTGAAATTGCCGCCAGACGCTTCAGTCCGCATACACTCCGCGCTTACACGAATGATATTAAGGAGTTCTCCGATTTCCTGAGCCGGCGGGAGCGTTGCTTAACAGATGTTGACTTTCGCGATGTGCGCGCTTTTCTTTTTGAACTTCATCAGCGCGGTCTATCAGCGCGTTCGATTGGAAGGAAATTAGCCGCGCTGAAGGCATTATTCCTTCATCTTAAGCGCATCGGCGCTATCGACCATAATCCGACTAAAGGCGTCGTATCGCCTAAAGCCCAACGCCCTCTGCCGCGGGTGTTGTCGGTAAATGAAATAACGCAAGCGCTCGATACACCGGCTGAAGATGATATGTTATCGATGCGCGATAAAGCGATGCTCGAATTGCTTTATGGCTGCGGGCTGCGGATTTCGGAACTGGTTAGTATGAATATCGATAGCATCGACCATAGTTGCGTGCGCGTCATCGGCAAAGGAGGCAAGGCGCGCATCGTTCCTATGCCGAAGAAGACTATAGAGGCGGTCAATCGTTACTTATCTCATCGCGGCTCACTCATAAGTTCTAAACACCCAACGAATGCATTATTCCTTTCGCAACGCGGACGACGCCTGACCGACCGCGACGTGCGGCGGCGGATAGAGTCTCTCATCGGCGCGGCAATCGTCGATGAGCCGGTGCATCCGCATCAATTACGCCATTCTTATGCCACGCATTTAATCGAACGCGGCGCCGGGTTGCGCGAAGTGCAGGAACTACTCGGCCACTCCAGCCCGACTACGACCCAAATTTACACGCATATTGGGATGGACAGGCTGGTCAAAGTCTATAAGCAGGCTCATCCGCGCTCGGAGCGCGACGACATTATAAATACTGATGCTGATGCTGAGAAGGGAGAAAGGGAGAAAGGGAGAAAGTAGATACAACCTGCAATTTTAAACTTTTAGTGAGTGGCGGGCTGATACGACCACACGGACCGCGCCGATTATAATTTTCCAATCACTCAATGCCATTTCATTGTCACTACATTGTTATTGGCATTGATAATAATATATTCCTCAACTAAATCCAAATGGAGAGAAAATGAAAGTTACCTTTTCCGCCCGTCATTTTGACGCCACCGAGAAACTGCGCTTGTTTGCAACTAAGGAAATCGAACGGCTTAAGCGCTATTTCGACGGAAATCTCAATGCGGATGTCATCCTTGAAGAGAACGGTAATGTAAAATCGGTCGAACTGCGGTTGACGATGTTAGGAAAATTACTGCCATCGCGTGTCGAAGGCGCAGATTTCTATAAACTTATACCCCAAGCCGTCGATAAACTGGAAAAACAGGTCAAATCGACGAAAGAGAAAGTCTATTTTAATCGTTGAGTTTGTTCATAATATCGAATTAGGGTCTGCAGAATAAGTCTTTATTCGGCAGACCCTATTTCTTTATGAGCCATTCAGGATTGGCATTTTATAGTAATTTGGTTTATATTACTTATGAATTCGTTTCTCATCGGAATCTAATATCTTTAGGAGTTTAAAATGCAAAGCAAATCCCCATTTCTTCAGCATTTGTTACTTTATACTTGCGGCTCGCTCGTCGCAGCCTTCATTTCCTGCACCGAAGAGAAGACCATCCTGGCGCCTCCTCAAGATAACAAGCCTCCGGCGGTCGAATGGGTTTCGGTCGACGGCAGAACAGGTTCGCAGATAGTCGTCGCCGATAGCGTCGAAATCGTCATAACCGCCTTTGACGAATCCGGACTCGACTCCATCCGCATCTTCAAGAACGGCTTCGCCCCCGACCTGTGGCGCATTGCATCCCGACCTGCAACACCCCTGAATGATACCCTCTACACCTTCACCTGGAACACCCTCTCTGACTCCGACGGCGTATATGCCCTCGAAGCCCGCGCCTATGATAAAGCCGGCAATGCCGGCGCCTCGCCGACTCTAACCATTCGCGTTCAGAATAATCCGCCTTCAGACGACTTCATCCCGCCGGATGTGTGGTTTGAGACGCCCGTTCCGGGCGCGACCTTGCGCGACACAGTGCGGATTATAGTCAGTTATTTCGACGAG
>VGIO01000073.1 GCA_016867855.1 Calditrichota bacterium
GAGACTCCTTACTGCGTTCAGAGCGACATCGTCATTAGCGCCGCATAAATTCGGCAATCTTTATGTAAGCATGCATTAATGTCTTTTCGTCCGGCAGGAACACTACGCGGAAATGTTTCGTGCCGGGAACCTGCCCGAAGCCGCTGCCATAGACGACGACCACGCCGGTCGCGCTCATCAAGCCTTCGACCCAATCTTTATCGCTGCCGTCGATTTCCAGCCGCGGGAAGGCATAGAACGCTCCGCCCGGCTTAACGCAGGAGATTCCCGGCGCTGCGTTGAGCATATCGTAAGTGATATCGCGGCGCCGCTGCAGTTTGGCATTCATAACCGCCAGATGTGACTGGTCGCTTTCCAAAGCCGGCTGAACGGCGAACATCATCGGATGGTTGGCGCAGAGCCGCGCCCGCAGCATCTTGTTCACCGCTTCAATATAATCTCCCCAATGTTCTCGGTCGCCGCTGATTATTCCCCAGCCGATGCGCAATCCGGGTCCGATATAGTTCTTCGATAGACCGTTGAAAGTTATGATGGGATGCTGATGGTCGAGCGAGGCTATCGATATATGTTTCCGGTTATCGAAAAGCAGTTTGTCGTAAATTTCATCGGCGAAGATGACGAGGTTATGTTTTCGGGCAAGTTCCAACACGCCTTCCAACAATTCCCGCGCGCAGTTTGAGCCGGTCGGGTTGTTAGGATTGATAAGCGCTATCGCCCGCGTGCGGTCGTTGATTTTTAGCGCGATGTCGTCTAAATCCGGCTGCCAGTTGTTGGCTTCGTTCAAATAGTAAGGATTATCCGCTACTTGCAGTTTGGCGGTTACGGCGGTATAGAGCGGATAGCCGGGCGTCGGCAGTAGAACATTGTCGCCGGCTTCGGCTAAAGCCGTCAAACAGAGTTCGATGGCTTCGCTGGCGCCGCTGGTGATGAAGACATCCTGAATATTGCCGATGCCCTTGGCTTCAGCGCTTCGACGGACGGCTTCGACTGCCTCTTTAACGCCGGATGACGGCGCATAGCCGTTGCGGTTGTCGCGCAAGGCTTTGCAAATCGACTCGACAATATGCGGCGGCGTTTCGAAGTCGAACTTATTCGGGTCGCCGATATTCAGATACAGCATATCGTCTCGGGTTTTGGCGACTTCTTCGGCAAATAGCGTTACGTCGCGGACGGCGTATTTGATGTGGTTCGTCCGGACAGCGGGGCGGATGGGCGTCATTTTAATTAGCGATAATACCGATTGTTTTTAAGATTAGAGCGTGGAATTTATCCTTCGTTCAATGTTGATTTTATTATAAACTGTTTGCTAATTAACAGTTGACAAAGCAGAATGGGTGAATATGATTCTAGGTCTTTGCTTAACCTATTCAATTTACTGTTAGTATAATTATTTATAATCAATTGAATGTAAATTGATGTTAAGTTTATTCGGTTGATATACAACCTCATCGTTCCAGACAATCGGTTTACCGGTAACATCAGCATAAAGAACATCCCGATCAAGATCGATATTTCCCGACCAGGTCAACGTCGCATCTATGCGGCTTATGCGAAACCGGCGAAATCTAGATTGGTCTCGTAATTTGGTAAAAACGCCTTTGAAACCGACACGGGCAGCGAAATCATATTCACCCGTTGAGCCGTCGGCAAAGCTGAGTCTAAGAGTGTAATCGTGTAAATATTCTATTTTAATTAATTTAGGCGACATATTAACTAATGGTTTTATCTTTTTGAGTCCTTTTCCAGATCGACCCCGTTCCCAATTGTCCAATAATTCGTCTCTATGTAAGATAGTCCATTCAATCACTAACGCTACGATTTTCGCCGGCAGTTCTCCCTCAAATATACCAAAATCATTTATCCGAATAGATGCCGATTTTTCACCATAATGCGCGTGGAAGTGGGGTGGTGAATGGTCATTAAAATGCATCTTTATTTGAATGCCAAGAAATCGAGAAATCGTAGACATCGGACACTCAATTCGGCAGCAACATCACCGTGAACAGCGGTCGCTCTTCGAATAGTTCCTTCGCTGTCCGTCGAATATCTTCGATAGTTACGGCATCGATGAGGGCTTTGACTTCGTCCAACGAAATCCACCTTCCGGTGTAAAGTTCCATCTTTGCCAGACGGTGCATCCGGCTGGTGGGTGATTCGAGCCCTATCAACAGGCTGCCTTTCAGTTGGTCTTTGTTGAAGTTCAGTTCCCGCTGCGATATCGGCTGGCGGACTAAATCACGGGCTTCAGACTGGATTAACTGCAAGGCGCGTTCAGCCTGTTTGGGTTCGGTTCCGGCATAGACGCCGAAGACGCCGGTGTCAAAGTAAGTCTCCATAAAGGAATAGACTGAATAAGCCAATCCATATTTCTCACGGATACTCTGGAACAGCCGAGAACTCATCCCGCCGCCTAACAAAGTGTTTAAGACGAGCAGAATCCATTTGCGCTTATCTTTATAGTCGTAAGCCCGGCAGCCCCAGCAAATATGGGTCTGCTGGGTATTGGTCTTCACTTCCCGGCGTCTATTTTGCGCTTTCACCGGCGGCGGCGCTAGACGAACGGCAACTTCGTTGGCGCTGGAATTTAACCGATGCTCAACCAACCGCGCTAACCGCTGATGGTCGATGCGTCCAGCCGCCGCCACTACCGCCCGCGAGGTCGTATAGCGCTGCGAACGGTAGGATACTAAGGTTGCGCGGGTGATATTCAGCAGCGACTGGCGTATGCCTAGCACCGGCCGTGCCATCGAATGTCCATTAAAGAGCTGCTCAATAAAGTGATCGAACACCCATTCGTCCGGTGTATCTTCCACATTCTTCAACTCTTCTAAAATGACCCCCCGCTCGCGGTTCACTTCGTCGTCGGCATATTTGGAGTGCTGGGCGATGTCGGCAAGCACATCGACTGCAACCGGCAGTTGGTCATCGATGATGCGGGCGAAGAAGCAGGTCGTCTCTTTGGAAGTAAAGGCGTTCAGATGCCCGCCGCGGCCTTCGATTTGGCGGGCGATGGCAGCCGCCGAGCGCCGCTCCGTTCCCTTGAAATTCATATGTTCAAGGAAATGCGAGATACCTGAGAACTCCTCCGGCTCGTCGCGGCTGCCGGTGTCGAACCACATCCCCAGCGCCAGGCTGCGCATACCAGGCATATCTTCGGTTACAATCCGCACACCATTGTCGAGGATGGTCTTGCGATAAACGCCGTCGAAGGCGTTGGCGATGGGTTTGGACATTATTTTTCCGCTTACCTTCTTCTGTCCCCGCCGCCGCGGCGCGGTCCACGGTCTCTATCCCTATCCCTGTCGCGGCCGCGGTCGTCGCGCGGACGCCGCTCACGAGGAACATCGTTAGCCGGGTCGTAGCCGGGCAGCAGGACTTTATGCGAAAGGTCGAGTTTGCCATCGGCTTCGATCTTCAATAGTTTCACATCGACTTTGTCGCCGACTTGAAAATAATCCGAGACATTTTCGACGCGCTTTAGGTCGATTTGCGAGACATGCATTAAGCCTTCGATGCCGGGCAATATTTCGACGAATGCTCCGAAGTCCATCAGCCGCTTGACGGTGGCGTTATAGATTTTACCGACTTCCGGCACGGCGGCGACCTCTTCGACGCGCTGGCGAGCCGCGTCGCTGGAAGCCGCATCGACCGCCCCGATGCGCACTGTGCCGTCGTCTTCGACATCGATAGTCGCGCCGGTGTCGGCAATGATTTGCCGGATGTTCTTGCCGCCGGGGCCAATAAGCGCGCCGATTCTATCCACCGGTATCTTCAAGATGACAAACTTCGGCGCGAAGCGCGATATTTCCGGCCTCGCTGCGTCGATAGCGCGGTCCATTATGTCGAGGATCTGATGACGGGCGTCGCGGGCTTGCGTCAAGGCTTTCGCCATAATGTCTGCCGTGATGCCCTTGATCTTAATGTCCATCTGGAAGGCGGTGATGCCGTCGCGCGTGCCGGCGACTTTGAAATCCATATCGCCGAGATGGTCTTCATCGCCGAGAATATCGGTTAAAATGACATATTCATCGCCCTCTTTAATAAGTCCCATTGCAATCCCGGCGACGGCTTTCTTCAGCGGCACGCCGGCGTCCATCAGCGCCAGCGACCCGGCGCAGACCGTCGCCATCGAAGACGAGCCATTTGATTCGAGAATCTCCGACACCACCCGAATCGTGTAAGGAAAATCATCCCAGTCGGGCAGCACGGCTTCGAGGGCGCGTTCGCCCAATTTGCCGTGGCCGACTTCGCGCCGGCTGACCCCGAACGAGCCTTTGACTTCGCCAGTCGCATAAGGCGGGAAGTTATAATGCAGCATAAATTTGCGATAGCCATCTTCGTCTAGGTTCTCGATTTTCTGCTGGTCTTCCTTCGTGCCAAGCGTAACTGCCGACAGCGCTTGGGTCTGTCCGCGGGCGAACAGGGCTGAGCCGTGAGCGCGAGGCAGCAAGCCGACTTCGCAAGTAATATCGCGAATATCGATGTTCCGCCGGCCGTCGATGCGCCGGTTCTCCCGTAAAATATTGCCGCGGACTTCATCCTTCAGTAACTCTTTGACTAAAGCCTTGATTTCATCCACTTTAGTCTCATCGGCGCCGGTCTCGGCGGCAAGTCGGTCGAGTAAGCCTGAAGTCCTCTCTTTGCGCTGGGCTTTGTCAGTCTCGCGGGCAATTTCCTTGACGACCGGCATCGCTATTGCGGTGACTTTCTCTATCAGCGGTTCATCTTTAGGTGGAGATTCGATGAGCCGCGGCGGTTTGCGAACACCGGATAGAATGTCCTCCTCAAAGGCGACAATCTGCTTGATATGTTCGTGCCCGAAGAAGATTGCGTCGATGAGTTCATGATTGGACGCTTCGTAAGCGTGACCTTCGACCATCGTAATCGCATCGGTGCTGCCCACGACATAAAGGTTGAGGCGGCTATGTTCTTGTTGAGCGTTGGTCGGATTGACAATATATTGTCCGTCGATAAGCCCGACACGCACCGATGCTATGGCGTAATTCATCGGGATATCGGACATATTCAGCGCCAGCGAGGCGCCGATGGGACCCAGAATATCGGCATCGTTTTCGCGGTCGGCGGACAGAACAATCGCCATCACCTGCGTTTCAAACGGATAATACTCCGGAAACAGCGGGCGGATGGGCCGGTCGATGAGGCGGGCGCTTAAGATTTCCTTCTCGTGCGGGCGCCCTTCCCGCTTGAAGAAGCCACCGGGAATCTTGCCAGCGGCGAAGAATTTTTCTCTGTAATCGACGGTCAGCGGCAGAAAATCCTGCCCTGCACGAGCCTCGTCGGCTGATACTACAGCAACATGCAGCACGGTATCGCCATACTGCACCCAAGCCGCGCCGTCGGACTGGCGGGCCGTCTTACCCAAGATGACCTTAAGCACGCGTCCGCCTACTTCAATCTCGCGTTGAACTATCAATTTCTTTTTACTCCTTGCTCCCGAACTTCCAGGCGCCGACCAGCTGTGTCAATCCGTATGAAATTGCTCGCGTAAAACACTATGTTTTAGTCGATTCGCTGGTCTGTCATTCTGAACGAAATGAAGAATCCCATCCTGTTTTCTAGCAAGATGCTTCACTACGTTCAGTATGACGCTTGAGTTATCCTGATGAATCAGACTCAATATAAATGCGAATAAGCGACAATTTTAGAAATTATCTGCAGTCGGCAGCCACTGAGGCTGACTTACCTGCGAAGTCCGAGTTGTTCGATGATTTGCCGGTAGCGCTCAATATCTTTGTCCATAAGATATTTGAGTAGCCTGCGGCGGCGGCCGACCATTTTCAAAAGTCCCCTTCGACTGTGATGGTCTTTTGTGTGGGTCTTGAAATGGTCCGCCAAGTAATTAATACGGTTCGTCAATACGGCGATTTGGACTTCAGTGCGGCCCGTATCCGCGCCGTGAGCGCCATATTGGATTATAAGTTCCTGATTAGATTGCGATAAATCCGGCATTTTCAGTTGAAAGTTAAAAAGTTGAAAAGTAGAAATTAGACCACTAGTGCTATGTCAAGCGTAAGATGTCGTCATCCTGAACGAAGTGAAGGATCTCGTCCCCGTTTATCCCGACGAGATGCTTCACTGCGTTCAGCATAACACATATCATTATTACTGTAACATAACGCTAGGTCAACTCTGTCATTTCAGTCTATCTCATATATCTGTCTCGTCCGTTCCCTGACAGTCGCCGATTAAACCACCGCGCCAGCGGACTGAAACCCGCCTCCGTCAAGGTCTGCATCGAAGATAGGCAATCGAGCCTAATATGCGCGATTAGACATTTCTCCGAATCGTAATGTATTATATTTCGCAGTTTTTGGCATAATCCTACGCGAATCGTGCGTCCATAAATATCTTCGTCGAAACCGATGATATGGGTTTCAACTGTCCAATCCTCTTCTTGATATGTCGGCCGTGGTCCAATGTGCGTAACCGATGGCCAGCGGTCGCCGTCCCATTCTGTGACTGAGGCGTAAATTCCCGCCGGAGGCGCGAGTTTCAGCGGGTCGCTTATTATCTGATTGGCAGTGGGGAAGCCGAGCCGCTTGCCTCGCCCGGCGCCGCGGGTGACCTTGCCAATTAAGTAGTAAGGCCGACCCAGCCAGTTGAACGCCTGCCGGGCGTCGCCGCCGGTCAGGGCTTTGCGGATGCGACTCGACGATATAGCCGCACCGCGGCTGATAATCGGCTCGACGACCTCGACCTTAAAACCGAGCCGATGCGCTATTTCCTGTAAAAGATGGACATCGCCGGCGCGGCTGTGTCCAAAGTGATGATTTGGTCCGACATAAATACGCGACATTCCCACTGACTTATAAAGCGCCTCGCCGACGAAATCAGCGGCCGTCATCTGCGCGAAGTTTACGTCGAATTTGGCTAAAATCAGAACATCGACGCCATAATTTTCAAACAACGCCACCCGCTCCTCAAAACTGGTCAAAATTGGCGGCGGCGGAATTTCCGGATGGACGACGCTCTGCGGATGCGGTTCGAAGGTCAGCAGCGTTACCGGACCGGCGCCGGACTTGCGCATTTGCCTTAAAATGCGTTGATGACCGCGATGCACGCCGTCGAACGAACCAACCGTAACTAATGCCGCTGGATTGCGGGGAACATTTTCCAAACCGTGGATGATTTCCATTTAAACCGGCTTGACTCCCAGCGATAGATTTTCGACCGCTGACTCAAGCCTTAAGGCTTGCTCTAATGTATATTCCCCGATGCGCGTGCGAATCAGGCGACGTAGATAGGCTCTCAGACCCAGCTCCGCCGCGATGTCAACCGCCAAAGTGCGGATATAGGTCCCACGCGAACAAACGACGCTTATAAGCATTCCGTCGGGAAGCAATTCCAGTAATTTGAGTGCATAGATATTAATCTTGCGAGGCTTGGCTTCGAGTTTGACGCCTCTACGGGCGGCTTTATACATTCGAACGCCATCGACTTTTACGGCTGAATATAGTGGCGGTATCTGTTCGATTTCACCGCAAAAACGTTGTAAGACCGACTGCACAGCGCCAATTTCAGGCATCCTAAAAGACTCCTGCGCAATAATATTACCTGTGCAGTCGCCGGTGTCGGTTTTAATTCCAAAGACTATTTCAGTCCGGTATTCCTTTTCCATCTGCATAAATTCGTCGAGTCGGCGCGTCGCTTTGCGCCCAAGACCCACTATCAGCAAACCCTCGGCGAAGGGGTCGAGAGTTCCGGCGTGGCCGGTCTTAAGTCCGCCGGCAGCCTTGCGAAGGCGATATACCACATCGAAGGAGGTTAGGCCGGGCGGTTTATTAATGAGCAGTATTGTGCCGTTTAAATCCACAGATGATTTTTCACTGGAGTGAACAAACAATCGCTACAGACTCGCCGTAGTCTGCAGCAAAGGATAGGACGATTCCATACGCCGCAATGGTCCCGGCTTCAAGAAGCCGGGCTGCATTCTTTCAACTAATTTGAACACCAGTAAACCAAGCGCGTTTGCCTGTCTTTTACGATGCCAAACGCGAATTCAAACTCGCCTCGAAAGCCTTCAGCAGCGCTGTTTTCAAAGTATCTTTCTTGCTGCGCCGGCGAAAGCCGGCCGCCTTAAGATGTCCGCCGCCGCCGAAGTTAATCGCAATGACGCTGACATCTATCTCGCAGCGCGAACGCAGCGATACCTTCCACAAGTCCGGACCTATTTCACATAAGAACGCGGCTAATTTGACGCCTTTAATCGCCACGCCATATTCGACAAAGCCTTCGGTATCATCGACTAAATCCTTCATATCCAAGGACATCAGACTGACCTGCCCGTCCGAATAAAGTTCCAGGCTGGCGAGCGCTTTGGTCAAAGCCCGCATCGTTTCGAACGGATGATCGAAATAGATGCGCTCGGTTAGACGAGCCGCGTCCACGCCGCGGGCGGCTAAATCAGCGCAAATCTGCATCGCCCGCGCCGTGGTGTTGGCGAAGCGAAAGCGTCCAGTATCGGTTAAAATCCCCACAAACAGCGCTTCCGCCATCATCGGCGTTATTTCCAATTTTAGAGCGTTGCACAGATCGTAAAGTATTTCCGAAGTCGCTGAAGAATAGACATCTATTAAGTTAATATGCGCAAAATGGCTGCCCGTCCAATGATGGTCGATGTTCAGTATTTTCGTCGCCGGACCGATGCATTCCTGCGCTGCGCCCATTCGCGGCAACGAGCCTACATCCAAAGCCGCAATCCGGTTATAAATTCGTTGTAAAGGCTGCAGTTTGAGATTTCTAATCCGCTCAAAGCCTTGCATAAATTGATATTTCTCGGCGCAGTTATCGTCGATAGCGAGAGTGTAGGTCGTTCCTATCTGCGCTAACATCTCGCCAAAGGCGATGAGCGAGCCGATGGCGTCGCCATCCGGATAGAAATGAGATATGACTAATATCTCGCCTGACTCCGAAACTAAGAATTCTCGGATTTGGCGCAGGATGTCGTTATTCAGTGTGGTAGTCTTGTTCGTCAGTCTGTATCCCGCTGGCTTTCAGCGCCCGGTCGATACGTTCGGCGCGGTCGAGCGTCTCGTCGAAAAAGAAGCGCAACAGAGGCATTTTGCGCAGATAGACCCTGCCGGCTAAAGTATGCCGTAATCGCCAGGCTTCGCTCTTCAGTTTGCTTAAACCTGCTGTCCGCACTTCCGGTTCACCTAAAATAGACACCCAAACATCCGCATAACTCAAGTCGCGCGATACACGAACTTCTGTAACGGTGACCATATATTCGCCGCTGCCGGAGGTTAAAAGCGCGCCTAGCTCCCGCTTGAGTAATTCGTCGACTCTGAGTAATCGATTAGGTTTCATTAATAATCGATTGTCTGCACATTTGTTATATTAACATCATCACGGCTGGAGACTATTTTATCGACTTCGACTTGAATTTTTTGCCTTGCAGCAGCGTCTATGCCAACCCAGGCGGCTGCCAGACGGCAACGCTGCCAAGTATCCTGAAAGTCAACCTCAGCCACCGATAGATTCAATCGGGTTTTAAGCCTGTCCTTCAAACTCTGCACGATGTGCCGTTTGTCTTTAAGCGAATTAGCGTAGGGCAGGTGTAAATCGTAGAGTATCACTAAGATAATCAATTCACAGTTTCGAGTTTGCGAGAGGTTTCGACGATTTCGATGATTTCCAGCCGGTCGTTTTCGTTGATGTCGTTGAAGCCGTCCAGACTTATGCCGCATTCGAAACCGGCGATGACTTCACGGGCGTCGTCCTTGAAGCGCTTAAGGCTCGATAAATTGCCGGACCATATTTCGACATTATCGCGCAGCAAGCGGACGCGGTTGTTGCGCGTAACCTTACCTTCCTGCACATAGCAGCCGGCGACCGTGCCGACGCGGCTGATTTTGAAGATCTTGCGGATTTCGACCTGTCCGATGATCTTCTCTTCGCGCAACGGCGCGAGCATTCCTTCCATCGCCTTGCGCACATCATCGACGACCTCGTGGATGATGCGATAAGACCTTATCTCGACGCCTTCATTGCGGGCAAGTTCCCGTGCTTGCGGATTGGGATGGACATGGAAGCCGATTACGATGGCGCCGGAGGCTGCGGCTAACAGGATGTCTGACTCGGTGATGGCGCCAACGCCGCGCCGAATGATCTTTACCAATACTTCGGAATTGGATAGTTTCATAAGGGCGTCCGCTAAAACCTCAATCGAACCATGCACATCGCCTTTGATGACCAGTCCCAATTCCTTTAAATCCCGTTCCGCCATCCGTTTTGACATCTGTTCGAGGGACAAGGCGCGGATTTGGCGCATCGATAGTTCGCGGTATTGTTGCTGGCGTCTGAGGGCGATATCGCGGACTTCACGCTCAGTCGGATAGACGAGGAGATAATCGCCGGCTTGGGGGACGCCGTTGAAACCGACGACCTGAATAGGCTTGCCGGGACCGGTGTTGGCAACCATTGCGCCGTTTTCGTTGAGCAACATCCTGACGCGACCGTATTGCTGCCCAGCGACGAAACAGTCGCCGACCCGCAATGTGCCGGTCTGCACCAATGTAGTCGCTACGACGCCAAGCCCTTTATCCAGACGGGCTTCGATGATTGGACCTTTCGCCCGCGCCGTCGGGTCGGATTTCAAATCGAGCAGTTCAGCGGCGACCAGCAGTTCGCTCAGTAAATCGTCGATGTTTTGCCCGAACTTGGCGGATATTTCAGCCGATTGGTATTTACCGCCCCACTTCTCGACTAAAAGGTTATTATCGGCTAATTGTTTGTATATAGCGTCGGGATTTGCCGTCGGTTTGTCGATTTTATTGATGGCAACGACAATCGGCACGCCGGCGGCGCGCGCATGGTCTATGGCTTCCAAGGTCTGTGGCATTACTTTGTCATCAGACGCAACGACTAAAATAACAATATCGGTGCTTTGGGCGCCACGGGCGCGCATCGCAGTGAACGCCTCGTGGCCCGGCGTGTCCAAGAAGGTTATACGATGGCTTTGATAATCGACTTCATAAGCGCCAATATGCTGGGTAATGCCGCCGGCTTCCTTCTCCGCGACGCGTGTTCGACGCAGATAATCGAGCAGGGTAGTCTTGCCGTGGTCAACATGCCCCATCACTGTAACAACCGGCTGCCGCGGTTGCAAGTTCTCTAGATTGACTTCCTCATCTTCCAGCTCCATTTCTTCTTCTTTAACAAACTCGACTTCGACATTGAATTCCGCTGCGAGCAGCACAATTACATCACGGTCAAGACGTTGGTTGATAGAGACGATCATACCCATTTCTAAGCAGCGTTTGATGAGGTCTTGGACTGGGACTTCTATCATAGCGGCGAGTTCGGCGGTAGTAAGGAATTCCGTTACTTTTAAGGCCCCGGTTTGGGGCAGATCGCTGGTCGCAGCCTGTCTTTCACGGCGGTAGCGGCGTTTGCCGTGGTCGTCCATTGCGGCGATTGTTTTTCTGATAGTCGCGGCGACTTCTTTCTGGCTGACTTTGCGGGCTTTGCGTTTTTCGGGCGCGAGTTTGGCGGCCGCAGGCGCCGCCTCGACTGCAGCGGCTCCGCCGCCTTTGCCGCGTCTTCGCCGCCGGCGCTTTGACACCGCGCCCTCAACCGCCTTGACAGCCGGTTTACCTTTGACAGTTTTGGCTTTTTCTTTTGCCAGCCGGGTTTCAACTTCGGTTTCAATGGCTTCGGCTATGGTCTCTACTTTAGCAGCAACGCGTTTGCGCTTTAATTTCTTCTTCGGCTGTGACGGCGCGGCTTCTACTATCACCAGCGGGACAATTTTCGGCAGTTCAATTTTACGTTTAGCCGGCGCTGGCGCAGAGGCTGGTCCTGGCTGAACCGGTTTAGTTTTAGGGCTGACTGCAGCCGGCTCAGAAATTTTAGGGGCTTTTAAGGGCGAGCCGGCTGGAGGAACAACTGCCGGTCGAATTTTAACCGACGGCGCTACGGCTGGCGGGATGGAAGCGCTTGGCTGTGCTTCGCCAACTGCCGGTTTAAGCGCTTCGAACGGACGCTCGCTTATAACTGAAAGCTCGACTTGAGGCTCAACTGCTGCCGGCTCAGGACGCGGCGGCGCGGCTTCGACCACAAACTCTTGAAACTTAGGCAGTTCGATTTTCTTGGGCGCCTGCTTTGATGGCGCGGCTGTTACGCCTTTAGCCGCCAGCAGTTTTTCCAATTCGGCTTCGCGCAGCCGAACAGTTTCACGCTTAAATTCGCCTTCGCGTCCAACAGTATGTTCGCCGAGGTAACGTTGATAGCGTTGCTTATCGAACCGCTTCATCAATTCGACAAACATCTCCTCGCTCACCGGCGACATCTGCTTGCGCTTGACATCGTAACCCTTCGATTCGAGGTATTCAAGCACCGTCGGGGTCGCCGTATTCAATTCTTTGGCGACCTCATATACTTTGCGTGTCTTGGTCGGCTCTTCCGGCATTAATTCGATATTCTTTTTCGCTCGGGAAACGATTGTATTGGATTCGGGCGAACTAAGCGTCTTCTTCCGTCTCCTCGAAGTATCCGCTGATGACTTGGAATATATGGTCGGCAGTTTCGGGATCTAGATCCACGATAGTATCTAGTGCATCACGTCCGGCGTTGACGACCTCTTCGGCGGTGCGGTAGCCGGCATATTTCAACAGTTCCAGCGCTCCGTCCGGCAGCCCTTCGACTTCGTCGAGCGATAATTCTTCCTGATAGTAATCGCTGGCGCGCACCGGGTCGATATTGTAGCCGGTGAGTTGGGATGCTAAACGCACATTAATGCCGCGCCGGCCGATGGCTTG
The DNA here is from genome assembly GCA_016867855.1 of Calditrichota bacterium. Classification (GTDB taxonomy): domain Bacteria; phylum Electryoneota; class AABM5-125-24; order Hatepunaeales; family Hatepunaeaceae; genus VGIO01. The sequence goes on from VGIO01000073.1 coordinate 12,783, forward strand.
CGCTATCTGCTCGTCGGGGAAAATGGCTAAGACTTTGTTGCCTCCCTCAAGATAGACTAACTCAAGTGGAATGACCGGCGCTAAGGCGCGGCGAATGAACATATCGCGGTCGCGCGTCCAGGGAATGATGTCGATTTTTTCGCGGTTCAACTCTTTCACAATCGCTTGAATACGAACACCTTTCATCCCCACGCAGGCGCCGACCGGGTCGATGCGCTTATCGTTTGAGTCAACGGCGATTTTAGTTCGCTCGCCGGCTTCGCGTGCAATAGCCTTGATCTCGACGATGCCGTCGTAAATCTCAGGCACCTCTAATTCGAACAACCGCCGCACAAAATTTATATGCCGACGTGAAACGATAATCTCCGGCTCACGGTTGGCGGCTTTAACTTCGAGGACAATCGTCTTAATGCTGTCGCCGCGCCGGTAGCGCTCGCTCGGCACCGACTCGTTCTGTGGCATTATGACTTCAGTCTTATCTATATAAAGACGCACCTCTTTACGGTTGACCTGATGGACATCACCGATGACAATCTCACCGATACGCTGGGTGAACTCTCTATAAAGGTTATCCTTCTCGATTTCACGAATGCGCTGGATAAGATACTGCTTGGCAGAAACGACCACCCGCCGGCCGAACTCCTTTTCGTAATCGATCATAACCATAGTCTCTTCGCCGAGCGAGGCTTCCGGGTCGTATTCATTGGCGTCCGACAGGCTAATTTCAGTCGCTGGATCGCGGACTTCGCCATCCGGAACGATAACCTTGATACATTGGATTTCGATGTCGCCTTTGTCCGGATTGAAAATGACGCTGAAATTATCCGATTTGCCGTATTTTTTCTTAATCATCGCCACGAACACTGATTCGATGATTTCCTGAAAAGCATCGCGGTCGATGCTTTTCTCTTTGATTAGATTTTGAACGGCGTCAACTACTTCGTGCTTCACTTTGTCTTCTGTTTTCCTATCTTGCTGCGGCCCGGTTTGGGCTGCGGAGCGGCTGTCAAGACGACCGCGCCGACTAGGCTGTCAAGCGGCATCTGGACGAGTCCACCATTGACTTCAATCACTAAATTGCCGTCTTCGGCAATCCCGACGAGTTCACCCTTGGTGCGGGTGTTGTCCGCTCTTCGCCAGGCTATCCGGCGTCCGAGGTTCTTGCGAAATTGCCAGACTTCAGTCAGCGGCCAGTCTAATCCCGGCGACGAGATTTCGAGCCGGTAATCGAGCAATGGCCGTGGCTGCATATCCAATACATCCTGCACCAATCGGCTGAGACGAGCGCATTCGTCGATGGTAATATGGCTCTCCTCGTAATCGACGAAGATCTGAATGAACGGCTTGCCAGCGCGTCCGGATACTTTTATGCCGCACAAATGCACCCGTTCTTGCTCTAATACCGGCCGGACGAGGGCGTCGATTTCGCTAATGGTTATCAAATTACTTTGAAAATTCCGCCTTGACGAGCAGGCTGTTAGTCCACTCTGCATACGC
>VGIO01000074.1 GCA_016867855.1 Calditrichota bacterium
GATGATAAATGTCAAAACAAATTCACAACAGATTAAACGGATGAAACGGATAATCCTGTAAAGCCGCTATGTTATCCGTTCTATCCGTTTAATCCGTTGTTAATTTTGCATCCCTTTATTATTCATTTGAATGCAAATTGGTATAAGTTAACATTACGTCTTCATTTTGCAATATAAAACCAATCAAACCTTTGTCAAGCGATTTGCCCGCTAAGTTAGAAATATCGAGATAATTTAGTGGTTTAATTCATGGCGGATTAAACGGATGAAATAAAACTTAAACTTAAGTATCCGCTTCATCCATTGTTAAATATCTTCACTTTCGACTTTGTTTTGCAGGAATTCAGGTTTAACTTATAAGAAACTTCTAACCCAAGTGTCATTTTGCGCCACATCATCGGTTTCTTAGTCATCACGGCAGTCATAACCGGACTATTCGTCATAGTCCGTCCAAAGGCTGCACGCAAGAGTTCGTCTCAAATCGACGCGTCAGCCGTCGCACTCGGCAAAGCCGTCGCCACCGCCGTGCATCAAGCGCTCACCGACCCTTACTTCGCACCGCTGGAAAGGCTCGCCAACTTCCTAGCGCGGCACCCGGGCCAACATGAAGTCAGCGTCGATATGCTGACCAAATGGGCGCCAGACGACCGCCTGCCAACCTGCTTCGTCTGGCAGACCAATGGCTCAAAATTGCAACTCGACCACCCAACCTCGCCGTTTGTGCTTGAAAAGTTGAGCGTCGAACTACGTGACGCGCTGAACAAGCCCAATCCCGGCGGGCAGCTTTACATCAGCGCTTTCAAAGCCGACGAACAGCGCTGGTGGCTCGGATTTCTGCCCATTCCGATTGGGTCATACATACCGATTCAGATGGCAGGCGTTTTCTTCTCGTTCGAGGAATATCTCAACAATGATGTGCCGCGGCTTTTGGACGAGTTCGCAACACGGCCGCGTTTTCCCTTGGTGCCTTTCGAGTCGGAACTAACCGGCTCGCAAATTGCGCGTCAAGGCAGCATCGCTTTCCGCATCCTGAACGCCGACGGCGAAGTCTTCTACCGCCACGGCAAAACCTTCGATCCGACCAAGATGATTTACGCTGAATCCAAATACAATCCGCCGCCGGTTATCGTCGCGCTGCAGAAAGGCTGGGACCTGGAAGTCTTCGATGCGGATTACGCGCCGGATATCGAACCGGACAGCCAAAGTTGGCGACTCTGGCTGTGGCTGCTATGCGCCTTGCTCGTCGCCGGCGCTATGGTCTGGTGGATGGCAAAGGGAAAATAATCGACACAAAGGCGCATATTTCGCACAGGCTAGTATCTACTTGCATCGGACAGGAGGACAGGCGTCCCTGCCTGTCCCGGAAGATATGACCGCAAAGTGGACAGGCGTCCCTGCCTGTCCCGGAAGATATGACCACAAAGTGGACAGGCAGGGACGCCTGTCCTCCTGTCTATACTATGATGCCAGTTTCTTCTACAACGAGGCACTAGTGTTCAGTCCCAGAATTAACTTACACAACGTCATAATTCAGTTCGCATACTTTGAGGATGACGACATTTTACGCTTGACATAGCACTAGATTAATCATCACTTTTGCAATTTACTCAATTTATTGGCAATTATTTTGCCGAATTAGATTGTTTTTATAATTCTGAATTATTATTATGCTACAATAATCCACAATATTCTACAACATCAGTATATACAATAATATAGAATGCCATATACCGAAATATCGCCGTTAGCGCGACCTATAATTTCACAAATCGTGCCTTATGAACCGGGCAAACCCATCAGCGAAGTTCAACGCGAATATAGACTCGACAATGTAATCAAATTAGCCTCCAATGAAAATCCATTAGGTCCATCGCCTAAAGCGCTGGAAGCCATCAAAAATGCACTGCCGGACTTGAAGTTCTATCCGGATGGCGCAGGATACTATCTGCGGCGGAAAATTTCCGAACGCTTCAACATACCGGACAATATGATTGTGCTGGGCAACGGCTCGTCGGAACTCATTGAACTCATCTGCGAAGCCTTCATCAGCCCCGGCGACGGCGCAGTCATCGGTATCTACGAATACTTCAAATACCGCATCACAATGCAGATAATGAACGGCTTGATTCAATGGGCGGCAATGCCCGGTCTGAACTACGACCCGCAGGCATTGTATTTTAAAGGCGATGATCGCACGAAGTTGATATTCATCGCCAACCCCAATAATCCAACCGGCACAATGCTGACCATCGACGAGACCGATTGGCTGATGGAACGCATCCCGCTGAATGTCATCACGGTTTTCGACGAAGCCTACTGGGAATACCGCAACATCGACCTGTATCCCAACACGCTGCAATATGTCAAAGACGGTCGAAATGTGGTCATCCTGCGCACCTTTTCTAAAATTTACGGACTGGCAGGGCTGCGCATCGGCTATGCTATCACTACGCCGGAAATTGCCAAAGCGCTGAATACCGTGCGGGAAGTCTTCAATGTCAACTCGCTGGGGCAGGTTGCCGCCATCGCCGCACTCGAAGATGCCGACTATATTGCCAAAGGCCGGCAGATGAACGCCGACGGCAAGAGATTTTTTTATAAGGAATTAAATCGGTTGGGGCTGGAGTATGTCCCGTCGAAAGCCAATTTCGTTCTCATCAAGGTTAACCCGCGCGGCCGCTCGGCAGCCAACCCGCTACTCGGACGAGAGGTCTTCCAACAGTTATTAAAACGTGGCGTTGTAGTCAGACCTATGGACGGCTACGGTCTGAAGGAATACATCCGCGTATCGATAGCCTTGCCGGATGAGAATGAAATTTTCTTCGACGAGTTGGAGTTGGTTATCGGCTGAAATTATTTGAACTATAGTTTTTTGACTTTTTCGTATCAATTTCCGTATTAAATACCGTATTTGTTTCCGCATAATGCACAACTCGCTGCGGAAAAGGAATCTGTATATTTTCCTCATTAAATCGTTTAATCAACCGTTTAATGAACTCATGCCTTATGAGATATTGGTCAGTGAACTCCTTCGCACGCAAAATCACTGAAAAATTGATACTTGAATCCGCCAGGGTATGATAGCGAATGAAAGGTTGATGCTCCGCCACGCCTCCAGGAACATTCTGCATTACATCCGCCGCCGTCTCGATGGCTGCCCGTTCCACCTTCTCAAGGTCGCTGTCGTAAGCCACGCCGACTTGAACTATAACCGATAAAACCTTCTCCGGCATATTGTAATTCACCGCAATCGTCGAAGCCAGTTTGGAATTCGGGATGACGATTTGATTGTTCGACAAGGCGCGGATGGTCGTGTTGCGCCAGTTGATATCGGTGACGAAGCCTTCGTTTAGTTCGTCGATTTTGATGTAATCGCCGACCTTGACCTGTTTGGCAAGGATAATCTGGATGCCGGCGAACAGATTCGACAGCGTGTCTTGCAGCGCCAGGGCTACCGCCAGACCGCCAACGCCGAATGCCGTCAACACCGGCGCAATGGATACGCCCAAATGATGCAGTAGAACAGCGATGCCGATGCCCCAGACGCCGATTTTTGCCAGCACTTTAAAGATGGTCGTCGATACCGTCCCCGAACCGCTCTGCGAAGATAGTTCGATGAGGTCGGCGGCTAACTTGGCTAAAACCCAGGTAACCGACAGGATTAAAACAACATAAGTCGCGCGGCTTATCCCGACGGCTAATTTCGGGCTTATAGGCATAAAAGGAATGCTGATGGCAAATCCCACCAGCAATCCCCAAAATGGCATCTTCTTGGCTAAGGCGCTCCAGATAAGTTCATCGCCGGGCCATTCCGTCTTGACGGCAAGCCGCTTCAATTGGCGAAAAATGACCACATCGACAAAGACGCCGACTATAAAGCCGGCCCCGACGATGCCCAAATTCCACCACCAGGATAATATTAATTCTTTAGTTTGTTCCACAGGCAGATATATTTGATGGCGTTGAGGATTTTAAAAGCGCCGCCGTTACTCCACAAGCCTTCCATTGCCAATCGTAAATTTCCTGCTGCCGACCCGCTATGGTCAGCAGCTTCAGGGCGACCAATATTGAGAAATTATCGAGCCTTCCCCGCTTATCAGTCGGCTATGTTTTGCTACAACCACTCAAGCGCTTAGGCGCTCAAGCACTATTATGGCGCCGGACGCACCGGAATGAAAGTGCGTCTGCCATTGCGAATGACCCAGAATGGGATGGCTTTTTTACGGTCCTGGAGGCTTTCGATGGCTTTCTTATATTCTTCGACTGATTCTACTTCCATCGCGCCGACTTCGACGATGATATCACCCGGCTCAATCAAGCCTTCAGCCGGCGAATCGGGCTGCACCGAGATGACCAGCGCGCCTTTGAGTTCGTCCAGTCCCCACTGCCGCCCCAATTTACTGTCGGTTGGCGCGACTTCGATGCCGAGCCAGAACTGACCGCCCTTCAAGCCCGGCGCTTTGGTTACGCCGACAAACTCCTTGCGGTCGGCAAGTTTGAAACCCATTTTCATCGTTTTGCCGCCACGCAGGATGGTCATCCGCAACTCATCGCCGGGCGGATGGTCGGCGATGCGGAAACGGAAATCGCTGACATCTTCGACCGGTTTACCGTCTAATTCGACGATGACATCGCCGCCTTTAAGTCCGCCTTTGTCGGCCGGCGTCCCGACCTGCACATCTTCGACGAATACGCCTTTACGTGCCGGCTCCAAACCTAACGCCTCACGTTTCATATCGTCCAGTTCATTCGGCACGACGCCAAGATAGCCACGTTTGACTTCACCGCTGGCGAGCAACTGTCCCATAATCTTGCGGGCTAAGTTGATGGGTATAGCGAAGCCGATGCCTTGACCTTGTGCATTGATAGCCGTATTGATGCCGATGACTTCGCCGCGGATGTTCACCAGCGGTCCGCCGGAATTGCCGTAATTGATTGAAGCATCGGTCTGAATAAAATCTTGATAGGATGGACCTTCGTCGCCGCTGATGTTGAGGTTTGACCGGCCGCGCGCCGAGATGACACCGACCGTAACCGTCCAATCGAGTCCGAACGGATTGCCGATGGCAATCGCCCAATCGCCGATGCGGATGTCATCGCTGTCGCCCATTCGGGCTAACATTTCGGGCGGAATGTCGCCATCGACCTTGAGAAGCGCCACATCGGTCTCGTGGTCGGCGCCCACCACTTTGGCGATGCGGGATGTCTTATCGGCAAATTTAACAGTTATTTCACTGGCGTCAGCGATGACATGATTATTAGTCAGTATATAACCACTATTATCGACGATGATGCCAGAGCCACCGGCGGTAACGCTCGGCGTGCGGCGGCCACGGCTGCGTCCCCGCGGCGGTTCATTGAAAAACGGACCCCAATCGAAAATATCAAAAGGAATTCCCGGCTGATTTTTAAGGGTTTTTTCAGCCGTAATATTCACGACCGTCGGCTTCACGGCTTCAGCCACGCCGACGAACGGGCTGTGGCCTTCGGCATCGAGAACCGGCGCCTGAACTGTTTGACTGGACGAACTTCTGGCGCCGCCGGTTACCGGAGGTCCGGCTGTCAACCGCGCCGGCGTCTCCCAACTTGAAGCCAGCATAAAGCCGGCGCCGAAACATATTACAGCGAATATGGCGGCATACAAAGCCCGGCGCCCCTGTGAATCTCTTTTCAACATACTATTTTATAAGTCTTTACTTATGAGGTAATTGTAAAAGTGTTGGATTTATTAACTGATGGCAAGGCGGACGCCCTCGTCCGCCGCATTCTATGCTTGGCTTGGTTTTCGGCGGACGAAGGCGTCCGCCTTGCCATGTCTGAATTTTCTGGATTATTCATAACTTTTACAATTAGCTCTGGTTAAAGAAAATATCCGTCCGGCGGATATCCGCCCGACTAAACATCTCTTTGACGCTTAACTTCAGTCACAAGTTCCCGTCTGGCAAGTGAACCTCTCAATCAATGTCTTTGTCCCGGCTTCGGAGAAGCCGGGCTGCATTGCTGCAATCCATTGCTTAGATCAATGTTTATTCAAAATTGAATTGACAGCAGACATCAAATTTTCATTTCTTTGGGAATGACGACTTTTTTAGCGGATTTGGATTTGGGCGCGGCTTTTCGCTGAACAGTTTTTTTAGCGGGTATCTCGGCTTCAGGCGGCGGTGGCGGAGTAGGTTCAGCTTTCTTTTCAGCCCGTTCCATACGCCGCAGCCGGGCTGCTTCGACGACCTTGGCAATTTCAGTGCGCTTATTCTCAATTTGGCGTTCGAGGTTGTCGATTTGTTTCAAACTCTGTTTTATGCCTTTATCTTCGAGCGGATTGACGGGCTTCGGCGAGCGTGAGATATTCAAAACCACTTCGCCGATTGAGCGCAGATCACGGTCGATTTGCCGCTTAAGCGTCAGGATGTCGAACTTTAATTTGCCGACCTGAGCTTGCTCCTCGATGAAATCCGCCGCGGCAATGGTCAATTCGCCGGCTTTGGCGCCCAATTCTTTCAGCCCGCGCTTAAGTTGCTCCTTAAATTCTGCTTTAGGCATTTTTACCTCCTTTGATGATTGATTTATTAATATACAAACGAAAAGCATCCTAATGCAACCAATTTGTTTCACTAAAAAGACTATGCCGACCGGCCAGCAGTGTTGAGACTTAAAAAACGACAGTTTAATTTCAGATAAATCAAAAGTTATTATGGCAGCGTAAATTTTAAATTCCGATTAAATAAAAAAAATATTAAATTTATTAATGAGTATGGAAAAGAGTTGCTCTTGAAGATACAATTTGGGGCGATGCCAAACATCGCCCGTGCGGGCGAACCTTGTGTTTGGCATAGATAGTCACAATATTCTGCACCCATTAATATAATTCACAAACCAGTCTTAGGGGCGGGATTGTTCCCACCTGCCAAGAGCCGACTCATTCGCATAACGAAAATAAACCGAATACCATCGGCACATATATGACAAAAGGAAAACAGGAACGGGTAAGCACGCCCGACCGCCGGGCAGTCCAGAAACCTGCGGCTGTGTCTGAAATGACGCCCATTAGGAGGTTCTGGCAGCGTTACCGCTGGGGCTTGTCAGCGGCGCTGGCGCTCTATTTGTGGCTGGCGATTTTCTTTGGTCCGATTGTATTTGAGGGCAAAGAACTGTCGCCGGCTGCCGATATGATAGCGGCCGCCGGAATGTATCGAATAGGCGAGGGAGCCGTCGCCGACGGGCATTTTCCGCTGTGGAATCCGACACTGTTCTGCGGCTTGCCGATGTTCGCCAGCCTGCAATACGCTTTGTTCGTCTATCCGCCGGAATATATCATCCGTCTGTTCAGCCACATTTTCGGCGGCGGCGACTATCGGATTTGGCTGTTTCACTATCTGTTAGCCGGCATCTTCACCTATCTATTAGCCCGTCATTTGGGCGCCGGTCGCATTGCGGCTTGGCTGTCCGGCGCGGCGTATGCCTTTTCACCGCAGTTAATCGTCCTGACCGATGTCGGACACGGCTCGAAGTTGATGGCGATGACCTGGCTGCCGCTGATATGGCTGCTCATCGACCGGCTGCGTCTCAAGCCGAATATAAGCCGGATGGCGGCGCTCGGGTTGATCTTTGCAATTCAGGTTTTAGCGCTGCACCCGCAGGTCGCAGCCTATGGGGCTTTGCTGATGGGCGTCTATCTACTTTACAATTTAGTCGGCGCGGTCAAGCGGAAGGCTATCCGGGAATGGCTGCGATTCGGGCTGCATTGGGGCGGCGCGCTGGCGCTGGCGCTGGGTCTGTCAGCGGTTCTATGGGTCTCGGTATTAAACTACGCCCGCTATTCGATGCGCGGCGCTGCGAGCGGCGCTGCTGCGCCTACCGGCGGCGGCGTCAGTTGGGAATACGCCACCGGCTGGTCGTTCCACCCGCTGGAATCTATTACCTACATTTTCCCATCCTTCTTCGGCTTTGGCAACGAGACCTATTGGGGCACAGTCGGCACACCGGACGGCACGCCGTTCACTCATAATCCGATGTATTTCGGCGTCGTAGTTCTGCTGTTGGCGATTGTCGCGCTGGCCTTCACGCCTAAACACCGCTGGGGATTCGCTCTGACTATTGGCTTGACGGCATGGATTCTTTCCTTTGGCAAATACTTGCCTATTCTCTACGGAACATTTTTTAATATCCTGCCGTTGTTCAACAAGTTCCGCGCGCCGGTGATGGGACAGGTATTGCTGTTGCTGCCGATGGCGGTTCTAGCCGGCTTGGGACTGCAAGCCCTCATTGAGCGACTAACGCCAGCTAGTTCGACAACCCAGAAGACTAAAACTGCTAAAAAACCACCCTCCCAAACGCTGCTTGTTCTTTACATATTAATAGGAATAGGATTATTTAAAATATTGCTCATTCTCGCCGGCGAAGGCTTCTTTTTTTCGATTTACCAGACACTAGCGGACATAATCCGTCCCGGTGCCGACCGGCGGTTGTTGCAAGCCGCCGCCAAGTTAGCCCGTCCCGATACGGCGCGCGCCTTAGGCTTAGTAGTCGTGATGTTGGCAGCAATCGTAATGGTGATAAAACGCAAGATTGCCGTCCCCGCCTTGACCGGCGTCTTTTTAATCCTGTTCGTCATCGACCTTTGGCCCATCGACCGTAAGTTGGTAACCTTCACACCGCCAGGCTCAAAAGAAACGCTGTTCCAGCCGGATGGCGTCGTCAAGCATCTGCAGAAACAGACCGGCAAGTTCAGACTACATCCTTTGGATACGCGCTATAAAGCCGCCAACTGGTGGAGTTATTTCGGCATTGAGACTACGAATGGCTACTTCGGGGCAAAAATGGCGGATTACCAAGCCTTTATGGATGCCTTTGCCGTGGATATAGCGCCGCCGCAGAATTGGGTGACGGTTTATAAGAATCCACAACTGCTCGACGCGCTGAATGTCCGGTATATAATCACTTCTTATCCTTTGGATATGGTATTTGAGGAGTTGCAGAGGCAGGGTTTGGGGAGTTCGGCGCGGCCGGCCTCAGCATATACTTTGGAGGTTATGGGTCGCGAGTTGCGGCCAGGCACAGGTCCATTTCTCTACCGCAATCCGGGCGAAATGCCGCGTGCCAGATTAGTTGGAAATTACGAAGTCCTTTCCGACCGTGCGGCGACCTTCCGCGCTATGCAAAATTCAGGCTGGCAGCCGCAAAGGTCGGTCTTTCTCGACCGACCTCCGACGCCTGAACCCGCTTCAACCGGAGAAGGCAAGGCTGAAATCGTCGAATATGCCAATGAACATATTGTGATAAAGACTAGTTCGCCGACGCCTAAAATCCTCGTCTTAAGCGACACCTATTATCCTTCCGGCTGGAGCGCATTTATCGACGGCAAACCGGTCGAAATTCTGCGCGCCGATTGGGTGATGCGGGCCGTAGCGCTGCCGGCAGGTGAATGGACAGTCGAATTTGTTTTCAAGCCGAAGTTGTTTTACGCAGGATTGTGGGCGTCGCTGGTATCGCTTTTATTAATCGTTGGCGTTGCCGTCTTCGCGGTTTTGAGAAGAAAAGCGCGCGACAACTAATAATACATTGCATTACGACCCTGTCAAATACCGCCTGGCGCGCCTGTTGAAAATTCCCTTCCTGCGCTTTCTCTTTCATAAGACGCTCGATACGCTCTTCCTGCGCGCCTGGTATGTCCACCGCGAGTTAGTTAGAATTTGCAATTTATCCATCGATAATTATGATATCTCCATATCAAGTCCTAATTATGTAAATTCAAAATCCAGAATCCAAAATCCAAAATTCCTCGACGCCGGGATGGGCTTTGGGCAATTCAGCGATTGGTTGCTGCGGAGATTTCCGGCGTCGCAAGTGGTTGGGCTGGAGATTGATCGCGCCCACTTATATGGCTGCGAGGATTACTTCCGCCAGCGGCATAACGCATTTCGCTTTGCATTGGGCGATGTGCAGAATCTACCTTTTAGAGGCGCATCGTTCGACTTAATTTGGGCGGTCGATGTGATAGAACATATCGCCGATGACGACGCCGCTTTTCAAGAATTCAATCGCATCCTTAAGCCCGGCGGCAGGTTTTTAATGCACACGCCGAGGATTCCTGAAGCGCTTCACAGCCAACCGCAGAGAGTAGGCTGCAGCGCAACTTTTTCAGAGACTAATTCCGCCTTCTGGTCAGTCGATGAGCATAAGCGCGAAGGCTACTCCGACCGCGAGGCGGTCGAAAAATTAACCGCCGCCGGACTTAAGGTCGATAAAATCATCCGTAGTTACGGCGCTGCCGGCCGGCTGGCTTGGAACTTGTTGCAGCGCGTCCCGCTGGGAATGATGGCGAAAAACCGATTTTTAGCGCCTGCTATTGGATTATATTTGATTTTAGTATTTCTGCCGGCTATAATGATGATGTGGCTGGATTGGTCGCGGCGCGATCATCCAAACGGCGGCGGGTTGCTTATTGTCGCAAAAAAATGACTAATACGGATACTGATGGTGATGCTATTGATAGAGGAGTGTTTTTTTTCACAATCATCATCATCATTATCATCATTAATTAATCTTAAGAGCGACAAGTTTTGTCGGACTATCCCTACTTGACATACTCAATTCTAAGCGGTCGTGCGCTGGTTCGGCTATCCGGGACGATAAAATAACTTCCCGCCGCCAGCCATTGCGGCTGCCAGACTAACTGCCCAGCGCCGGCCTCAAACCATAGGCTGCCTACAGACCGCCCTCTATTATTAAATATTGTCAAACGGCTGTCGTTGAGACTTCCCATCCGATTGATAACTAATCTCCCGTTGAATGGATTGGGATAGGCTGTTAATAGTTGAATCTGCTGCTGCAACGTTTCACGGCGCAGCGGCGCGCTCGCCGGCGCGACATTAAAGCGCAGGTAGTGGAAGTAGTGCATCAGCAGCGTCTGCTTGCTTCCGCCCCAATCGACCATCCCACCGAAGAGAAATGGCTGCAGGATAATGCGGCAGCCACTATTGCCCGTATAAGTTAAACCGCGCATCCGGTCGCTCTGGTCGGTGTATAGATATTTAGCCTCGCCAACGGGATTGACGACATCGATGAAATGGTCGCAAGCGCTGCGATACATATAGACAAAGTTCTGCCCGGCGAAGCGGGCATCCGGATTAGCGGTTAGGCGGCGGATATTGCCGGTTTGACGCGGCTGGCCGTCGTCGCCGAATTCAGCGCTCAAATACGACCAGAGCAGTTGGTCGGAATGGATGTTACAAGCGATGTCCGGGCCTACTAAAATAATTTTCTTGCCTAAATTTAAAAAGGTCATCATTTGACGCTGTTCGGCTTCGCTCAAGCCCGAGTCCGGATTTTCCTCGTCGCGCCATGACTCGATATAGAGAAGCACATTGTAATTGAATATATTATCCGGCAGTTCGCGTCCGCGGTCGTCGATTTCGACGCTCAGACCGGCGAGCAATTGAGAGACCAATGTTATTTCGTCGGTCATAGCCGTATCATTGCGCATATCGGGATGGGGAAAGCGGTGCGACACGGGGATCCGTTCTAACAAGAATAAATTCAATTCTTCCGGGCTTACGCCGGGCGTAACCCAGATGTCGCAATGCATCGAGCGGTCATTCTCTTGCTCGATGTTGGCGATGCGGACATCGGTTTCGCGGCGGAAGTAGTCGCGGGCGTCGGGAACGGAGTCATCATTGAAATCTTCATTGAAGGTAGCGCCGGGCCAGGGGTCGCCGCCGTCGCCGCCGTTGCGATTGCGTTCGAGGTGATACTCGCCATCGGCTTGTTCGAGAGCGACGATGTTATGCAGCGCGCCGGGGGCGCCGGGCCACCAGGGATGCGAATTGTCCGGCATAGACTCGTCGATGTGCCAAATCAGCATTCCGCTGGCCGGCAGGGAGGCATCGAAGCCGATGCGCTGACGGTTTTCGACCAGGAAATACTGCCGTCCAAAATCGTTCAGTCGCCAGACCATCAGGATATTCGGTTCGTTTTCGACCGGCAGCAATTGCACACGCCGGCTGTTCTCCACAATCGGAAACGGGTCGGCAAATCCGATGCGGCTCTTGCACCAGGCGTCGAAATGCACCGGACGCCGCCCGCCGCCGCCCCAAGAACCGCCAGCCATCATCGACCAGACGCCGACGCCGGCCGACTCGTATTCAGTGTCATAAAGGTCGGGCAGCCCAAAAAGCGAATGGGCTAATTCATGCCCGAACACGCCTATGTTGCCGTTTTCCGGTTCCATCGCATAACTGGCAAAGCGCATCTCGTCGCAGCGCACATATTCCGGCACATTCCAGGCGTGCGACCAGATGTCGCGGCGCGAACCCGTTGACTCGGCGCCAGGCCCGGCATGGACGACGAACAAGGCTTCGACGACGTGATTATCGTCGTTGTCGAAATTTCTGAAGTCAACATCGCCGTCAGCGGCTAACAACGCATCGCGCACAAGCCCCTGCGCATTCCGCGGAAACTCGCCGAAGCCATACTGTTCATTGCAATAGTATGCGTAATCCTGCGGCATTCGATACCAGCCGTGAACTTCGCCGATAATATTTGTGTTTCCGTAAGAATTTTCTAGATACCAATCGCGCATACTGCCGCCGTCGTATTCGCCTTCCGAGAAAAGCATCGATTGAAAATGTTCGCGTGTATAGCGGACGGTATCGGCTGTTTGGTCGGCGAAATCGGCTAAAATACATATCACTCGGATTTCGACTTCGTCGCGGTTGTCGCGCTCCAGACGCGAGCGGTCGAACTCGAACGGGGCATCGACGCCGCGTGCCAGAGCCTCCCGGCGCATAGCGATATACTCCTGCAGCCTTCCGTCCCGTTGCAGTCTTGCCAATAGGTCGGGATGCGGCGGCATCGCCACGGCCGGCAGTCCAGCCAAGGTCAACAGACCAACACCGAGCCACGGCCAAATTTTTCGCATTTTGCGTTCCCTATGATAGATTGTATATTGTTGATATTGGTCAGATTCGTCATATTTTTCTTTATACACAGCGTCATAATTCAGTTTGCATATTTTGCGGGCGTCATGCTGACCCCTGCGCAGGCAGGGGGAAGCATCTCGTCTGGATAAACGGGGACGAGATCGTTCACTTCGTTCAGAATGACTCAATCTCATTTATATGCAACTATTTGTGTCGCTATGTATATATATATCATCATCACCATCATCGCATTATTCCCTAATTCGCCTGATACACCCGCCTAATCCGGCGATTTTATCTTCGAGACGCTCGTAGCCGCGGTCTAAATGATAGACGCGCAGGATGTTCGATTCGCCTTGGGCGGCAAGTGCGGCGGTAACTAGTCCGGCGCCGGCGCGGATGTCGCTGCACATCAGAGGCGCGCCGGTTAGTTTCTCTACGCCGTGGATATGCACGCTGTTGAGGTCTTTGCGGATTAGCGCGCCAAGCCGCTGTAACTCAGGCACATGGTTGAAGCGCTCCGGATAGATAGTATCGGTAATCACGGCATTGCCGTCGGACAGAGCCATCAGCGCCGTCCAGGGCGCTTGCAGGTCGGTCGGAAAGCCGGGATAGACCGCCGTCGTTATATCGACGGCGCGGGGACGCCCCTCGGCGCTCATAATATGAATCGAATCGACATCTGTCTCAACTACGCAGCCAGTTTCGGTCAATTTATCCAGAACCAACATCAGATGGTCGGGACGACAATGCGTAGCGGTGATATTTCCGCCGGTCGCCGCGCCGCAGATGATAAATGTGCCGCTCTCGATGCGGTCGGGAATGACTGTCCATTCGACGGCTTTAAGCAGTGTCGGACCTTCGATTTCGATACGTCGGGTCGAAGCCCCGTTGATTTTAGCGCCCATCGTATTCAGCATATCGGCTAGGTCAACGATTTCAGGTTCACAGGCGGCGTTGTCAATGACGGTCGTGCCGTGCGCAGCGGTGGCTGCCATCATAGCGTTGCCGGTCGCGCCGACGGAAGCTAGGTCTAAAGTAATGCGGGCGCCTTTCATCTTGCCGGCTTTAACGACCACATAACCGCTGTCGAGTGTGATTTCGCAGCCCAACTTGTGCATTGCCTTGAGATGCAGGTCAACCGGTCGTGGTCCCAACGCGCAGCCGCCGGGCAGGCTGACGCGCGCCTGGCTGAACCGCGCCAGCAAAGGGCCAAGGACATAGAACGAGGCGCGCATCTTGCGCACCAATTCGTATGGCGCTTCCCAGCCTGACAAGTTGCGGCCGTCGATTTCGAGCCGCCCGTCTTCCAGCCGGCTGTCAGCGCCAAGCACTTT
>VGIO01000075.1 GCA_016867855.1 Calditrichota bacterium
GCGCACAGGTCGGCGTTCATATCTTTCTGCGGAAATGTTATAGGCTTAAGGTTCAGCGGATCCTGCTTGAATTCGAGAACCTCAAATGTAATCTCCGCCCTAAGCGCCGCTGCCGCCAGCGCGAGGCATAAAGCGCATAGTTTAATTTTCGACATTCTAACCGCCGTTTAGCTGTATGCATTGAATGAGTGTTCAGTCCCAGAATTATTATTAGGGTCAAGATATAGCGTCATCTCCACCCCGCAAACAGGGGGAGAAGCAGCCAAGTCACACAAACAATATTATGTATCTGTTAATAAAGTGATTGCGCGCTTCATTGGCGCTCCTTTATTAGTTGTTGGATTTCTTTTTCAGTCAACTTCCGCCATTTGCCCACCGGCAGCCTGCCTAACGCAATCGGGCCTACCTTGGTGCGCTTTAACTCAACGACCGTGATTTTCAGGGCGCGGAACAGCCGGCGGACGATGTGCTTGCGTCCTTCGTGAATTGTGATGCGCCAGCGCCCGCCGGCTTCGGGACGCAGTTCATCGACTTCGACCGGCCGGTTATCAACGACTATTCCCTTGACGAAGCGCTCGATGTCCTTCGGCAGCAAACGGCGGTTCAGTTTGACCAGATATTCTTTTAAAATATGATGCTTGGGATGGATAATTTTGTAAGTTAGGTCGCCGTCGTCGGTGAGCAGCAACAACCCGCTGCTCGCCCGATCCAACCGCCCAACCGGAAATACGCGCGCCGGAATATCGATGATATCAGACAAACAAGGTCCTTTTTCACGCCCAACCGCCAGCGTCGAGACCACTCCGACCGGCTTGTGCAGCATCGCATAGAAACGTTCTTCAGGGCGCGGTAAGTGCAATACATTGCCGTCGAGGGCTGCAGTTTGCCGCTCATCGACATTGAAAGCCGGATCCGAAATCGTTCGACCATCGACGCTGACGCGTCCGGTGGCGATGAAGTCTTCGCATTTGCGCCGCGCTGCGACGCCGCACAGAGCCAGGTAGCGAGCCAGACGCATTATCCTTTATCCCGTTTTTTCTGCTCGGCTACTTCGCGCCTGATTTTTTGCAATTTCTGTTTGGCGGCGAGAAACTCGTCGTAGGTTTTGGTAAAAGTGTGGCTGCCGTCGCCTTGGGCTACGAAATAGATATAGTCAACCTCCGCCGGTTCGGCGACCGCCTTCAACGAACGGAAGCCGGGATTGTTTATCGGCCCCGGCGGCAGACCGGTGTGTTTATATGTATTGTAAGGGCTGTCGATGGCTAAATCGCTAAGCAGGATCCGGCGCGGACCATCAGGCAGAATATATTGAATGGTTGGATCCGCTTCGAGCGCGATGTTCTTGCGCAGGCGGTTGTAATAGACCGCTGCTACGATAGGCGCTTCCTCCGCCTTCATCACCTCGCCTTCGACAATCGATGCTAAAGTAACGGCTTGGTGCAACATCAAGCCGCGGCGCGCAAATTTGGTAATCAGTGAATCGGTTATATAACGCTTGAAATTTGCAGCCATCCGATAGATAACCGCTTCCGGCAGCATCTCGGGATAAAGGTTATAGGTGTCGGGAAAGAGGTAGCCTTCGAAATTGTCGGCTGGAATGCCCAGTTCTCTGAGCAGGAAGGAATCGGCACAAGCGGCTGCGAAAGCGGTTGAATCGATGTTCAACTGCCTTTGGAAAATCCCTGCTATCTGCCGGATAGACAAACCTTCAGGAATTGTAACATCGACAGCGCTCGACATCGGACGCATCAGATAGCGCAGGATTTCGACATTGGTCGCGCCGCGCGGCACGAGGAAAACGCCGCTTTGAATGCGTCGGTCGACATCCATCAACCGCGCCGCCCATTTAAAGGCTGTCCGGCTGCGCAGAAGCCCGCGCTCATCCAACATTTTAGTAACCTGCTCAAGGCTCATCCCCTTCTCGATGGTCATTACGATATCGCCGCCGCCAAAGTCCGGCGCCGACGTGTTCAAAACCCAAGTCAGCCAAAGAATACAGACGCCTAATACAACAGCCAATAAGGCCGCAACTGTGATAGCGGGATTTATGCGTTCAAGCGGTTGTTTTTTTACTGGTCGGGTAATTTCTGTCTTAAATTAGGTTAAACTGCATTAAATATATACTATTGAAATCTATTTATCAAGCCTAAGACTGCATCGATGTATTATTCCTAACCGACTAAGAATTGCATTAGTGTTAACTTGCATTAATGGCTTCCAGTATGTCGGACAGGAGGACAGGCGTCCCTGCCTGTCCCGTGAGATCTGGCTGCAAAGTGGACAGGCAGGGACGCCTGTCCTCCTGTCTATACTATAATGCCAGTTTCTTTTGCAACAAGGCACTAGTTCACTCTAAACATAGAGAAGATTCAGTTGCGCTAATAAAGATGAGATTCTCCATTTCGTTAAGAATGACACTGCGCCGGTCTTCTCCAGATAATAATAATGACATCCATCTGAAAATGATTATCTTAACAGTTGGGCTAATTGAAAAAGTGTTGGATTTATTAACTGATGGCAAGGCGGACGAGGGCGTCCGCCTTGCTATGGTCTGAATTTTCTATATTAATCATCACTTTTGCAATTTACTCAGTTGACAAAAGAATTAATATAAATTAAATTTTTATGATAAAAATAAAGTCAACAAAATATGTCTTTTTAGCGGCGCTCTGTTTGATGGGTTGTGCGGCGGTAGGACCGCCTGGCGGAGGTCCGGTGGACGATATTGCGCCGTTCGTAGTTTCGACCGAACCCGCTTCCGGCGAGATTAATGTTGCGACGGATACGGAAATCCGCATCGTATTCAGCGAACCGATGAACGCTGCGACGCTGCAGGAAGCGCTCTTCATATCGCCAACGCCCCTTGCCAAGCCTAAAGTCAAAGTCGACGGTCGAATTATGTCGATACGCCCGCTCAAGTTCGCTGTCAAAGAACAAACGACAGTCATCACCATTGGCAGCGGGGCTAAGGACATTCGTCAAGTCGCAATGCGTCAGAGTTATTCTTTCGCCTTCAGTTCCAGCGCAGCCTTGGCGAACAGGCGCATCAAAGGCCGGCTGTTTCCCGCCGACGCAGCGGCTGGTATGTTAGTTGGCGCCTGGCGGATAGAGACTAACGAGGGTGCCGATTCGTTAGCCGCGCCGCCTTTCGCGACGATGACCGGCGCCGACGGCGGTTATGACTTGAACTATTTGCCAACCGGTAAATACCGTATCTTCTGCTGGGACGATAAGGATAAAAACCGCAGATACTCCCCGTCTATCGATAGATTGGGCATACCCTGGCAAGATATCGATTTAACCAACGACAGCCTCGGCTGGATGGCTTTTCAGCCGCAGAAGCGCGACACATCGACGCTGAAACCGCTTCTAATAACCGCGCTCGACCGGACTCACATCCAAATGCGCTATAATAAGCGCTTGGACGCGCAATCGTTTTTTTCTTTCGATAGTCTCTCGATATCTTATGCCTATGGTTCGCTGCCGATTCTAATGCGTTGGATAGATGTGCTGGATTCGACCCGCGAGATACTGCTGACCGAACCGCAAGAGCCAGACACGCAATATATACTGAAATGGAGCGCGCGCGAAGATGGCTTCGACTTCAAAGGCACACATTTAAGCGATACGACTAAATTACGGATAATCAAATCATATCCCGCGAACGGAATGGCGAACATTGCGGCGGAAATCAGCGGCTGGATTGCATTCGATGACGCGTTGATGGATTCTATGCCGATTGAGGCATTTAAATTAATCGCCCCGGATTCGAGTTTGACTGACATCCTGCTGACTTTGGACGCTCCCAACCTTATCCGCTGGAACACGCTTAAGGCTCTAAAGGCAGCCGCTAAATACCAAATGACGGTCGATATGGCTATTTTGTCCGATAGATGCGGGAACAAAGGCGACGCCCTGTGGAGTATAGTTTTTACTACCCTAGACCCGACCGAATTAGGAAGTATTTCCGGTCGAGTTGCAGGTTGGAGTGTAGGCGACAATATGTATATAGCAGCGCGGCTGGCGGTTGGAATAGGGAAAGACTCGGATATCTTTTCCAGAGTCGCGCCCGGGGGTGATTTTGTGATATCAAATCTCGCCTCCGGTAGTTATATTTTATGGAGTTGGAAAGATATCGACTATAACAACCGCTACGACGCCGGTCGTTATATGCCTTTTGGCTTTGCTGAACCGTTTGTAGTTTCGTCGGATACAATTACAGTGCGACCGCGTTGGGAATCCGGCGGTGTGATGATAGATTTTAAATAGAACCAATATGAAAACACGCCAAAATAGTCCGACAATTTCAGCAGGTGTGATACCGTTGGCAGATGTTCGCGCCTGGCTGGTAGTAGCGCTGTTCATAGCCGCAGCCGTAATCCTGCCGGCGGTATGTCATATAACCGGTCTGCCCGTGCGCTGGCTTCTGCCGATGCACTGGCCAATTGTCCTGGCTGGCGCGCTCTATGGCTGGCGCGGTGGTCTCATCACCGGGCTGTTAGGTCCGCTGTCGAACTATGCCCTAACCGGCTATCCGCTGCTATTGAAGTTATTGCCGATGACAACCGAACTGGCAGTCTATGGCGCTCTGACTGGCTGGCTCATCGAACGCGGCTGGAACAGGTTTGCGGCGATTGGGACAGCGCTGGTCGCCGGTCGGCTGGTCTTTTTAAGCGCTATCATTTTAACCAGCGCGACAGACGGGCTGGGCTTCGGGGCATATATCAGCGCTGCGATGCTGCCGGGGCTGGCGGGAGGAATAGGGATGGCGGCAGGGATACCGGTTTTAGTCAAGTTGATAAGAAAATGCTGACGAAAATACAAATACAGAATTTTAAGCGTTTCGACGATATCAGCATCGACCTCGGGCGAACAGTTGTTTTTATTGGTCCAAACCAGATGGGAAAGACTTCTGCTCTGCAGGCTTTGACTTTATGGGATTTAGGAGCTAAGAAGTGGATAGCCAAACGCGGTGGTAAAATTCTCCCCAAAAAACGACCTGGTGTTACAATCAACCGCAAAGATCTAATACCATTGCCACAAGAATCGACACGTGACCTTTGGAAAAATCTCAAAGTAAGAAGTCATACTAAAAATATATTAATTTCAATAATCGTAGAAGGTATAGACAGTGGTCAGATATGGCGCTTTGGTATGGAATTTGATTATTTGAATCCCGATATATTTTTCTGTCGTCCGATTAATTTGTCTGAAGAGAATACAGAATCAATCATTCCCGATGAAATAAAATCCAAACAAATTGTTTATCTACAACCAATGTCAGGATTGATGAGTGAAGAACCTAAGATTGAAATAGGGCGAATTAATGTCTTAATGGGGGAGGGACAAACAGCGCAAGTATTAAGAAATTTATGTTACCTGTTATCTAATAAAGAAACTGGAGACACTAAATGGGATCTACTTTGTAAAGATATCAACGATTTATTTGGCATCAGACTTAATAAACCTGTCTATTCAATAGACCGCGGTTCAATTGATATGACATACACCGAGAAAGGACTTCGATTGCCTTTATCGAGTTCTGGCCGGGGATTTCAGCAAACCTTATTAGTATTAAGCAATTTATACTTAAATCCTGAATCTGTCCTCTTATTTGATGAGCCGGATGCGCATTTAGAAATCCTCCGCCAAAGAAAGATTTATTCGCTTCTTAGCTCAATTGCCGAGAGAGAGAAATCGCAAATAATAATCGCCAGTCATTCGGAAGTTATTCTGAACGAGGCTGCTGGTCGAGATTCAGTAGTGGCTTTCCTCGGTCAACCACATTTAATAATTAACCGCACAAGCCAGGTTATTAAATCGCTATCGGAAATTGGGTGGGAAGATTATTATTTAGCCGAGCAAACAGGTTGGATTTTATATTTAGAAGATTCAACTGACTATGAAATTATCCTCAATTTGGCGCGCATTTTACATCATCCGGTTTTTAGCGCATTAGATAATGCTTTTGTGAAATATGTATCTACTAATCTGCCCCAGAAGGCGCGCGACCATTTTTTCGGACTCCGCGAAGCCAAACCGGATCTGCGTGGTATAGCCATTTTCGACAGACTTGATAAAGAATTACATACCCACTCGCCATTAGTGGAGACAATGTGGCGAAAACGCGAGATAGAAAACTATATATGCGTTCCGGAAGTCTTGACCGGTTATGCTGAGTCTGATTTGCAGGATGATCTGTTCGGACTACAACAAAAAAAAGAACGGCTCGAAATTATGCGACAATCGCTGAGTGAAGTAGCGACGGCCTTGCAAACATTAAAAGGGATGGATATATGGTCCCCGGATATCAAAGCCTCGGATGATTTTCTTGAACCTTTATTCAGAATTTACTTCAGTAAATTGAATCTACCTTTATTATTGAGAAAAGGGAATTACGCAGATTTAACGCGATATATTCCAGAAGATAAAATAGATACAGAGATTAATGAAAAATTGGACCTTATTCTAAAAGTAACCGAAAATAGAATTTAACCCTTGACTTCCCTTTATGCCGTCATAATGGCTGGCGGGTCCGGCACGCGGTTCTGGCCGTTGTCACGCCGGCGGACGCCCAAGCAAGTGTTGGCTATCCTCGGTCCAAACAGCCTGTTGCAAGACACCGTCCAGCGCATAATGGGGCTAGCGCCGTCAGAGCGAACCTTTGTTGTGACGAACTTACGCCAGAAACGGCTCATCGCCCAGCAATTACCCGATTTGAGCGACAGCAATTATATCCTTGAGCCTTCGCCGCGCAACACCGCGCCCTGCATCGGGCTGGCAGCCTTTGCTATCCGCCGCATCGACCCGCAAGCGGTAATGATTGTGCTGCCGTCGGACCATCTTGTGCGCGACGAGTCAGCATTTATACAGGCTATCAGGACAGCCGTCGAAGTTGCTCGTCAGACCGACGGTCTTGTTACCTTCGGCATACCTCCGACACGCATCGAAACCGGTTATGGCTATATTCAATTCGAACCTACCGACGGCGACTTGCCGAAGAGCGTCCATCGCGTGAAAGCCTTTGCTGAAAAGCCTAATCGCGAAACTGCCGAGAGATTTGTAGCCTCCGGCGAATTCTACTGGAACAGCGGTATCTTTATCTGGCGCGTCGAGCGTATATTAAAGGAGATGGAAGAACATCTGCCAGAGCAGTATCATCAATTGGATATGATAAGCCGCGCCTGGGGACAGCCGGGCTATGCCCGCACTCTCGTCAACCGCTGGGGACGCATCCGACCGATTTCCATCGACTATGGAGTGATGGAAGTCGCCAGCAGCCCTATCTATATGGTCGAAGGTGATTTCGGCTGGTCGGATGTCGGTAGTTGGGATGAACTCTACCGCCTGCACAAAGGCAACGCTAATCATAACGTAACGCTCGGCGAAACAGCCCTCATAGACGCCAAAGACAATTTCATCTATTCGCCCGGCAAAATTACCGCTATGGTTGGACTGGATAATGTTATGGTCATCAACACGCCGACTGCCACGCTGATATGCCCGCTCGACCGCGCGCAGGATGTAAAACAAGTGGTCGAAAAACTGAAACGGGAAGGCAAAGAGCATTACTTATGAAGCATAATTTGAAACCCGAAACCTTGCTCGATGAATTAGAAGCAGTTGCCGCCCGTATATTCAGTGAAATCCGCCGCGATGAAGGATTTTTCCAGACGGCAGTCTGTCGCATCCGAGCAAAAAATGTTTTAATTATAAATACTCGCCAGCCAATGGTTGAGCGGATAGCGGCGCTGGCCCGCGAAATCGCCCGGCATCATTCAGAGCGGATATATTTGAAACCCGCCGTCCGGGCAGAAATCGATAATTACAAGGTATGATTTAAGTCGATGGTGGATGCGTCATACTGAACGATATGAAGTATCTCGTCTGGATAATTCGGGACGACATGCTTCACTGCGTTCAGCATAATATATCGCAAACCTCATCGCCAAAATGGACTTATGTCCAAGTTCACCCTCATCGGATTAAAGGAAATCCAATGGAACCGGATTTGCTTCGCACTTTCCCCTTGTTCAGCGACCTCAATGCGGCTGAACTCGAATTCGTAAGCAAAGCGATGGTTTTACGCAAATTCCGTAAAAACAATCTAATCATCTTCGAAGATGATGTCGGCAACTCGCTGTTCGTCATCAAGAGCGGGCGCGTTAAAATATCCCGCACGGCGCAAGACGGCTCTGAAGCCATCCTGGCAATCCTCGGTCTCGGCGATTTCTTCGGCGAATTATCGGTCATCGACGGATTGGGACGCTCGGCGTCGGTCATATCCATCGACGATGTCGAACTATTGATGCTGCGGCGGGTGGATTTTCTCGACCTGTTGGAACGCATTCCTAAAATAGCCATCTCGCTGCTGAAGGAATTAGCCGGACGGATTCGCAAGTCGGACAGCCATATCCGCAGCCTGTCGCTGCTCGACGCCAAAGGCCGAGTGGCGACGACGCTGATTCGATTGGCTGAAGATATTGGAAAAATTAGAGACGGTAAGATGACGATTGAGGAGTTGCCTTTGCAACGTGATCTGGCTTCGATTGCCGGCACTTCACGCGAAACTATTTCGCGCGTCCTCAGCCGATTCGATGACGAAGGACATATCAATACTGAACATGATGCGCTGATATTCAATGATTTTAAAAGTTTTAAAAAGTTGTATACATAAATAAATTAACAACATAAACTTTTAAATAAAGGGAAGAAAAATGAGTACCATCAGCGGTAACGCTCATCTAGTCTCGGTCGTACTATAGGTGTCAAATACAGACCGAACTTTGGATTCGGTGATAAATTAGGTGCGATAGCAGACAAATTACTTTATTCGCCAAATTCATTTTTTGATACTAATTACTTTCCAGAAACTGTTCCTGATCCCTTAAATCGTCTGCTATGGAATCGTCAGACAAGAAATAACCTAAGGCTTGGGACTCACGAGACTATACTCGAAGTGTTTAATGAAGAGCCAGGGCAGTTAGAACCATTGGCTAATGCAATAAATGCATTTAAAAAACAAATAATTAATAGCATCCTAAAGGAACACGAAGTCACTGAAATTATACGAATTGGATATGTGCGTCGTTTTGTCATTCGCGATCCAAGTCTTGCTGCGACATTTCTAAATAGTTTTAACGGATTCAGGTTAAATGATATAGATGACATTGATTTAAAGTTCACAAAAACACGACCTTATAGTCTAAGCATGGCATTAAAGGAGATTAACGATAAAGAAAATGTTATATATAATTTTATTAAACGTGCTGGTATTGACGAACTTTACGTCGCTATCGATTTTCAGAGGATTTTTGAGCCGGCGCTTATAAAGATCTATGATAAATTCAATTTTGAGAACTTTTTA
Source organism: Calditrichota bacterium (assembly GCA_016867855.1). Classification (GTDB taxonomy): domain Bacteria; phylum Electryoneota; class AABM5-125-24; order Hatepunaeales; family Hatepunaeaceae; genus VGIO01. The sequence goes on from VGIO01000075.1 coordinate 9,368, forward strand.
TCTGAAGCTGAAAATCACAGTTCAAACTTCTTGAATAAAAATCTTAAACAGCTTGTTGGAATGGCGGCATGAGCTCACAACGACAGTCCCATGCCGGTAAGTCTGGATGGCAAAAAGAACAATACATAAAGAGTCTGCGAGGTTCATCTTATGAACCCACACAGGAAGAACTATTTCCGCTACTCGACACCGACCGTCTTACTGATAAAGTAGAGACACCAATACTACGTTCTGCCAAACCTCGCCCAAGAACTATCGCGACGAAAATATCAATGTTTTGGCAAAAACTCGCAACCATTGGATAGTCGGCATAGGATTGTTAATTATAGGTTCGGCTTTCACTTTCTATGTAAATACACAGATAAATATTACAGAAATAAAGACGAAAATTGGCTCTCTTGAAACAACTATGAATGATAATAATCAGAGATTGAATTCCCAAGAATCATCTCTCAAATCTATCGAACGCCAAATTGGTGAAATTGTCGGTCAACTTAAAGTCTATGCTCAAGTAGTCGAATCGTATTTATCTAAGAAAAAATAAGAACTTAAAAACTACTTTTTTATAGTTAATTTTCTCATATATAACAAATATCCTCAATGTCCAACTCCCAACCCGCCGACACCCTTAAAAAGTCCCTCCCCCAACATACCAAGATATTCATTGGTTTGGCGGTCGGCATCGTTTTAGGTCTGCTTTGTAATGCGCTGTTTGCCGATGCAGCCTGGTTCGACAAGTTGCTGCGTAATGTCATCGCGCCATTCGGACAGATATTTATGCGGCTCATCTTTATGGCGGTCATCCCGCTCATCTTCTCGGCGTTAGTCTTAGGCGTGGCGGAGTTAGGCGATGTGCGGCAGTTGGGGCGCGTAGGCATGCGCACGCTGTTGTTCACTATCGTGCTGACGACCATTTCCGTAATTATAGGCTTGACCTTGGTTAATATCGTCAAGCCGGGCGTCGGGCTCGAAGGTCCCGACCGCGACGCCTTGATGAGCACAATTACGGTCTCGGCTAAAGCCACCATCGAGAAAGCCGCACAAGCCAAATCGGTCGTTCAGACTATTTTGGACCTTATTCCTAAAAACCCACTCTCGGATGCTACGCATGCCTTCGATGATAACTACACCGGCGGCGGAATTTTGGCTTTGATGTTCTTTTCGCTGTTTGTAGGAATTGCACTGGCGATGGTGCGCAGCCAACGCACGATAGTATTCGAACAATGTCTGCAAGGGCTATACGATGTGGTGATGAAAATTATCGGCATTGCGATGAAGATGGCGCCTTATGGCGTGGCTGCACTGGTGATGGTCGTCGCGGCGCGCTTAGGTTTGAACATCATCGTGCTGCTCGGGAAATTTGTGTTAGTCGTGCTGGTGGGACTATTAATTCAGATGCTGATTGTCTATTCTATAGTGTTGAAATATGCCGTCGGCGTAAGTCCGTGGAAGTTTTTAAAGAACATCCAAGAAGTCATTATTACGGCCTTTTCGACCAGTTCGAGCAATGTAACATTGCCGGTTTCGCTGCGCGTGACCGAACATAATCTCAAAGTGCCGCGCAACATCACTAACTTCGTCTTAACTTTGGGTTCGACCGCCAATCAGAATGGCACAGCGCTATACGAAGGCGTGGTGGTGCTTTTTCTGGCGCAGTTTTTCGGCGTCGAACTGGGCATTACTCAACAAATTACGGTCGTTTTAGCATCGATATTAGCCGGCATCGGCACAGCCGGCGTGCCGGGCGGCTCGCTGCCGGTGATAGTTTTAGTGCTGCAATCGGTCGGCGTGCCCGGCGAAGCCATCGGCGTCATCTTCGGCGTGGACCGCATCCTGGATATGTCCCGCACCGTCCTGAATGTAACGGGCGACATCACAGTGGCGATGTTCATCGCTAAATCGGAAGGCGCTGAACTTAAATTATAATTTGCTTCATTCAACCATAAAATAGAGTCAAATGAAAAGAATCACAACACTGCTATTCACTCTTCTATTGACTACTCCATCGTTCGCCAAGATGACCATCGATTGGTGGGGTATAGCGGCATTTCGCGTGCGGAATGAAACTACCAAGGAATACACCGACCTCTGGTTTCGCGGCGGTCCGGGCAGACTGAATTATGTCATCGATAATTCGACGACGCGCGCCGGCTATCAATTTGGTTTGCGTTTTCATCCGCGGGATAATCTGACAATCGGGCTGACGCTGCGTTCAGGTTTATACGGCGCAGCGCAAGTTATGCTGCAGGAAATCACCAGCCGGGAAGGTCTGCTGCCAGCTATGCAGGAAGCATACATAGACTGGCGAACGCCTTATGCAAAGATTGAATTGGGTAAAATACCCCAAGCCGGCACGGCGCTCTGGGACCTTTACGCAGCAACCTTGCAGACCGACTTTCGCGCCGACGACCCACGCGACGGTATCTTCGATGACCGTATGGCTTCTCTCAATGGCGCGCGCCTTAGTGTGCCTGTCAAAGCGCTCAATCTGCGCGGCGTGTATCACACCGATTATACCGGCGGCTACAACTGGCAAAATAAAGACGCCGCGGCCAGCCGCGCTGAAATTCGCAATCCCGACCGCTATGTATTCCTGCTTGGTCTGGATGTGGACGGCTCGCAATTACTGACAGAAGGCGCCGGCGGTGCGATTTTAAAAAATTCACATTTTTCGTTCGATTATGGCATTCCTTACCGTGCTGCAGATATGGTCGATATCGACTCTAATTATGCCGACGAGAAACTGTGGGGCGCGACGCTGAAAAAATCCTGCGGTCCAGTCCACTTAACAATCAGTTATGCCTACAACTGGCGCGATAGCGTTTATACTAATCGATTCACCGATGCGCTGCTCATAGGTTCGCTCTATGGTTTCAAACCCGCCGTGCGTTACCAGTTCGGCAAACAGATGCATAAATTCGGCATCTACGACGGTTATGAAATCAAGCGCGCCGCCTGGCATTTCTATTTCAACAGAATGGTTTGGGGACTGGAGATCCAGCCGAGGATTATTTTATTCGACAACGTGCTGGCCGGCTTCCGGCAGAAGAAACAGTCGCGTTATGAGTTGACGACGATAGTGAGGTTTTAAAAGTAAGAGAGAAAGGTAGAAAGTGAAAAAGTCTGAAGCCTTTCTTACTTTCTACCTTTCTCCCTTCATCGGAGAGGTGTCCGAGCGGCCGAAGGAGCACGCTTGGAAAGCGTGTGTAGGGCTTACACTCTACCGCGGGTTCGAATCCCGCCCTCTCCGCAATCGATGAAATTGATAATGAGGTTTTTTATTTGTTGTGGAAGCAGAATATATAAATTAAAACACTAAATCATCATCATCATCATCATCATCATTTAGGAATCTGCCCTTTGCAGACCTTAATTTGATGCTCGGCGATGTCGCGCCAGTTGCGGTCGTTCTTGGCTTGTTCGAATGCCGCGACGGCGTCGGACTTGCGATTCAAGCCCATCAATGCCACACCCTTCTCATACCAGGCCGCGGCGTTAGTCTTATCCAGCGTCAGACTTTTTTCAGCCGCTTCCAAAGCCGGTTGGTGCTTACTATTTTTATTATTAATCTCAGCGATGAAGAAGAAGGTTTTCGCATCCTTGGGGTCGAGCGAAATCGCCTTCTGAAAAGACTCCAGGGCGACGTCCGATTTCCCCTGCTCCTTCTGCGCGCGGCCAAGTCCGACCCAGGCGTCGCTGTAACCTGAATCGACTAAAACGGCTTGCTGGTAATAACTCTCGGCTTCCTTGTATTTATTGCCGCGCAAAAAAATGTTACCGATGCCGTAGAAAGCCTTGATTTCCTTTTCGTTCAACTCAATCGCCTTACGGTAGTTGGATAACGCATCTTCGTTCTTTTTCATTCGTTCGGCAAGATTGCCCAGCGCCACATAAGCCGCCGTATAATTAGCGTTGAACTTCACTGCACTCAAGAATGCACTGCGTGCATCGTCATCCTTGCGCAGCTTGAGATAAGCATAGCCCAAATTGTAATAGACCTGCGCATTGAGCGGGTCTAACTTGATGGATTTGTTGAAACTGGCTGCCGCGTCGTTATAGCGGCCGGCTTTGAGATGTCCATTGCCTTCGTTGAACGCCGCCAAGGCTTTGGCTTGGGTCTCCTTGTCGGCTTGCATCTTGGATTTGATTGCGCCAACAATGGTTTTCATCTGTTCCCACTCTTTCATCAGCGTGTTATAGCACTCCATATCGCCCTTTTCAGATGCGGCTTGCATCTGCGCGTTCAGCGAGTCGAGCGCCGCTAATTTTGTCTCCAATTCGGCTTGTAAATCCTGCGCATAGAGCAGCCTCGAAAACGCCGCAAATATAATTGTCGATCCCAGGATTATGATTGATTTAAAATCCATTTAATTCCCTTACTGATTTATATGTTTAGGTTAATTACACAAGTGACGGATTGTGTTGAACCCGTTTAATATTGTTGGAGACGAGATCCTTCGCTGTTGCTGTTTCAACTATGTCCTTAGTATATCATACCGACCCAGCCAGGCAGGGGGAAACTTCTCGTCTAAATGCAAAGGATGTCTTATTCACCCGGCTAAAGAATGAGCTAATTGCAAAAGTGATGATTAATCCAGAAAACTCAGACCATGGCAAGGCGGACGAGGGCGTCCGCCTTGCCATCAGTTAATCCAACATTTTTGCAATTACCTCGAATGACAAGTTCATAGCTTTGACACAGCGCTGCTGCTATGTCAAACGTAAGACGTCGTCATCCTAAACGAAGTG
>VGIO01000076.1 GCA_016867855.1 Calditrichota bacterium
AAGGAGGGCGTGCAAGCCTGTGTGGAACTGACGCGCGGGGGGATTCACACTAATATGACGCTCTGCTTTTCGCCGCTGCAAGCGCTGATTGTAGCAAAGGCTGGGGCAGCCTTCGTGAGTCCGTTTGTCGGGCGGCTGGACGACATCAGCCAGGACGGGATGGAACTCATCCGCGACATCGTGCAGATTTACGACAACTACGATTTCGGCACACAGGTGCTTGTGGCGTCGGTGCGCAACCCGATCCATGTGTTGCAAGCCGCCCTTATCGGCGCCGATGTGGCGACCATCCCTTACGATGTCATCCTTAAACTGCTTAATCACCCCTTGACCGACAAGGGGCTGCAGGCGTTTTTAGACGATTGGAAGAAGACGGGGCAGAAGATATAAACTTGCATTGTTAATGTCTAAAACAGAACCCAAAATTATCCTTGCTACCGATTGCGGCTCGACGACAACTAAAGCCATTCTCATCGAGCGGCAGGAATCGGACGAATACAGATTAGTCGTGCGCGGGGAAGCGCCGACGACCGTCGAAGCGCCGTTTGAAGATGTTACGAAGGGCGTCTTGAACGCTGTGCGCGAAGTCGAAGAATTGTCCGGCAAACATTTCATCGGGGATGATGAGACGATTGTTCGGTTCGACGATAAAATCCTTCCCCCATCGCCTCCCTCGCAAGCCAGTGGGGATAATAATGATGTCGGCTGCGATATCTATATTTCAACTTCATCCGCCGGCGGAGGCTTGCAGATGATGGTAGCCGGGGTCGTCAAGTCGATGACCGCCGAATCGGCTGAGAGAGCCGCGCTCGGCGCCGGGGCGATTGTGATGGATGTGTTAGCCTCCAATGACGGTCGGTTGCCACATCAGAAGATCGAGCGTATCCGCCGCTTGCGGCCGGATATGATACTACTTTCCGGCGGCGTCGATGGCGGAACAACTAAGCATGTCGTCGAACTGGCGGAATTGCTGGCAGCGGCGCGGCCGCGGCCAAGGCTCGGCATCGGCTACGCTTTGCCGGTCATCTACGCCGGCAATAAAGAAGCGCGAGTCGAAATCCACCGCACCCTCGCTGAACTGGTCGCTCTGCAGGAAGTCGAAAATATCCGTCCGGTATTAGAGCGCGAAAACCTTAAACCCGCCCGCGATAAAATCCACGACCTGTTTATGGAGCATGTGATGGCGCAAGCGCCAGGCTATAAGAAACTTATGGACTGGACCGACGCGCCGATTATGCCGACGCCTGGCGCAGTCGGCTATATAATGGAAACTATTGCCCGAAAAGACGGCATCGACCTCGTCGGCGTTGACATCGGCGGCGCGACGACCGATATCTTCAGCGTCTTCGGCGGCGTATTCAACCGCACGGTATCAGCAAACCTCGGGATGAGTTACTCCATCTCGAATGTGCTTGCTGAAGCCGGCTTTGACAACATTATGCGCTGGGTGCCGCTCGAAATCAGCGAAGATGACCTGCGCAACCGCATCGGCAACAAGATGATTCGCCCGACGACTATCCCGCAGACACTCGAAGAGTTGCGCATTGAGCAAGCCATCGCCCGCGAAGCCTTGCGGCTGGCGTTCATTCAGCACAAATCATTCGCCGTAGGATTGAAAGGCGTCCAGCAAGAGCGCTCTATCTCCGACGCCTTCGAACAGACTTCTACCGGTGAAACACTAGTCGATATGATGTCGTTGAACCTGTTAGTCGGATCCGGCGGCGTCTTGTCGCATGCGCCTAAACGCGCCCAAGCCGCGCAGATGATGCTCGACGCCTTTGAACCGTGCGGCGTCACGCGGCTTGCCGTGGACTCCATTTTTATGATGCCGCAGTTGGGTGTGTTAGCCACTGTTAACGAGAAGGCTGCAACCGAGGTTTTCGAGAAGGACTGTTTGATTCATCTCGGTTGCTGCGTTGTGCCGGTAGGACCAGCAGCGCTGGGCAAGATAGGGAAAACTGTGGTGAGAATTTCAGGCCGAAGCGACCGCGGGCGTGAAATAAATATGGAAGTGAGCGCTGGGGAGTTAGTTTTAACGCTGTTGGAGTTGGGAGAATCGATGCGGGCGCGCATCGAACCAGCAAAGGGCTTCGATATGGGCGAAGGTCCAGGCAAACCGGTCGAAAGGACGCTAACCGGTGGAGTCGTAGGGCTGATTATCGACACACGCGGCCGTCCGCTGGATTTAAAACGCGATACGCCGGGAAGAGTGGAAATGCTGAAGAAATGGAGTCTTGGATAGTGTTGTGTGTAAATGTTAGATGTCGTTAATCTGAACGAAGTGAAGAATCCAACAGCGGCTTCCAAATGATATGCTTCCTCCTGCCGGCGCAGGAGTCAGCATAACATACACGATTATTAACCTAAAGTGTCGATACGCTTAATTACAGGATTATTGATTCGATAATTTTATTGTAATGTTAAAGAAGACCAAAGCCATTGCGCTTCTATCCGGCGGGCTGGACAGCAGTTTAGCGCTGCTGTTGATGCACCGGCAAGGCGTCGAAATCCAGGCGGTTAAATTTTACACCGGCTTCAGCCCGGCTAAGTTTCAAAATCTTATTGAAATAGAACATCCGGCACGCCCAAATTATGCGCAAGAATTGACGACGTTATTGAGTATTCCACTCACGACCATCGATATTTCATCGGATTATATGTCGCTCTTGCATAATCCTGAATTCGGCTATGGCAAGAATGTCAATCCCTGCATCGACTGTCGGATAAAAATGCTGCATAAGGCGCGCCGGATGATGACTGATTGCGAGGCTGAATTCGTATTCACTGGCGAAGTTTTAGGGCAGCGTCCGATGTCGCAGCATCTGCCGCAACTACGCTTGATCGAAGAACAATCTGGACTTAACGGTCGTTTGCTAAGACCTTTATCGGCGCAGTTGCTTCCAATGACGCTGCCGGAACGCGAGAATCTCATCGACCGGCAGCAGTTGAAAGGCTTCTCAGGACGCACACGTAAGCCGCAGGCGGCGCTGGCGGCAGAATTGGGACTTGCAGACTACGCCCAGCCAGCCGGCGGCGGCTGCCTGCTTACCGACCCGAACTACGCAGTGAAAGTCATAGACCTCTGGCATTACCGCGCAAAAATAAAATTAGATTGGAACGACTACGACCTTCTAATGGTCGGAAGACACTTTCGCTTGAATGCGAATACAAAGGTTATAGTTGGTCGCAATAAAAATGATAATACTATACTTGACCACATTCGCAGCAACCGCACAAGGCTGGAGGTCGAGCATTTCGCCGGTCCGGTGACGCTCATCGACGGCACAGCAACGACTGATGATATCGCGTTCGCAGCACAGTTGACAGCACGTTACAGCGATGGCAGAAATACCGGAACGACACTTACCGTGCGCATCGAAAATGACGCAGACATTCAACATCTGCAAGTCGAACCTTTATCTTCTGAAATGTCGCGGAAATATCAGATTCTATGATTAAATCTAAGAAAGGACGAGCCTCTCCGCTAAATTGTCGACGGACGCGTGCAACGGCCTCGCCTTAAATCGAATAATCTTTTCAATGAAACCAAGTAATAACTCTCAAAACACCCGCAGCCGACTCGCACGCGACCGGGAACTCTTCAATCTTAATCGGCGCGGGCAATTGGCTGAAACCATCGCCCGCTCAAATCCCAATGTGGTCGCCGGTGCAATTTATAAAGCCTTGGAATGCCAGATTATCGCTGAAGAGTTTATCCGTCACAGCTGCGCCGACTCCGATGAGGCGGCGCCGGCGAAGTTCCAAGCCGAACATCGCGAGGAAATTGCACGCGAGGTTGATAAAGCCGTTATGTCTTTCATCGGCGCCATCGTGTCGCAGGAAGGCGGATGATATATTGGCAAATTGCGAATTGCAGACTAGTGATATGGATTGTATTTACAATTTTATTAATTTCACTCAAGCGCCCAAACGCTTAAATGCGAAAAATGAAAGAAAAAATATTACTCCACATCTGTTGCGCGCCGGACGCAGCCATCGGCTGGGAACGGCTGATGAACGATTGGGAAGTTGTAGGATTGTTCTACAACCCGAATATCGAGCCGCGGGAAGAGTATGATTTGCGTCGGTATGAAATATTCAAATTATCCGGATTACTCGCTCTGGAATGTCTTGAGGAGCCGCCGGATACCGCGCTCTGGTTTGAATTAGTGAAGGAATATGCAGATGAACCTGAGCGCGGGGCGCGTTGCCACAGGTGTATCGCTCATCGACTTGAAGTCGCTGCCGGCTGCGCCGCGCAACTTAGCATCCGAACATTCACCACGACTTTGACCGCCAGTCCGCACAAAGATGTCGCTTTCATTCACCAGACTGGACAGGAAATCGCCGCGCGCCTGGGATTAGACTATACAGCGATAACTTTTAGAAAACAGAACGGCTATCAGCGGTCAATAGAACTATCCAAACATTATGGGCTTTATAGACAGAATTATTGCGGCTGTCGGTGGAGTATTAGGTCTAATTCAAATAAAACAAAGATTTTGCCGTAAATTTAATTGGACCGGCAGAGATGCCTGCCGTCATCCAAAGCAATAGAATGGGTGTTTTGACTCGTTCATATCGAACAGTCAAGGACGCCTATTCTCCTAAAATTGTAAATGATATATTTCGACAATAACGATACTACTCCCCTAGATCCGGAAGCGCTGGAATCGATGCTGCCCTATCTGCGGGATAAATTCGGCAATCCGGCGTCGCTGCATCAGTATGGACTCGAAGCCGAGAATGCGCTGGATAAAGCGCGCGAAACTATCGCTGCAGTGGTTAACGTCGAACCCAAGGAAATCATCTTCACTAGTGGAGCGACGGAATCAAACAATTTGGCTATCTTCGGCGCTGCGCGCGCCCGGCCGGACCGACGCCATATTATAATTTCGTCTATCGAACATTCCTCGGTCAGTGAACCAGCCAAACGTTTGGAGAACGAAGGTTATCGGGTTACTCGCTTGCCAGTCGATGGTATGGGATATATATCGTCGGAGGCGCTGCGCGAAGCGCTGGACGACGACACCGCGCTGGTCAGCATCGTAATGGCAAATCATGAAATTGGCGTTATACAGGAAATTCAAACCTTAGCCGAAATTGCGCATAGCCGCGGTGTATGGTTTCATACCGACGCGGCGCAAGCCTTGGGCAAGATAACGTTCGATGTGAAGGCTTTAGGCGTTGATTTCGCCTCCTTCAACGGACATAAGTTGCACGGACCTAAAGGCGTCGGCGGGCTTTATTTCAACCGCAAGGCGCGCCCGAAGCGTCTGATGGAGGGCGCGCCACAGGAGTTTGACCTGCGTCCGGGCACCGAAAATGTGCCGGGCATTGTCGGCTTTGCCAAAGCCGTTGAAATTGCGGCGCGCGACCAGACGGTTGTTATACCGGAAGTGCGGCGTCTATCTGCCAAATTGGCGGGAGGGCTATCCACAATCGAATATACGCATTTAAACGGTCCGCCGCCGGAAGAGCGCCTACCGGGCAACTTAAATATAACTTTCCTGTATATCGAAGGCGAGGCGATTCTGATGCACCTGTCGAATCGCGGCGTGTGCGTGTCATCCGGGTCGGCTTGCTCGTCCAAATCGCTCGTGCCGTCGAATGTGCTGACAGCAATCGGTTTGCTGCACGAAGAGGCACACGGCGCGATTCGTTTCTCGCTGTCGCGTTTCAATACCGAAGCCGAAGTCGATGAAGTTATCGAACATACGACCGAAGTTGTCCAACTCTTGCGGTCGATGACAGCCTTCATCCCCAAGATGCATTCCGAACGCGAGGGCGGTAAAGGCTTCTATCGAAAGAGATAGACTCACACTGACATTATATACATTATGAACACATAAACTTACTAACTTTCTTACTTTCTAACTTTTTAACTTAAAACAATGGCGCTAAAATATAGTCCGACGGTTATCGAACATTTTACCAAGCCGCAGAATGTCGGCGATATATGCGATGCTGATGCCGTGGCGACCGAGGGCAGCCCGGCTTGCGGCGATATGATAACCTATTCGATGAAAATCAATCCGCAAACCCGCATCATCGAAGATGTGCGTTTCCGCTCGTTCGGCTGCGCATCTAACATCGCTACGGCGTCGATGGCGACGCTGATGGCTAAGGGCAAGAGCATCGACGACATCAAGAAGATGTCGCACCGGGATATTACGGTGGCGTTGGGAGGCTTGCCGGCGGTAAAAATGCACTGCTCGGTGTTGGCCGTCGATGGGCTTAAATCGGCGGTTAAACAATGGGAATTGGAACACGGCTTAGTCTCCGACGACAACCATATTCTCGACCGAACGGCTGTTACCGAAGCCCTTAAAGGCGTGCTTAATCCGCGCACCGGTTGCAGCCTCATCGATGCAAAACTCATCAACCGGATGGAAATTGACAACGATGAAGGCCGGGTTTTTATAGAAGTGATGCTCTGTGAACTGGACGAACGCTTTGCCGAGAACATCGAAGAAGAGATACGCGAGAAAATCGGCGCCCTTGAAGGCGCACAGAAAGTCCTTGTGCAGTTCAAACCCTGCGAACACATCGGAAAGCATTTATACTTCTAAAGTTGGAATTTGAGCCTAAATAAGAATGCTGATGCTGATGCTGATGAAAGTCCAACAAATAAGTAATCTCTTAGTTTACTTTCCAACTTTCTAACTCTCTTACTTTCTTACTTTCAATGTCCGATAATCGAATTGCAGGCTTAATCGAACAGTTTTTAGCATCCAAACGACTGTCGATAGTCGGGGTATCGCGCCATCCGCAGCATTTCTCGCGGACACTGCTAAAAGAATTTACGCAGCGAGGCTATGAAGTCGTCCCCGTCAATCCGAACGCCGACACTATCGACGGACAGCCTTGTTTTCGCAAGTTGGGGGATATCAAAGAAATCCCGCCGATGGCAGTTATAGCGACTTCAGCCAAACAAATGGAAGCGGCTGTGCGGGAATGCGCCCAACATAGCGTGAAAATCGCCTGGCTGCTTGCGACCCCCGGCGATAAAGCCGGCCGCAATGAGGCAGTCAAAGCCACCGAAGAAGCCGGTCTTTGCATCATCGACGGTTACTGCCCGTTAATGTTCCTCGAAAATATCGGCTTCCCCCACATCTGGCATAAGTGGTTTATGAAAGTATTCAGACTGCTTCCAGTTTGATAAAGTTCACAAGTTAACAAGTTGGCAAGTTATTAAAATTGGCTTTAACATTGGCATTCAATTCCAAATTCCAAATTCCAAATTCCAAATTCCAAATTCTATATGTCTTTCTCTCCGCAATACATATTCCATTTCACTAATCCCTGCGGCGTCGGCGATATGGAAAACCCCGATGTTACTGCCCAGGTTCAGCACGAAGGCGGCGGCTGCTTCGACCGCGTGAAACTGATGTTGCGCATAGCGGACGGCGCTATCGTCCAAGCGCGCTTTTTAGCGCGCGCCTGCTCCGGCACGATAGCCGCCTGCTCAGCCCTTGTTGCATCTATCGAGGGGAAAAGCCTTGTCGAAGCGGAAAAACTCAAATATGACGATTTGATTACAATTTTAGGCGGAATTCCCGAAAAAAAGCAGCACTCTATCGAACTCGCTATCGAAGCCTTGAAAGAAGCAATGAAAAGTTTACAAAATTAGAGAGTTTAGAAGAAGGATAAATAAGTAATTATTAATAGGTTATTTAGTATTGACAACTGATTGAAGGGATTAACGGATTATGCTCTCAAGATTATCTCGCCATCACCATCATCATCATTAGCATTAGCATTATAATAAATGTCTTTTCTACCACCCCAAGAACAACTTGAGATATTACAAGGTTCCGTGGCGCCGGTGGACATAATCGAGGAAGCGGAGTTATTACATAAGTTGGAACGCTCGCAAGCCGAGAACCGGCCACTAATTGTCAAGCAAGGTTTCGATGCTTCAGCCCCCGACCTGCACATCGGTCACGCTGTTTCGCTGTGGAAATTGCGAACATTTCAAGAACTAGGTCATAAGGTTGTGTTCGTCATCGGCGATTTTACCGGAATGGTCGGCGACCCGTCGGGCAAATCGAAAACCCGCCCACGGCTAACCCTCGAAGAGGTCGCCGCTTATGCCCAGACCTACCGCGAACAAGTCTTTAAAATCCTCCTCGACGACCCAGCGCGCGGTGAAATCCGCTGCAATAGCGAATGGCACGCCCAACGCACGGTCTATGACCTGCTCGACCTGTGTAGCAAGCACACCGTGCGGCGGATGCTCGACCGCGACGACTTTTGGCAGCGCTTTCAAGCCGAGCAGCCGATTTCAATGCTCGAGTTCATCTATCCGTTGCTGCAGGCTTACGACTCAGTCGCCCTGCACGCCGATGTTGAACTTGGTGGCAGCGACCAGCGCTTCAATCTGCTGTTAGTGCGCCAGATTCAGCGCGCCTATAGACAGCCTCCGGAAGTAGCGTTCCTGATGCCGCTCCTGCACGGCGTCGACGGCGCCGAAAAGATGTCCAAATCGCTGGACAACGCCGTCGGTATAGCCGACACGCCCGATGATATATATGGCAAGGTGATGAGCATATCGGATGACTTGCTGCAAGAATATTTCATTTTAGCGTCCGGTCTGGAATTTCCCGGCGCACGGTTTTCCGCTGCGGACCCGCCGCAGTCTGCAGCAGTATCTGACGACCTTCTATCGACAATTAAGTCCGACCCTTATCAAGCCAAGCAGCATTTAGCCAGGCTCATCACCGCGAGATATCACGGCGAAACCGCTGCGCAGCGCGCCGGCGAAGTTTTCAAAGCACGCTTCCAGCAACGCGAATTGCCTTCCGCCGACGAATTACGCGCCCAAGGTAATGTTCTGATTTACGACAAATCTTCCGAATGGCTGCCGCGGTTGATGGTCGCTGCCCAATCTGCTGTTTCCAATTCAGAAGGAATGCGCCTTATCAAATCCGGCGCCGTCTATGTGGACGGCAAACGCATCACGGCCGACGGCAATTTAGATTTGGAATTGACTAAACCGCGCATCGTCAAAGTTGGAAAATTAAAAGTTTTTTTAGTTGAGGTGGGAAGGGAGAAAAGAAGAAAGGAAGAGAATTAATACCAATTTGCATTCAAATGAATAATAAAGGGATGCATAATTAACAACGGATTAAACGGATAGAACGGATAACATAGCGGCTTTACAGGATTATCCGTTTCATCCGTTTAATCTGTTGTGAATTTGTCTTGACATTTATCATCCGATTGATTGCGACTTGGTATAAGAAGTTCATTAGTCTTATGTCAAGCGTGTGACGTCGTCATTCTGAACGAAGTGAAGCATCTCGTCTTAGCCGCTTTCTAGTGAGTAAATTGTGCAATGTCGTATGTCATCCTGAACAAGTGAAGGATCTCGTCCCCGTATATCCAGACGAGACCCTTCACTTCATTCAGGATGACGACATTTTTACTGTAACATAATACTATATTCTTTGCGATTTTACCTGAAAATATTAAAATCTCTCCGCCACCGACTTGGCTTGCGTGAACAGCAGCAGATAGTCTCTTCCCCCGGCTTTACTATCCGTTCCCGACATATTGAAGCCGCCGAAGGGCTGCACACCGACTAATGCGCCGGTGCATTTGCGGTTGAAATAGAGGTTGCCGCAGTGTAGTTCCCGCCGTCCGCGTTCGAGCCGCTCGCGTGAACGACTGAAGATGGCGCCAGTTAAGCCAAATTCAGTTCCGTTGGCTATGGCAACGCCATCGTTGAAATCCTTACACCTGATGACCGCCAGCACCGGTCCAAAGATTTCCTCCTGCGCCAAACGGCTATCCGGCTGCACATCGGCGATGACCGTCGGTTCGATGAAGTAGCCGGTCTTCGCTCCCTTCTCGCCGCCTGCAACTATCCGGCATTCTTTCTTGCCTATCTCAATGTAAGAATAGATCTTCTCGTAAGCCGCAGCATCGATGACCGCGCCCATATAATTCGCCGGGTATTCCGGCTCGCCTATATTCAATTTCTTGGTGCGATCAGCGATTTTATTGACCATCTGGTCATAGACCTTTTTGTGGATAATGGCGCGGCTACAAGCCGAACATTTCTGTCCCTGGAAGCCAAAAGCGCTGGCGACAATACTATCTGCTGAGGCTTCGAGGTCGGCGGTCTCGTCCACAAGGATGAAGTCTTTGCCGCCCATTTCCAGAATTGTGCGTTTGATCCAAATCTGTCCGGGATGCACTTGCGCCGCGTGTTCCTGTATGCGCAGCCCTATTTCCTTCGAGCCGGTAAAGGCAATAAGGCGGGTTTTCGGATGGTCCACAATAGTATCGCCAATGGCGGCGCCGGGTCCGGGCAGGAAGTTCAACACGCCGTTTGGCAGCATCACTTCCTCCATAAGTTCAAAGAACTTCCAGGCAATCAGCGGCGCAGTAGAAGCCGGTTTTAAAACTACCGTATTGCCGGCAACAACTGCCGCGCTAGTCATCCCGACTAAAATTGCCAGAGGAAAGTTCCACGGCGGGATGACCGCGCAAACGCCGAGCGGGATATAGTAAAGTTCGTTCTCTTCGCCCGGATAGGCGGTTACCGGCTGTGGAACACCGAGCCGCATTATTTCACGGGCATAGAATTCCAGAAAATCTACCGCTTCCGCCACATCAGCATCAGCTTCGACCCACGATTTGGAGACCTCATAAACCATTGTCGCAGCAAATTCGAACTTCCGCCGACGCATTATCGCCGCGGCTTTCAATAAATATCGCGCCCGCTCTTCAGGCGCTGTGAAACGCCAACTGTCGAAGGTTTTTGCCGCAATTTCGATGGCTTCCAGCGCCATTTCGCGTGTGCCTTTAGTGAATTCGCCGACAACTTCGGCGAAACGTGCCGGATTGAGCGATTTAAAGTAATCCGGTCCGTTATAGCGCCTGCCGCCGATGACGACCGGGTATTTTTTCCCAAGTCCAGCCTTGACTTTGTGCAGCGCGGCTTCCATCGCCGCCTTGTTCTCCGGGCGGCTGAAGTCGGTCAGCGGTTCATTACGAAATTCAGGAAGCATTTATTCCTCTTTTAATAGTGATGATAGTGACAGTGAAATGCTAATTTTAATGTAATGAAATATTATGAGATTGAGTTTAAATTATAACGAAATAGGCGTAACGGAATGCATCAGAATGTTTAGAGTTCAGAGCTTTAGCCTAAATGTTATCACACTAAAGCAATGAACTCAAACCTCTTATCTACATTTAAATATAAACAATTGCACATTAAAAAAACATCAAAACCGCCGCACTAACAAGACGGGATTGATTTTTATAACGAGAAAGCGCTATATCAATCGTGCTTATGCTGCATTAAACATAACGACACAAATAGTTGTGCATAAATATGATAGCATCACTCTGAACGCAGTGAAGCATCTCGTCCCCGCATATTGTAGCCCGGCTTCTCGAAGCCGGGAATTTTACTTGCGCGGGAATGACGCCGAAGGAAGTCGTCGCCTCGCCGCAGTCGGCAGCAAACATAAACGGCTGCCAATCTAATTTTATTGACAGCCGTTTAATTTACAGCCCGGTAAAGTATCAAGTTACACGGGGGGGAGATTTTAAATTGCTTACACATTGTTCCACCCCAATGCGTCAACCCAGCCGCGCAGAACGCCGCCTGTGAAAAAATCAATAGAAGGACCAGCGCCGTGACCGTTCATATTGGCGATGAGACCAATACCACTTGCCGCCGTTAGACTAAGCGCGCCGTTCAGAATAACCGGCTGCTCGTTGTGGTTGACGCGGCTCTCAAAACTGACATCTGAATCGCAGGTTAACGAACCGACGATTTCGGCATTGCTCTCGGCAAACAATGTATCGTTGGCATGCAATTCGGAGTTGGCGTTCAGTCTGCCTTCGACATCGACAATTCCGCCATTTTCGCCGAAACTGCAGTTGCTAATGAGTTTACTCTTGCCCTTAACTTTCAATGCCAAAGCGTCCAACCCGCCATTAGTATTAGTCGTCATGAGGGAGATATCATTGGCATTGATGTCATTGACTACAAGTTTGCCTTGGATAGCAGTAGTCTTACCTGCTTGACTAATCAAAACATCATCGGTTTGACCAGTGCCAATGTTTAAATCTGCGTTTTGAGCAGCGTCGATTGTGTCGGTAACAAGCGATCCAAAAACGTGGATGTCATTGCCGAAGCCACAAATTCCGATTACATCCATTCCAGCATTTAAATTCAGACGCTGCATTACAGAAAGCCCACCGTTCACCATCGCGTCAGTGTTCTGCCTCCCAATTTGAACAATAGATGTGGATAGATTCGTTCCTAGGAGTAGTGTGCGCGGCTGTTGACCATCCCAGTTGGCATCAATGTGCCCATCATTATTGCCAGGTCCGACTAATACTTGACCGGCCAGCTCTGCCTTTCCTTCTGCCTTTAGTGCACGGTCATTTTCGAGATTACCACTATTAATAAAATGCGCTGCGGTTCGCGCTACCTCCTCTTCTGGATCGCGGACATCATTTATACGAATGATCGCCGGATCTTCATCTTCGAGGAGCTCAGTTGGAGTGACCAAATTTTGGTAATGATATTGGTCTTCATCTCCATCTGGAAGTCCCCAAATAGGTACATTTGGCATTATTGCCTCCTTATAAGTATTGAGCGGGATTTATCTATAGGCATAGGGTCCGCCAAATACCCCTATGTCTGATCTGCTACCGTCTAAATCTAATATTAAAGGATTTCCATGATTAATGCAAGGAGAATTCGGATGCAAGTGAAAAAAATCATCTGATATTAATGGATCTTGGTCAATTATATTATCTTCACCTAACCTAATAGGAGGGTCATTAGTCAGTCTATCATAAAGCCAAATTAAATTATAATTTGGACTTGCTGGATTTACATCAACATTGATATTCCAAAATGCCTCACCAACACTATTTGCGATAATGTTGTTCTCAAATGGACCATAAGTGTCTCTCATTTCGATGTTACATTGGCTTAAATTATTAGCAAATACATTATTGCGAATAATAGAAAAATTATTATAAAGATGCAGATTGGCCCTTTGAGAATTTATTATTATATTGTTTATTATTCTAGCGCTTGTTGTTCCATTAAGAAATATTCCTTTAGAACCTGAGTTTCTTATACAGAAGCCCCTTATTGTCAAAGATGTATCTTGACAACCATCTATATAAATCGCATGTTGTCTAAAACCTTGAACATCAATAATCGTTTTCACTGGTCCATATTCGCTCTCGATCCAGATTTTTCTGTCCCATAGATGCAAAGGTTCTGAATATATACCCGCTCTAACCCTAACCGTATCCCCATCCCGGCTGGCGTTAATGGCGCCTTGAATTGTCCGATAATCATCCGGCACCCAAATCACCCTTGGGCGGTTATTCCAGACCCGCAAAGTAACGCCTACCCCTATTCCAACATTGCCCGAGCTGTCCCAAGCGCGAACTTCTACGATATAATTGCCATCGGCAAATGAATTTGTGGACCAAATCACATTTCCGTCGAAAAATGAAGCATTTAAAATCTGCCTCTCCAACACCGCGCCGTTCACATATACCACCACAGATGCGAGCCGGACATTGTCCAGCGCTTGAAAGCGCAGTTCGACCAAGCCTTGCACAGTATCCCCCGCTTGCGGCGAGAGCCAGTTGACGACCGGCGGTGTGTGGTCGGCCGGCGGCGGGTCGGGATTGTTCTTAACGCGCACGAGCAAGGACATCGACACGCCGACATTGCCGGCTTTATCCCAAGCACGGGCTTGCCACAGGTGGACGCCGTCCGAGTCGCTGCTGGTGTTCCAGAGATACACCACCTCACCTCTTATCTCCCCACCTCTAAGCGGTGGGGAGATAATGGCGCCGTCCTTTATCAACTGCACCGAATCCACTCCCGACTCGTCGAAATAGCCGACTACAATTCGCACCGTGTCGCGCAAGGTCGCGCCTGGAGCGGGCGCTTCAAACCACACATCC
>VGIO01000077.1 GCA_016867855.1 Calditrichota bacterium
TCGACTAAATGCGGTATGCGGCACGCCCCGTCCAGCAGGCTGTAGTCGGTGTGATTATGTAGATGGACGAACAAGATTTTTAATATGAAATTAAAACATATTATAATTACTGACTAAGGAATTGTCATTCCGCTGCGCGTGCAACCGAATATGAAACTACACCCCCCTTCATCCCCCCGCAAGCGGGGGGAGAGAGAACACTATATTCTGATCCCATTAATAGTCCAGATTGTCCATAACCTTCAATTCATAATATTAATCTTTTCACCTATTGCATAGGATGGTTTGTCCAGCATTCGAAAGTGCATCCGGGCTAAATACTCGCCGATGACGCCCAGCGCCAGCAGTTGCGCGCCGGAAAAGATGGCAATCGAAGACGCCAGGAAAGTGAAACCGGCGACCGGCGAACCGAACAGAAGATATTTCCCCATAACATAAATCAGGATTCCCAGACCAAAGAAGGTGCAGAGGAAGCCGAGCATACTGGCGAACTGCAAGGGAATGACGCTGAAACCGGTCATTAAATTGAAGGCGTGGGTGATAAGTTTCGACCAGGTATAATTAGATACGCCTTTGGCGCGAGGCTTATGCTCGACCGGAACAGCGGCAAAACGCGTGGTTCCCCAAGTTAGCAGCACATCGATCGATACGAATGAGCCGCGGTAATCGGCGAAAGCCTCGCGCAGACGGGTTCTGAAGGCGCGAAAAGCGCTTACATTGCGGGCGTTCTCGACGCCCATCGCGCCTTGCAGCATCCATTTGGTAAGTCCGGTCGCCAAACCGCGCAGTAAGCCGTAGTGTCCGCGATCTTGGGCGCCATAAACCACATCGCAGCCCTCGGACAGTTTGTCGAGTAATTTCGGTATCTCAGCCGGCGGATTCTGCATATCGTCATCGATGGTGACGGTAATCTCGTGATCCGCCAGACGAATTCCGCAGAGCAACGCGTTGTGCTGCCCGTAGTTGCGCGTCAGATTGACGCCCCGCGCCCAAGGATATCTTTGCGTCAGTTCGAGGATAACCTCCCAAGTCTCATCCGGGCTGCCGTCGTTCACGAGTATGACTTCATATTCGTCGGTTATAGTCGGGACAACGCGGGCAAGATCATCGATTACTTCGGGCAGGGTCTCCATACTGCGATAACAGGGGACGACCACCGACAACGATTTATATTTAGTTTGGGTCAAGTTTTCACCGGTCTAATTTGAATTTCTCGCCTAAATATAACTGCCGGGCTTGCTCGTCTTCAGCCAAGAAGGTCGAGGTGCCTTCTTTTAGAATTTTCCCATCGTATAAGAGATACGCTCTGTCGGTTATCGATAGAGTTTCATGCACGTTATGGTCGGTGATGAGAACGCCGATTTGGCGGCTGGAAAGACCTTTGACGATGTTCTGAATATCATTCACGGCGATAGGGTCGATGCCGGCGAATGGTTCGTCCAGTAAAATGAACGCTGGATCGGTCGTTAAGGCGCGGGCGATTTCGACGCGCCGCCGCTCGCCGCCGGAAAGCGTGAAGGCTTTTTGTCGGCGCAGGTGCGTCAAACCGAACTCTTCGAGCAGCCGGTCGGCTTTGGACTCGCGTTCGCCGCGGGTTATGGGCAGCGTCTCTAAAATCGCCAACAGGTTCTCTTCGACAGTCAATTTGCGGAATACGGACGGCTCCTGTGAGAGGTAACTCATTCCCAGCCGCGCCCGGCGGAACATCGGCTGGCGGGTTATATCCCGGCCATCCAGCCTGACCGAACCTTTATCTGGCGCTATCAAGCCTGTAATAATGTAAAAGGTCGTCGTTTTGCCGGCGCCGTTAGGACCGAGCAGTCCTACAATTTCGCCTTTTTCAACCTCAATCGACACATCGTCCACGACCCGGCGTTTGCCGTAATTTTTAACTAAGCCTTCCGATTCTAACTTCACTATTCACCCTTTTCGGCGGCGGTGGCGCGTTTGGGCGCCGGTTCGATGACATCGGGCGGTTCGAAGCCAGGCGGATAGAAGGCGCCGTTGGCTTTGCCGACGATGTCGATGAGCGTTGTCTTTTTACCCGTGATGGCAATATCGATGACATCGGCGGCGGCTAAATTAACGCCCTGATAGACATCCTTTTCGTCCCAGACGAAGTAGCGGCCGACGGCATCGCCTTCGCAATGCACGGCGTGGCTGCTGTCGTCGATGACATCGAAGACCAGTTTTCGTCCCCTAAGTCTGTTCTTGCGATAGTCGCCGGCGCGCGCCGGAGACAGCGCTATCGCATCGCCGGTTATCGTTAAATTACGGACCGCCTGTCCTTTGTATAGAATATCGATTTGTTTGCCGGAGAGTTCATCTTCGCCGCGCCAGAGCAACGGCGCGCCGCGCATTTGCGTTCGGTTCGAATCGGGCTGATGGTAGAGCGTATCCGCCAGAGCGAGCAAGTCGCGGCGCGAAAGTTCGACATCATCAGTGAACAGCGCTGAATTATCGCGCCGGCTGAACTCCAATTTGCGCGACTTTATGATGAGGGTGTCGCGCTTGACGTCGTCTTTTATCAGCAGGCGATAGACCGGCGAGCCTTCGATGACGCCGGATGAATCCTTCAGGTTGAACAATCCCCAACCGCCGGTGATTTGCGAACTATCGCTGAACATATCGATGATGAGATTATTTTCCAGTTCGAGTATCGAGGTTTTATCGGTGTAATATGCCGTATAGCAGCGGATGCGCAGGCTGTCGCCGACCGCAACATCGACGGCGCCTTGGGCTTCGAAATTGCCGCTGTTTTCGTCGTAGCGCATCCGGTCGGCGCGCACCCGGCGGCTCGGCTCAGTCAATTTCACTTTACCGGTCAGACGAATGACACCGGCGTCGGTGTCGTAGAGCGCTCTATCGGCAGTGATGCGTCTATCGCCGCGGTTGACTTTGACATTGCCGATTAATTCCCGCACATTACCGCGGCTGCGCAATGTGTCGGCGTATTCGAGCGTGATGCGTTCATCGGTTTGAGTCAAGGCTGAATTTGGTAATAGCAACAGGATGCTAATCCATAAAACAAGCCTGGTGTAAAGACGATGATGCGCTATGTGGACTAAATGAACGATATGTAAAGTGGAAAAGATATTTTGATATCTCTATATATTTAGGATTTATTATCTGAAAGAGTATCACCGTCCGGTTTTTTTTGCTCGGTTTTACGCCAGGTGGCGCCGCTGGAACGTTTGATTTCCCAATCGGACAGGTCGGTAGCGGACGAAAAGCCATAGCCGGCCAGACTATCCTGCGTTGTGATGATGGTGACAAAACCGTCGGTTAAGATGCGTCCGAGATCGGGGTCGTAGCGTAATTCTTCAGCGCGCAGGACCATTCCGCTGTCGGACTTGACGATGACATTGCCGCGCACCCAGACGCGATTTGCCAGTTCGAGCATTTCGCCTTCTTTAGCCGTCATAACCGCCGAATGGACGCCGTTTTGGTCGAAGAAGTGAACGGTTATGCCGCCGTCCATCATCAGCAGCCGGCGGTTGTCGAAGCGGCTGATGTGCGGCGCTAAGACAGTCAGACGGCGCTGGCCGTCTTTAGTGTAATAAGTTGTGGCGCCGAAGACCTCCTGGTCGGGGAAGCCCGGTCCGCCGGACGATACTGGCGCTGGAGGCGGAATATCGACTTTAGTGCAGGCGCAACATAAAATCACCAGCAGCATTAGCCAGATTCTCACCTTGCTGCCTGCAGGAAACGTGCTGCTAAGATACGGAAATATTTCCATTTACTCTGTCTTATCCTGCTGTTCATTCCGTCCGAAATATCCAAAAAAATCTTCATTGCCCGTAAATTCCTGCACAACCGCGTCCCATTTGCCTTGGGCGTCGAGTATAAGTTCGACGAATTCGCGCACGCAGCCTCGTCCGCCGGGGTAGGTAGAGACCCAGTCGGCAGCAGTGCGGACAGCCGGGTAGGCGTCGGCCGGCGCGGCGCTAAGTCCGACTTTGCGCATAACTGGAATGTCGAAAAGATCGTCTCCCATATAAGCCGCCTCGATTGGATCCAATCGGCGCCGGCTAAGGATGTCTTCCAGTTGCTGAACTTTGTCCATAAAACCTTTATGAACTTCAGTGATGCCTAGTTGCGCGGCGCGGTATTCAACGATAGGCGAGAGCAGTCCGGTGATGATGCCGAATTCCAGTCCCAACCGGCGTGCCATTATCACCGCAAAACCGTCGCGGATGAAGAATGATTTGGCTTCTTCGCCTTTAATGTTGATATAGACATTCCCATCGGTAAATACGCCGTCGTTATCGAGGATTATCATCTTGATAAGTTTAGCGCGTGCGATGAATTCGGTGTGCGTGAGCAATTATCAGCCTGTTTGATTATACTGGCCCAATCTTTGCTATTCAAATTACTATAGAAAGAGCCGTTTGTCAACTGTTTTAGTGGATAGGTCAAATTATCAACGCCATTTGCGAGGAATGCACAAAATATAAGCAGATAATCTTGACAAGTGAACATAATTGCAGTATATTGCGTTTTGTAAATCAAGGAGGAATTATGTCCCCGCGAAAAATGGCACGTCTTTTGACTGCGCGTCAGAGGATGGCGCTCGATTTCATCGGTGGATTCACTGCGCGCAGCGGCTTTCCGCCGTCGCTGCGCGAAATCGGTTCGGCGATGGGTATCACATCGACCAATGGCGTGCGCTGTTTGTTGCTCACCTTGGAAAGAAAGGGTTATATAAACCGGCGGAAACATCAGTCTCGCGGCATCGAAATTGTCGGCCGCCGTTCGGCTGAGTTTGCGTCGGATCCTGCCGAGCAAACTGCGGCTTCTGATTCGATGCGTCGGATACCGATTGTAGGACGGGTCGCGGCGGGAACGCCGCTTTTGGCGGTTGAGAATATTGAAGGCGATCTAGCAGTGGACGGCGATTTCTTCCCATATCGCGACGGTTTTGCACTGCGCGTGCAGGGTAAGTCGATGTTGAACGCCGGCATTTTAGATGGCGACATTGTGCTGGCAAGGCCTAATCTACCGCTCGAAACCGGCTCAATCGTGGTGGCGGTCATCGGCGAGGAAGCGACCGTCAAGCGCTATTATCCAGAAACCGATAAAATCCGGCTTGAACCAGCCAATCCGCACTTTGATCCTATCATCGTCGAACGCGGGACGCCGGGCTTCAGCATCGTCGGTCGAGTGGTTGGGTTATTTCGTCGCTATTAAATAATTGAGGTAATTGCAAAAGTGTTGGATTAACTGATGGCAAGGCGGACGCCCTCGTCCGCCGCATTCTATGCTTGGCTTGGTTTTCGGCGGACGAGGGCGTCCGCCTTGCTATGTCTGAATTTTCTGGATTAATCATTACTTTTGCAATTAGCTTAATTGTTAAAACACTTGATTATTTCGATATGTTGTATTATATTTAGCGTTATATCGATACGGAATTGTGAGGCGATAGGGCGGGCATCTCTACCCGCCGTCCTTACTTTTATTAATGGGGGCAGAATACAGCGCCCCATCTCCCCCCGCAAGCAGGGGAGGGAAAGACAATCACACAGTAAACTATATTCTGCCCTAGTGTTATGTCAATTGTGCAATGTCGCATGTCATCTTACGCTTGACATAGCCCTAGTTGATATTTTAAATTTGACGGGCAGCGACGCCCGCGCTACCGTCTTTTAGCATTGATATATCGCTAGATGGAAAAATCTAATCATCGTAAAACAGCCGCGTGGACGTCTTTGTCCGTTGGTCTTTAAACAAGAACTTATCGGCGAGGTTGCGTCCAAAGCCCAGAGCGACTTTTAACGAGTTTAAATCGACGGAGCAAAACCTTTGAGGCAAAAATGAAACAGATCCTGATGGAAGTATCCGGTCTCACCGTATATCACCCATATCAGGGTTATATGGTGATATTAAAGGAGCATGAAGGCAATCGCTGGCTGCCGATTTTAGTCGGACCGGTCGAGGCGCACTTGATAACTAATCTGCTCAAGGGAGAGCGGTATCAACGACCGCTGACTTATGATATGTTCCACGCTTTGCTTAGAGCGTCTGATGCGCGGGTCGAACAAGTGGTCGTATCCGAACTGCGGGACAGCACATTTTATGCCGAGGTGACGCTGCGCGTGAACGATGTTATGACTAAGGATATAGATGCCCGCCCGTCGGACGCCATTGCGCTGGCGCTCAAGACTCGCGCGCCGATATATGTCAGCGCGCAGGTCTTGGCTGAGGCGGGATTGGTCGGTGAAATTGCCACCGGGCAGCAACCTGATATCACCGTGAAACTCAAGCATCTCACCCGTCAGTTGGAAGAAGCCGTTGAGCAGGAAGCCTACGAAGAAGCCGCTCGCATCCGCGACCAAATCAAATCGCTCGAAGAACAAGTTAAATCAAGTTAAATCCGTTTTGCGTTATGTCCAGCGAGAACGCTTCGTCGAAAAATGAAATTCTATTCACCCGTTTAGTGGTGATGTTTCAAACTATCGCTCTGCAACAAATGGGTAAAATCGCGGACCTGGCCAGCGGCGAAGCGCGGCGCGATCTGGAAGGCGCTAGACTGTCCATCGACACCCTCGATATGTTGAGCGAAAAATGCCGTAACAATTTAAGCGAAGCCGAGCGACGTTTTCTTGACCATATTCGCGCCGAACTGAAACTAAACTATGTCGATGAAGTCAATCGTCCACCGGGGGAGAGCGCCAAACCTGCTAACCGCGAGAATATGAATAGCGCAAGTAATGGATAATTTGCTATTATGCACAGCGTCAGAGATAAGTTCGCATATTTCGCGGGCGTCATGCTGAACGCAGTGAAGTATCGCGTCTGGGGAAGCGGGAACGAGATCCTTCACTTCGTTCAGGATGACATATATAAGTATATGCAAAGAATAATGTCGTTATGTATAACAACAAAGAGTATGATGAGCAGTCAAAATATACTTACAGTTCTTGGAAATCTTCGTATTATATAGCGAAATCCCCATCATTAGAACACATACCGCATTAAATAAACCGCTTCATACTTCGCTGCGCCGGTTGCACGAGAAGCGGTATATCCAAATATACACAGGGTTAGGCGCGCGATTTTGGTCGGGTGTGCCGCACGCGGCAAACCGCGCTTAATACTCATAGCAGAGAGGAAACATCGATGTCAAACAAATTCAAGTCTATCCTCTTGACGCTGGGGCTGTTAGCCTTAATAGCCTCGACGGTCGGCGGGCAGCCGATGACCAGATGGGCGCCGGCGGATGGATACGCTATTCGGCAGGGTCATTTTGTCGAATGGTATCGCGGCGGGGAGATGCGCGAGACCGGGCAACTGACCGGCGAAGTTTGCGTCACCTGGTCAGACACCCGCAATGGCGACCGCGGCGTCTATGTGCAAGTAGTTACCACCGAAGCGGCTTTGCGCTTTAAGTATCCCCTGGGCGGATTGCGCATTTCAGACACGACCAACCGGCAGGAGGATCCCGGCGTCTGGCCTACCGCCGACGGCGGTTGGATTATCGCTTGGGAGGATTTCGACCGAGATTCGCTCGGGGATATCTACTGCACAAAAATTGACGCTCAAGGTCGTCGCTTATGGGGTGGCAGCGAGCGCGGTCTGCCAGTCTGTATGCAAGGCGGTATTCAGGAAGATGTGCGCATCGTCGAGGACGGCGCCGGCGGCGCTATCATCGCCTGGCGCGATATGCGCAGCGGCGATGTCGGCGATATCTATGCCCAGCATATCCTTGCCGATGGCCGCATCGACCCTAATTGGCCGGCCAATGGCTTGCCGGTCGTCGCTGCGGTCGGCGCGCAGACCAATCACACGACCGACGAAGATGGCGAAGGAGGGATGATAATCGCCTGGAAGGATGGCCGCATCGTTGGCAATTTCGACATCTGGGCGCAGCGCATCTCACCTAACGGGCATTTGCGTTGGGGTAATGAGCGCGGCGTGGTCGTCTGCGGACACGAAGCCAATCAAGAAGCGCCGAAACTCTGCCCGGACGGCGCCGGCGGCGTCTTCGTCTGCTGGATCGACGACCGTAACCAAGAGCAAACCGACAAGGATATTTACGCCCAGCATCTGGACGCATCCGGGCGGCTGCTCTGGCCGGCTGAAGGCGAAGCTGTCTGCATCGAACCGCGCGAGCAATCGGAGAACCGCATTGTAGCCTCTGAATCTGGCAATGCCATTGTGCTGTGGGAAGATAAGCGCGGCGATGGATTAACCAGCGATGTATATACTATGCGCATCAGCGGCGCGCAGCGTATGCGTAAGGAGTGGAATCCGACCACTGGCGTGCCGATTATTGTAGCGCCTCGCAATCAAGCCCAATCCCGTCTATTTCCCGACGGACAGGGCGGCGCTTATATTGTTTGGGAGGATGAACGCGAGCGTCCGCATCCGGAGGTCGATATTTGGTCTCAGCATATCAACCGTTCCGGGCAATTGCTCTGGCCAGCCGGCGGCGTTCCGGTCTGCCGGGCTTCTGGTTGGCAGCATTCGCCTTTAGCGCGGCGGACAGCCGATGGAGGATGTTTCTTCATCTGGGCTGATTTGCGGACCGGCAGTCTGGAGTTGTATGGACAGAAATTAACGGCTGGCGGCGAGTTGCTGGCGGTCGAAAACGGCGTTCCAATTGTGCAGGGTCTCAGCGGCAATGCTGTCGAACCGGCGGCGATACCGCGCTTAGATTCATCCTTCACTGTTTACTGGCTGGATGGACGCTTCGGCGGCGCCGGTCAAGTTCCCTTTATTCAAACCGTTCGCGACCGCGGCGACCATTGTGAAATTACAATGCCGGTCAACGGCCGACCAGTATTAACCGGCACAGTCGGCGGCGGATTGCATCCCAGCGCTTGCGCTGACGGCGCCGGCGGGACAATTATGGCTTGGGAAGACCGTCGCGGCGGCGAAGTTTTTTCGATTTATATTCAACGTTTGAATGCCAACGGTGATATGTTATGGGGTGAGTCTGGACGTAAAGTAGCCGACTTTGAGTGGGAGCAAGCCTGGCCTTTCGTTTGCAGCGACGGCGCCGGCGGCGCTTATGTCGCTTGGCGCGCGCCGACCGATAACGATTACTATGATGTCTATATGCAGCGCATCTCCCCTAATGGCGAGCGTATGTGGGGCGATGACGGCCGGCAGATTACTTCCCATCTTATGGATGAGGAGGTCGAGAACATCATTCCCGACGGATCCGGCGGCGTAGTCTTAGTCTGGAAAGCGTTCCACGATGATACCGACGAAGACTTATGGATGGCCCGTCTCAATTCTGCCGGCGAGATGCTCTGGGACGATGGCGACGGTGGAATTGTGCTTTGCAATGCACCCTACAAACAGAAGGATTCGCGCATTGTGCGGCATCAGACCGGCTATGCTATCGTTTGGGTCGATGGTCGTGATGACCAGAATGGCGAATCACAAAACGATATTTACGGACAGTTTATCAATCTGGACGGCACACGGCGTTGGGCTGACACCGGCGCGATAATCTGTGGCGACGAGAATCATCAAGAAAAGCCGGCTTTGGCTATCGATAACGGTAGTTATATCTGGGTGGCTTGGGAAGACCACCGCCGGGCTGGCGTCGAGCGCAAACGCGATATTTTCATCCAAAAAATCCATCATACGCTTCGTCCCGGCGGACGGCTCTGGACCTTCTTCGAAATGGACGGACGCGAAGTTTGTCCGGCTGATAAAGACCAACTTCTGCCGAATATTTGCCACGACGGACAGAATGGAATGTGGCTGGCTTGGGAGGATTATCGCAGCGGCGTCTGGACAGACCTCTATGCCATTCATCTGCGCTCCGATGGGACGCCGTATCCGGGTTGGAATGTCGGCGGCAATCTGGTGTGCGGGGCTTTCCACAAACAAAATATGCCGCGTTTGCTGACCTTAATGCCGCGCGGGCATTCAGGCGCGGCGCTGGTCTGGGAAGACCGGCGCGCCACCGGTAAGGAAGACTTTGTCAATGTCTTCGTCCAAAGGCTCGACGATAATCTGCTCGCTGCGCCCAAAATCGAGACGCCCAATCTTCCCAGCCTTATCGCTTTGGATGAGGTTTATCCGAATCCCTTCAATTCCCGCGCAATGGCGACCTTCACGAATTTTAAAGAAGGCGAGTTATCGCTGGCGTTATATGACGCTCAGGGCCGGTTTGCACTTGACTTGGGCAGCGGGTATTGGTCGGCGGGGCGGCACCGGGTTTTAGTCGCAGCGGATAATTTATCTTCCGGCAGTTATTTTGTGC
Source organism: Calditrichota bacterium (assembly GCA_016867855.1). Classification (GTDB taxonomy): domain Bacteria; phylum Electryoneota; class AABM5-125-24; order Hatepunaeales; family Hatepunaeaceae; genus VGIO01. Next base: position 10,223 of record VGIO01000077.1, read on the forward strand.
GCCTGGAAATGGGTGGTCATAGAACAGAACAGGCGATTCAATTAATGAAATAGTCTCAGGAATGCAAGAACGACCGGGCGGCCTGCGTTTTCTTCGATGTCTGGCAACCCGGTTTGTTTTTGCAAATTTGGGCCGTGCTGATATCTCCAAACTTTAAGCTCGAATTTTAGACTAATGTTATGTTAATTGTGCAATGTCGTATGTCATCCTGAACAAAGTGAAGGATCTCGTCTGGTTAAGTCCGTCTTAGGACGATATCCTTCACTGCGTTTAGGATGACATATATAAGCATAGCAAAGAATAATGTCGCTATGTATAGTATTAGTTTGCTAAGATTCACGCGTGATCCTTAACTATAAAACCGGTTCGAAGGTAAAACAATAAAAAACATCTCAATCGCGTTCGTTTTAACGCTGACGGCGTCGCTTGGAACGATTCGGGCGCTGAAGGCGCAGCCGTTGTCGTCCGCTTATCATAATAACCGCGAGATAGGCGTCGAATTGGACAGCCTGCGGCGCCGCTATCCTGACTGGATAGCGGTCGATACCATCGGTTTCAGCGCTTTGCATCGGCAGCCAATTTTACTGGCGAAACTGTCGGATAATCCTCGTCAGGTGGAATCTGAGCCGGCGGTTCTCTTCATCGGGCAGATGCACGCCGAGGAGGTCTTAGGCGTCGAAGTCGCGCTCGAATTAATGAAGCGGCTGCTCGAAGGATTGGATTATGACACCGCGCGGGCGCGTCTGCAGGAAGTGGAAGTCTATATCATTCCCACTATCAATCCGGATGGCTCAGATGTCGTTCATCAGGGATTGGACTTGACCTTCCGCAAGAACTGCCGCGACAACATCGGCGATGGTGTGTTCCGTTATACCGCCGGCGTCGGGCTGGACACATCCGGTGTGGACTTGAACCGCAATTTCGACTTACATTGGAACCGCGGCGACAGCCTTTATCAGGTCAGGGAGGGCGAGTCTTACAACTACTATCGCGGCGCCAGTCCATTTTCCGAGCCGGAAGCACGCGCTCTTGGCGATTTGATGCTCGACCGGCGATTTTTATTTTGCATAACTTATCACAGTTCGCGCTCAGGGCAGAATGCTGAGATGGTGATCGCGCCTTGGAATTGGGAGAGCCGTCGGCCGCCGGACTCGCCGGCGCTGGACGCCGTTGGTTCAGCCTTAGCGGGACGGCTGCCTCGCCAAATGGGTGGAGGGAATTATTCTTTAGTCCGGGCTACGCAACGGGTTGGGCAACTGCCGGATTGGGCTTATCAAGCCACCGGCGCCTTGACCTATATGGTCGAGGTCGGCGCAGTGATTCAGCCTGATTCAATTACGATGCAGCAAGTCGTCGCATCTGCATTGCCATCAGCGATGTTTCTCATCGATTTATCTTGCGGTCGCGAGCGCATCGGGGAATTTGGCTTTCTCACGATTATGACCATCGACCGAATGCACAACCGCCCGGTATCGATGGAAGTGTTGTTGAACAGCGAACGTGAGCCGGTGCTTGAGCCGCGGCTCTCGCATCCGGCGACCGGCCGCTTTGATGCATTACTACCGAATGGTTCTTACAGCCTGGCGCTACTACAGAATGGTTGTATGCCGTTCGAGCGCGACCAAATCGAAGTTATATCCGGTGAACGTCGCACTATCGTCGCCGATATTACGACTATTCCTGCCACTTCGGTGCGGTTTCGCGTCATAACAGCCGGAGATAGCTCGATGCTGCCGGCGGCAATCCGACTCTATGCGTCTGATAACCGGACGCGCTATAATCTCGCGCTTCCGCAAGGCCAGATCGAATATAACCTGCCATTTGACATTTACAGGTTGGAAGCGACCAGCCCGAACTATTTGCCAGTTGTCGAAACATTTGAATTAAACCGTGACAACTGGACATTTAATATGCAGCCAGCGGAGATTGTGTATGACGAGAATTTCACTAACGACCTTAATTGGCAACGCGGCGGCTGGGGCGAGAGATGGGGAATCGAGACAGTTGACGGGCGAACCTGCTTGACCGAGAGCCTTGCTGGCGATTATGTTTATTCGACGGTCGTCTGGCTGCTTTTAGAAACCGGTATCGAATACCGCGCTGAATACGATTATTCTTTGCAGATGATTCACCGACCTTACTTCGAGCCTGGGATGGATTTTGCCACTGTCGAATTCTATGCGCACCGGATGCGCGAGTGGCTGCCGGCGGCAATGTTTTCGCAATTTCCGCATGGTTGGGATACGCTTTTCATATCGCTGCGAGATTACGACCTTGCCGGCGGACCGATTTGCATTCGCCTGAAGATTACGACCGATGAAGAGGTTAACGAAGACGGCTGGCTCATAGACCGTATGATTTTGTATCGCACGATTTTGCCGCGTTCGGTCGAACCGTATAAGGTTTTAAAACCAAATGAGATAACTTTATCGGTCTTTCCCAATCCTGCCAATGGGACGCTTAAAATACTATTTAAGTCGGCATCGGCGTTGAGTGTTAATTTGAGGCTGCTGGACAGCCGCGGTCGAATTGTCTATGAATTATCCAGGGGCGATATTCCTTCAGGCGCACAGTCATTCAGTATCGATAGTCGTTCTCTGCCGTCGGGTTTGTATTATACACGGTTTGAGGGGAACAATATGGCTTTGAGCAAGCCGATGTTGATTTTACGGTGAATAGGCGCGAGGTGCAAATTGGGGAAGGTGAAGGTATAAGAGAAATACGACGCAATTTAATTTGAGAATTTATGTCTATCTTTTCAAAATCAAATCTGCAGACATCACGCGTTGCGCTTATAACCGGCGCGTCTGAAGGTATAGGGTGGGAACTCGCCAGAGTGATGGCTGCTGATGGTTGGAATTTAATTTTGGTTGCCCGGCGTGAGGAATTGCTGGCAGAACTCGCCGCGCAACTCAACGAGCAACATCAAATAAAAGCCGATGTTATAGTTCAGGATTTAGCGGCGCTTGAGGCGGCTGCCCGGATTATGGCGAGATTAGACGAGCGCGGCTACAAAATCGACGCCTTGATTAACAATGCCGGGTTTGGATGCTACGGTTATTTTATCCAACAATCTGAAGAGCGGTTGTTGTCGATGTTGGATGTCAACATCAAAGCATTAGTGTGTTTGACCAGGCGATTGGCGCCGGGGATGGTGGAACGAGGTCGCGGCTGGATTATGAATGTGGCTTCAACCGCGGCGTTTCAAGCCGTTCCGACCAATGCGGTCTATGCGGCGACCAAAGCCTTCGTGTTATCGTTCAGCGAAGCCCTAGCGGTGGAACTAAAAAACACAGGCGTCGCTGTATCAGCTTTATGCCCCGGCGTTACATTTACAGGATTTCAGAGAGTAGCCGGCGCTGAACACCTGTTTTACAAGCGCGGTGCGATGACCGCTGCAGAAGTCGCTCGGTTGGGCTATCGTGCGATGCTTAGAGGCCAACGCGTCAAAGTGACCGGCGGCTTCAACGAATTTTTAGTGCAGAGCGTTCGATTTGCACCGCGCTGGCTGGCTGCCGAAGCGGCATTTAAAATAACGCAAAAAAGACGATGATGCGAAAATAGGCTAGCGCTATGCAAACGTAAGATGTCGTCATCCTGAACGAAGTGAAGAGTCTCGTCCTGGCTTGACCAGACAAGATGCTTCACTTCGTTCTGTATGACGCTCGCGAAGCATCGGAACTTATTTCCGATGCTC
>VGIO01000078.1 GCA_016867855.1 Calditrichota bacterium
AACATAGCGGCTTTACAGGATTATCCGTTTCATCCGTTTAATCTGTTGTGAATTTGTTTTGACATTTATCATCCGATTGATTGCGACTTGGTATAAATTTAAATTTAACATAAATTAACTTGAGGTAAAAATGTTTTTCCCGATGTTCGACCCCACAATGGTTTTGCTGATTCCAGCGTTGATACTGGCATTTTGGGCGCAGGCTCGGGTGCACAACGCCTACCGGAAGTTCAGCGAAGTGCGCTCGGCTTCCAATCTAACCGGCGCGCAGGTCGCTCGCAGGATACTTAATACAAACGGACTTCAGGATGTCAAAGTCGAATCGGTTCCCGGGGAACTATCCGACCATTATGACCCGCGTTCCCGCACAGTGCGGCTGTCGGAAGGCATTTATAACAGCCCGTCGGTGGCGGCGCTGGGCATAGCCGCCCACGAAGTCGGACATGCCATCCAGCATCATAAAGGCTATATCGCGCTGCGTTTGCGCCACGCCTTCTTGATGCCGGCTAATCTCGGCTCGACGCTGGCGATGCCGCTCTTTTTGGCGGGATTTTTTTTCACTAGTTTAAAAATCCTGATGGACATCGGTATATTCCTGTTTTTAGGCGCTTTAGCATTTCAATTGATTACCCTGCCTGTTGAGTTCAACGCCTCAAAACGGGCGCTGGCGCAACTCACCGCCACCGGCTTGCTGGCCGATTTCGAGGTCGCTAAGTCGCGCAAAGTCCTTAACGCCGCGGCTTTGACTTATGTCGCCGCTGCCGCGATGGCGCTGCTGCAATTAGTCCGGCTGCTCATCTTGAGGGAATCCCGCGACTAAATCCGGGCGACATACCACCGCATCTGACCAATTTTCCAAACGGCAGCCGGTGAAAATTCCATCTGAGCGTCCGCTGCGACTTATTACGCCGCCGGCGGACGCTCAATACCTTAAAAAGCCGATGCTGCCGCGCGAGGCTGTCGTCCGTGCCTATATCCGCTGGCTGCGAAATCCCCTCCGCATCGACACCCTTGCCGAAAGAGAATTGTCGAACTCGTCTTGGGACGAGCGCGACCGACGGCTTTATCTTGAACTTCTCTATGGCGTAATCCGCTGGAAGGGACGGCTCGACTGGCTGCTCGAACAACTGAATGTCGGCCGGCAAAGCATTCGTCTCGAAGCCCGTGCGGCGGCAGAAGTCGGGCTTTATCAACTGTTGTTTTTAGACCGCATACCGGACTGGGCGGCGGTTGACGGCGTCGTCGAAACCGCCCGGCGTCTCGGCGGACCGAGTTCAGCCGGCTGGACAAACGCCATCCTCAGACGAGTTACGCGCGAGCGCGACTACTGGAAGCAGGCCCAGCCTGCGCCGCCGCAATTAGAAGATTATATTTTATCGGTCCATCATTCGCATCCGCTCTGGCTGGTCGCCCGCTGGCGGAAGAACCTGCCGGCGGATAAACTGACCGCATTCCTCGAATGGAACAACCGCCGGCCAAAAGTGTCACTGCGTGTAAATCGCTTGAAAACAACGGCTCAAGACCTGCTCGACGAACTAAAGAACCAAGGCTTCGCCGCGGCGCAGCATCTGTTTAATCCCGACTTTGTCGTTTTAGAGCATAAAAGCGATGTGCATAAATTAAACCTGCTGAATGAAGGGCGGGCAATTGCGCAGGATGTTGGGCAGGGCTTCGTCTCGATTCTGCTTGGTCCGCAGCCGGGCGAGGAGATACTCGACTTGTGCGCTGCACCCGGCGGGAAGACGACCCATTTAGCCCAACTCTGTTCAGAGTGCCGCATCGTCGCCACCGACCGCTCGGAAGAGCGGTTGGCTTTAGTCAGTCAGGCTGTTCGTCGCTGCGGCTGTCCAAATGTCGAAATCCTGGCTTACGATGAAGTTATAAATTCAAAATGGCAATTCGACGCGGTGCTGGTCGATGCTCCCTGCACCGGCACAGGTGTGTTAGCCCGACGTGCGGATTTGCGCTGGCGCCGCCAGCCCGATGATATTCCGCGTATGGCGGGAACGCAACTCAACTTGCTGCATTATGCCACCGACCGACTCAAGCCTGCCGGACGCATCATTTATAGCACTTGCTCAGTTGAACCCGAAGAGAATTGGCGGGTGGTCGAACGTTTCTTGAGTGAACGTCGTGCTTTCTGCATTTCTTCTAAACTTAATTCAATCCCCGTTGAATTGTTCGACGCTAATCGCTGCCTGAATATCCTCGGACCTGAATGCGAATGTGACGGCGTGTTTGCGGTGAGCCTGGTTAAAGGAGACACTGCGTAATGACGGGATGGTTGCCGTATAGGAACCGCCGGACGAATAGATTAAACCTCATCGCCGGCGTTTTAGTTGTATTAGTTGCGTATATATGGTTTTTAGGGACAATCGACAAGATTGTGATGCCGATTATCGTGCGCGCCGGAATGGAAGTCGCTGTGCCGGATTTGCGCTATAGGACAGTCGTGCAAGCCGACAGCCTCTGCCGGAAGTATAAATTGAAAATTATCAATATTAAGACGCGTCGGGACGACCGCCTGCCGCCGGGCGTTGTGCTTGACCAGTATCCAGTCGCCGGCGCCGTCGTCAAGCCCGGACGCCATCTGGAATTGGTCGTTTCGCAGCGTAGCGGACTGGTCATCTGTCCGGATTTAATCGGGAAATCGCCGCGTGAAGCAAAACTTAGCGCCGAAGCCGCCGATTTAAAAATCCGTCCCGAGCGCATCCGCTATCAACATTCTGATACCGCGCCGGAAGGCGTCATCATCGGGCAGGATCCGAGTCCGGCGGCCGGCATTGCGTTGAACAGCGAAATTATCTTAACTGTTAGTTTAGGCTCGCTGCCGGCGCAAATCCTCGTTCCCAATCTCATCGGACATAATATCGATGAAATTCCTTTTCTTTTGCGAAAGTATAATTTAAATATCGGCGAGGTTGTCCGCTTCCCCGACCGCTCGCAGCCGGAAGGCACGATAATCGAACAGGAACCTTTAGCCGGCGCCGAACCGCCTGAGTCAGGCTGTGTGAATATACGCGTCTCTATTCGACCCGTAAGGAGCGAAACGGATTCTTTAACGCAGTAACTTTTTACTGATTGTATGAGTAGAACGCAGAATACGACAAGAATGACAAAGAATAGTAGGGCAGGACATTCCGACCTGCCATTACGCAGGCGGCGATTGCCTGTATCACAATGAATAACATCCATATTGCTATGATAGGATGCTAATCGATTTGTATCAACCTAACCAAATAAAAATTGCCGCCAGTCTGCTGGCTGCCGATATGGCGCATTTCGCTGATGCCATTGCTCAAGTCGAACCGTTCGTGGACTACATTCATTGCGATATTATGGACGGACATTTTGTGCCAAATTTAACCTTCGGGCCGCCGGTCGTTAAATGTCTGAAAGCCATCAGCAAAAAGCCGCTGGATGTGCATCTGATGATAGAGAAACCGGGATTATGGGTTGATAAGTTCCTGGCGGCCGGTTTGATAAAAGGCGATTTTCTGACCTTTCACATCGAAGCCGAGGCGGATCCGCGCGCGGCTATCGCCCGAATTCGCAGCGCCGAAGTCGGCGCCGGGCTGTCGGTGAAGCCCGGCACACCTTTTTCATTTATCGAACCATACTTAGACATTTTGGAACAAATATTGATTATGACAGTCGAACCCGGCTTCGGCGGGCAGTCTTTTATATCGGAAATGCTGCCCAAGATTGCTGCAGCGCGCCGCTTAGCCCGTCCCGGCGTCCTGGTCGGCGTCGATGGCGGCATCGACGCCGATACGGCTCCCCAAGCGGTCAAAGCCGGCGCCGATTTGTTAATAGCCGGCAGTGCGATATTTGGCAAGGATAACATCGAAATGGCGGTTAAAACCTTAAAAGAAAAAATCAGATTGATTCGATAAGAATGATTTATTATTTTGAATAGATAGATCTAATTGAAAAAGTGATGATTAATCCAGAAAATTCAGACATAGCAAGGCGGACGCCCTCGTCCGCCGAAGACCAAGCCAAGCATAGAATGCGGCGGACGAGGGCGTCCGCCTTGCCATCAGTTAATAAATCCAACACTTTTGCAATTACTTCGATATATAAAAATATTCAACTCACTCATCCTGCGAGTTTTTATGAATAAAATCATCAATGAAAATCCCTCTCCAGCCCGCCAAAGCAAAGTCGGCGATTTGGCGCTGACCTTCGACGATGTCCTAATAATCCCACGCCGCTCGAGCATTCTACCCCGCCAGGTCAAAACCGAAACCCGTCTAACCAGAAATATCAAACTAAACATCCCGCTCATCTCGGCGGCAATGGATACAGTTACCGAAGCCCGGCTGGCGATCGCCTTAGCGCGCCAGGGCGGACTTGGCATCATCCATAAGAACTTATCCATTGAGGAGCAAGCCGCTCAGGTCGGACAGGTCAAACGTTCGGAGAGTTTCACAATCAACGACCCGGTCAAACTTCCGCCGGATATGCCGCTCGGACGGGCTTTGGATGTGATGGGACGCTATAACATCTCCGGCATCCCTATCGTCGAAGGTGAAATTCTGGTCGGTATTTTGACGCACCGCGACATCCGATTCGCTGAGGATTTCAACCGTCCGATTCGCGACTATATGACTAAGCATCCGTTGATAACGGTGCCGGTCGGGACGACGATGGAAGCCGCCCAGCAGATTCTACACGTAAAGCGCATCGAAAAACTGCCGGTCGTTGATGAAAAAGGCCGGCTGGTAGGCTTAATTACAGCCAAGGATATTCAAAAGAAGCAAGCCTTCCCGGACGCTTGTATGGACCAATACGGCCGTCTGCGCGTCGGGGCAGCGGTTGGCGTAGCAGCCAGTTCGATGGAGCGCGTCGCAGCCTTACGTGCAGCAGCCGTGGATGTCGTCTGCGTTGACACTGCCCACGGGCATTCGTCCGGCGTGCTGAATATGGTGGCTAATATTAAATCAGAGTATCCGGATTTGGAAGTCATCGCCGGCAATGTGGCGACTGGCGAAGCGGCGCTGGACTTAGTCAAAGCCGGGGCTGATGGCGTCAAGGTCGGGATCGGCGCTGGGGCTATCTGCACCACCCGCGTCATCGCCGGCATCGGTGTGCCGCAAATATCGGCTGTTATCGACTGCGCTGAAGCCTTGGCTGAATCTGATGTGCCTTTCATTGCCGACGGCGGTATCCGCTACTCTGGCGATATCGCCAAAGCCATCGCCGCCGGCGCCGGTTCAGTGATGATAGGCTCGCTGTTCGCCGGCGTCGAAGAGAGCCCCGGCGAAGTCGCGCTGTGGGAAGGAAGGACTTACAAAGTCTATTACGGAATGGGCTCGCTCGCGGCGATGAAAGGCGGCTCGGCTTCAGGTTCAGCCGACCGCTATTTTCAGGAAGGCGTCGAAGCAGATAAATTAGTTCCGGAAGGGATTGAAGGACGTGTTCCGTTTAAGGGCAAATTGGCGGACTCGGTTTTTCAACTCATCGGCGGGTTGCGCGCGGCGATGGGTTATTGCGGCTGCACGGATATACCGACTTTTCAACGCGAAACCCGCTTTGCGCGCATCACGCCCGCCGGCGCCAGCGAAAGCCATCCACACGATGTCATCATCACCCGCGAAGCGCCAAATTACCAAGCGAGGAAATAGGCTGTTGAGAGGGAAACTTTTGGACAGGTGGGACAATATAAACACTATAGCGGAATGATATGGCTGTTGTCAGCGTTACAGATTGACCTTCGGCGTGAATGGATTTCTATCAGCCACTAAAAAGATTTCAGACGTTTCCTTTTTATAGTAAAATTGCCCCCCCCCTTAAATTCACCCCCGCAGAGCAGGTGGCGAAAAGACGGTTTGATTGTTTTAGGGGCGACCGCTTTCAAGCTATCACGGTCTTTGTTTTCGTCGTAGTTATCCGCGCCAGTTGAGATTTGCGCCGCGCAGCCGCGTTGCGGTGCAAAATGCCCTTCCCTACTAATTTGTCGATAAGGCTGTAAGCCTTATTTAAATCGGCGGATGCGGCGGTTGAAATACCGATCTCTTTGATGCGCCTCGAGGCGGTCCTCAAAGTGGAACGATATTGACGATTCCGTTGATTGGATTTTAGATTCGTGCGAATGCGCTTGATTGCAGATTTATGGTGTGCCATTGTGATTGCAGACCTTTATTAAAACTAGTAATCAATTTAAACTTTAATTATACAATCAATTTTTCCATAAATCAATAGTTCAAATCGTTTGTTCGGTAAATTCCGACATATTTTGCCTCGTCAATCTCCAGCCCGGCTTGTTCTGTCCGGTTTATTAATATTCGCCTTAGTCCCTGGCTGCGCTTATTACAATTACTTCTATAACGCCAAGAAGTATTACGACCAGGGCGAGCGCCAGCAGCGGGAGCGCGCTGCCGCGGCTCAATCCAGGCGCAGCGTCAGCAGCACGCCGTTCGATAAATGCATCGAATCGGCCGGCAAAATGCTGCTCTACTATCCCGGCAGCCGCTGGGAAGATGACGCCCTGCTTCTCATCGCCAAAGCCTACTACCAAACCGGCAAATATCGCAGCGCGGTCGGCAAGGTCGATGAGTTGGAAGCCAAATATCCCGAGTCGGTCTTTCTGCCGGAAGCCCTACTCTGGAAGGGCGCGTCGTTATTTAAATTAGCGCAGCCGGACTCGGCGCGGCAAATCCTCACTCTGTTGTTCGCCGCTGAATCCGCCGATAACATTCGTGCGCAAGCCCATTACGCGGTAGGCGATTATCACTTTGGCGAAAAAAGGTGGGCGCCGGCATTGGAGCAGTTCCGTCTGGCTGCGCAAGTCGTCGGTAACGATTGGCTGCGCGGCGAAGCCTGGATAAAATCAGCCGAATGCTATATGGCGCTGCGCCAATTCGAAGCGGCCGTCGAATTATACGATGAAATTTTATTGCGGAAGATTCCCCGCCGGCTGCGCTTCGAAGCCTCACTCAAGCGCGCGGTTGTAATCAAAGAAGCCGGCCGGCCAAGCGAAGCCTTCGAAACACTGGAAAAATTGCTCAAAGATAAAGCCTTCGTCGATGACTTCCCGCGCGTCGAATTGGAAATTGGCCGTTGCCTGATAGTGATAGGCTTAAATGAAGAAGCCCGGCGCCGGCTCGAACGACTGGTCGAAACCGAAAAGCGCGGCGAATTAGCCGCGCAGGCACAGTTCGAGTTAGGCCGTCTGCTCTGGCTCGGCTGGCGTGATTACAACGCCGCCAGCATTGCTTTGCGAGAAGTCAAGAACGCTGAACGTTCGGCAACAGTCGCATCCGTTGCTGACTCGCTCCTGTCCGAAGTCGAAACCCTGACCCGCTTCTACCAACGGCTCGCTTTTCTCGACCGGCAGTTGAGCCTGCTGGACAGCGTCCGCGCAGGCTTATGTTCGATAACTAAAAGCGACACGGTCTTCATCGATTCACTTGCGCTGAAAAAGGACAAACCTACCGACCGCAAAAAGCCCGAAGTCCGCGCCCGCGCCCGCGACCCAATTCAGCGGATGGTCGATGAAGCCCAATTTGCTGACTCTTCCAAAGACTCAGCTAAAGTCAAAGTCGTCGAAGCCGCGCGGCTCGATTCTGCCGCCATAACTGCGCTGGATTCGCTGCGCCGCCTTCAGCAAATCGGCGCTCGCTTCAGTCTGGCTGAATACCATCTCTTTGTCCGCCGCGATTTGGACAGCGCTAAAGCCTATATCAATCAAATTCTGCCTTCCCTCGACAGCGGCGAGGTCTGGGCGCGGAGTCTGGCGACTTTAGCCTATATCGCCCAATCCCAAAAAGACAGCGCGCAAGCCGATTCGATACTTCAATTGATGCTCGCAAAATCACAACAATCTCAGTGGCGGGATTATGCCAGAGCCAAATTATGCCTTCCGATGGGAGTCACCGTTTCGGATAGCGAGCGTTTGTTTGCGGAAGCCGAATCGACCTGGACCACCGGCAATGCTGAAATGGCGCGCCAGATTTATCTTCTGATTGCCGCCACCGCCGACTCCACCCAGCCTCAAGGCGCGCAAGCCTTACTTGCCGCCGCTTACATTAGCCGTAAGGAATTCGGGCAGGATACGTTGGCGAAAAAACTCTATAGCGATGTTGTTACTCGCTTCCCTAATTCGCCCTATGCCAAGTTGGCAGCCAAACGCGCCGGACCGCGCGGCGCCGATAAAGGCGATCGCGTCAAACCGCCGGAGAAAAAAATCGAACCGGAAGAGATGCTTGAAGACCGGCTCGACCTCTTAGCCCAGGATTACCCGTCGGAAGATTTTCCAGCGGCCGGCGCGGAAATATTCGCCCCTGATTCCGTCGATGAGACGCCCATATTGATTACTTCACCGGAACTGCTGAAAAACCACCTGCGTAATTTTTACCCTTTTGAAGCCTTCAGCGAGAATGCCCGCGGCGAAGCCGAGATTGAATTCGTAGTAACTAATCAAGGTAAAATTCAGGATATCAAGGTGCTTTATGCGCTTCCGGAAGACCTCGGCTTTGAACGTGCCGCTGTCGATGTCGTGAATGTTTTGCAATTCAACCCCGGCCGTAAAATGGGGCGTTCGGTTTCAGTGCGGATTAAGCAAAAGTTGGTCTTCCCCGCTCCAAACGAATAGAATGTAATGCAATTGTTCAATCCCGAATTACCACAGCGCGACTGTTCAGAGTTCACCGCTTTAGCGTATTTTTAAAAGCGATTTATTGCACGCTGAAGCCTGAACTTAAAACCTGTTTGTCTTTTTTTTATCGCCTCTTTCACCCTGGCGCCGCTTCTACTTAATGTTTAATATCAACTTCATAATAAGAGAAATCGTCCAACGCGTTCCCAAAGTAATTATCGATGTAGCCGATGAGCATAATTGGGAACTATATGCCGTCGGTGGCTGTGTGCGCAATCCGTTATTAGGCCGTCCGGTTGTGGACCTCGATATCGCTGTTGTCGGCGATGCGGCGCAACTGGCTGAATTAGTGGCTAAACGGATGCGCGTAGGAACGCCGTCGATATATGTGCGCTTTCAAACCGCTTTAGTGAAAACCTTCCGCGGCAATATCGAGTTTGCTGCAACCCGCCGGGAAAGTTATCGGTCTGACTCGCGCAAACCGGCCGAAGTCACCCTCGCGACCATCGAAGAAGACTTGCGGCGCCGCGATTTCACGGTGAACGCCTTTGCCGTGGGCATAACCGGACCACGCCAAGGGCAGCTGTTGGACCTCTTCGATGGCTTGGAGGATTTGAAAAATAGAATCTTACGTACCCCGCTTGACCCGGATGCCACCTTCAGCGATGACCCGCTGCGTATACTGCGCGCCGTGCGCTTCGCAGCCGAACTCGACTTTACCATTTTCGATTCGACCCTGTCCGGTATTAAGCGCAATATCGACCGGCTGGACATTGTCGCCGCCGAACGCATTGGCGATGAGTTCCAAAAGATGTTGTCTGGCGCTGACCCGACACATGCGATGATACTGCTCATCGAAACCGGCTTGATGCAGCGTATAATCCCCGAAGTTACAGCGATGTCCGGCGTCGAGCAAGTCGGCCGGCATCAGCATAAAGATGTCCTCATTCATAGCCTGCGGGTTATGCAGAATTTAGCCGTTAAGAGCAACGACTCCATCCTTAGGCTGGCCGGATTACTGCACGACATCGGCAAACCGCTGACCAAGCGCTTCGACAAAGAAAGCGGCTGGACTTTTCACGGACACGAAGCCGTCGGCGCTAATATGGCTTATCGCATCGGACGGCGGTTGCGCTTGGGGCATAACGATTTGGAAAAACTTACGCATCTCATCCGCCTTCATATGCGCCCGGTCAACTTGACCGACGAAGGCGTTACCGACAGCGCGATCCGGCGATTGATGGTCGAAGCCGGCGATTATCTCGACGAACAAATGGCGCTCTGCCGTGCCGACATCACCACCGCCAATCCGAAATTAGTTGACCGCTATTTGCAGAATTTCGACTTAATGGTCGAGCGAATGGCAGATGTTCAAGCCCGCGACAAGATGCGCGCCTTCCAATCGCCGGTGCGCGGCGATGAGATTATCGCTCTCTGCAGCATTGAACCCGGACCGTTGGTCGGCGCGCTCAAAGGCCGCATCGAAGACGCCATCTTAGACGGCGTCATCCCCAATGAATACGCCGCCGCTAAAGATTATCTTATGAAAATCAAGGATAACGCGCTTACAATCGATAAAGAGAGCCTAATCGCCGAGCGCAAGGTCCGCGCTCAAGCGCGTAGTTCTGTTACGCATAATTTCAAATTCCCTGATAATGGAAATTGATTCGTCAAATTCAGCCCGGTTGTCCAATGGCAGCCTACCGGGGATTTTCCGGCGGATAATGCAGGTGATAATTTATCCGCGCGAGTTCTTCGCCTCGACCGGCTGGTCGAGCGATTTCTGGGCGCCGCTGCTGTTTGTAACGCTGGCATTCGCCGGCTTGCGGCTGGTGCAGATGCCGGAGGTCGAAAAGAAGTTCGACGACCCTAAATTTAAAACGCAAATTGCCGAACAACGAAAAATCACCGATGAGGAAGCCGGCCGACTTATCGAACGGATGCGCGGCGCGGCGCCGGTCGTTTCGGTTATCGAATCGCCTGTCATCATCGTTGCCGGATCAGCAGGAATGGCGTTGCTACTCTATCTCATCGGCCGCATTATCTTCAAGCAGGCAATACCTTACATAACCGTCTTCAGCCTAACCGCCTGGACCGGTGTCGTCGCAGCTATTCCGCTGTTGCTGCACATACCGCTGCAACTCTACAACCCTGAGTGGTCGCTGCCGACCAGTCCGGCTTATCTTTTCCCTAAAGACTTACAGAACAATTACTTTGTGCGGGTATTGACCGCGTTGGACTTGTTCTTAATTTGGCAGGTGGCTTGGCTGTGCATTGGTATCAGCCGGTTGTATAAAGTATCGCTCAACCGCAGCGTTTCAGTCATCGGGACGCTGTTCGTCTGCTTTGCTGTGCTAAATGCGCTGTTCGCAAAGTGAAACGCACTGGTAGCGCGGGCGTCCCTGCCTGCAGCAATAATTCCGCTGTCAACAATCAGCAGTTGACAGCCCGCGCCGGATGCGCGGGCGTCCCTGCCCGCAGCGCCACATCCCTGCTGAACCACTCAAACTGCAGAAGAAGTTGCCAATACACAAGGCTGTGTTGCCAACCTTAGCAAGTCGGTGACTGATATAGAAGCATCGCTCCTCATCCTCGGCGACAACCTTCAGACGCTAAGAGCCTACATCCCCGATGCATCGGTCGATTTAGTCTATATGGATCCGCCATTCAACAGCGGACGAAATTACACCATCCTTGATTCTAAATCGTCGGTCGAATTGTTACATGATACTTTTATAAGGACAGAGGAATTCGGAAGTTTTCAAGATACCTGGCGCTGGGATGCAGATTCGGCGGACAATATCCGGTCATTGTTGAAATCCAGCCCGCCGGGTGTCGTCCGGGCGCTTAACGCCTTCAAAGAACTACTGGGCGAATGTGGTTTTTTGGCTTATATCACGATGTTGGCGCCGCGGATTATCGAACTGTGGCGCGTTCTAAAGGAAACCGGGTCGATTTATGTGCATTGCGACCAGCGGGCTTCAGCTCACATCAGGATATTGATGGATGCCGTCTTCGGCGCGGCGAACTACCTGAATACTATCGTCTGGTGCTATGGTTTGGGCGGTTCGAGCCGGCGCTACTGGCCTCAAAAGCACGATGATATCCTGTGGTATTCACGAACGCCGAATCGGCATTATTTTGAGCCGGCGCGCATCCCGGCGACATCGCAGCGGATGAAAGGGCAGACCAAGAAAGCCCCAGACTACTGGCTCATCCCCACGGTCAATAATATGGCTCGCGAGCGCGTCGGCTACCCGACGCAAAAGCCGCTCGCCCTCTTGGAGCGTATCGTAATCTCGTCCTCGCCCGAAGGCGGCGTTGTCTTGGATCCATTCTGCGGCAGCGGCACGACGCTGGTAGCGGCTGAATGTAATCGCCGACGCTGGGTCGGCATCGATAAAAATTCCACCGCATTGAATATCGCTCAAAATCGATTGAACAATATCCTCTATCGACCAGTCTATTCCTATATCGATGCCGTAATTATAAATAAGACTGAATGAACTCTTGAAAAACTTGATATATAGAATATTGTCCATATTGTCCATTCTATCCATTTTTACAATCGGCCTTTATGCGGCTGATATGGATAAAATGAGCCTTGAGCGCTGTCTGGAATTGAGCGCGGCGCGTAACCCGGAATTACAAAAGTCGGCTTTGGAGCGTCGTTTGAATGCGCCCGGCGCGAGAGCCGCCTGGGGACGGTTTCTGCCGTCGGTCACGCTGGGCTATTCCATCGACCAATCGCAGTTCTATAATCCGACATACTTAAATCCCGATGGCTCGGTCGCGACCTTCCCCCGGCTCGATACGCTGACTACGACTTACATCGACAGTCTAGGTTATGTGCGGGTCTCGCCGGTTCCAACGGTTCGCTGGATGCAGGTTCCGGAGGGCAAACGACGCAGTTCGGCTTTGGCGTTGCGGGTGGATGAAACGCTTTTCGACGGCGGCCGAAATTATTACAATCTCAAGAGCGTCGTCCTAGCTAATCAGATGCGCGACGCGCAATATCGCCGCAGCGAGATGCAGGTTCGCGCGGCTGTAACGCGCGCCTATTGCAACGCGGTCACGGCTGAGCGTCAGCTGGCATTGGCACAGCAAGCCGTGAACCAACGCCGGCTGTTGTTGGTATTGGCTAAAGTCCGGCTGGAGACCGGCTCGGTCACCCGTCGCGATGTGCTGCAGGCCGAAGTCGAACTTGGGCGGGCGCGCAGCGACAGTCTCGAATACACCCTCGCTGCCAAACGCGCCATCGAAGACCTTAACCTCGCTGTCGGTCTGACGGTCGATACGACTCATACTTTAACCGGCCTTGAGCCGGCTTTCGACCCGCCTTGGGATGTCCGGACGCTGCAGGAATTGGCGTTCAGCCATCGCCAAGATATTAAAACTTTGGACTTCCGACAGCAAATTCAGCGCAACGATTTAAAATCGGTGCACGGCGATTATTTGCCGACTTTGACAGCAACGTTGATGCACAGCCGCAGCGAGCAATCCGGCGCCAGCGTCGGCTGGACGCTCGACCCGCGCAATCGATATACAGAGGTCGGCTTAACGGCAACGTGGCTGTTGTTCGACCGTTTCACCCGCTCGCTGCAAGTCGAGCAAGCCAGGGTCAATCTTAATAAGAGCGCGATAGAGAGCTCCGAACTGAAACGAGCGCTGCAACGCGATGTCAACGCTGCTTTGGAGCGTTTGCAGGCGCTGTATCAACAGTCCATCGTCAGCGAACAGAACGCCCGGCTGGCCGAACAGACGCTCGAATTCGAACGCGAGCGGTATAGACTTGGTTCAGCCACACAAATCGAAGTCAACGCTGCGCAACTCAGCTACCTGCAGTCTCAAACCGAGAATATCTCTATTGCCGCTGAATTTCATATCGCCCTCAGCGACCTGGAGCAAGCCGTCGGATTGCCGCTTAGAGGACAAAGATGACCGGCGATGAAGTTGTGCATATCGAAAAGGTTAGCAAGCGCTATCTGATGGGCAGCGTGGAAGTCCAC
>VGIO01000079.1 GCA_016867855.1 Calditrichota bacterium
CGTGCCTTAATGACTAATGTATGGAGCATTGGAGTAAGGCGGGACGCTCATAAGTTCCTTTGTTCCAAGTTTGAATGGAACTTATTACAACTTGCCAACTTGAGAACTTACTCACTTAATCAATGCAGCTTTAATAGTTGCCGACCGGTTGTTTTGTGTCAGGCGGAAGAGATAGACGCCGGAGGGTAAACCGGCTGTATCGAAGACGAAGGAATGGCTGCCGGTTTTGCCGTCGAAACGTTTTCGTTGCAGTTGCCGGCCGGCGAAGTCGAACAGCGCGATATCAGCCGCGCCGTCAGAAGGCAGGCTGTAGTTAAGCCGCAGGGTGCGGTTGAAGGGATTCGGATAAGCCGCCCCTAGTTTGAACTCGAATGGCGCAACCGCATTTAGACTGACTTTACCGATGACGACAGCATCTTTCGACCATCTGGGTTCGCCTTTCAGAGGTTCGAATGAGGGGACGATTTCTTGCGCTCCATTCCAAAGGATAAGTATAAAAGGCGCGAGGTGCAAGGCGCGAGGTGAAGAATTATCATTATCATCATCATCATTATTTTTAGGCTTTGGGCTTTGGGCTTTAATCTTTAGGTTATAATCAGCATTAGCATTAGCATCATTATCACCATCATCATCATCATCATCATTAGTATTAAATACTGCAAAGCCGCAGCGTCCGTGAGCATCAAATACTCCCGCGCCGGCAATTATTCCTTCATTAGTCAACACCGCGGCTTCCCACCCCTTTAAAGAGGCTTCCCCTAATAATAATAGCGAGAGGTTCTCTCCGCTGTTTGCAGAACAGACAAAATGATGGGGGAAATCGGATTCTACCGGCGCCAAAGCCAGATTATCGCCGTTTGTATTATAGACGAATTGAACATCTTCAGAGACTTTAAACTGATAGCCTTCGCCTTCGCGCATAAAATCGAGATTGGCGAAATCGTATTCCGGCAGATAGAATCGACCTCTCCCGTCCTTGACGATAATCAGTTGGTCGAGGATACGCTCGACAGCGGTGCGCGCCGGCAGGGATTGGCGCGGCAGATAGGCAGCGATGTTCCAGCCTGCCGAGAGGCTTATCGGACTATCAGCGGCGATGTTATGCCCGATGACGATCAACTCAGCGGCTTCGGTTATGTTAAACAGGTAGCCGCGGCCGGTTGCCCAGTGCGGAATGTTGTTGAAGCGCGGCTGCGGGCGGTAGAAGCGTCCCTGGGCGTCTTTGAGCATCCGCAGCAAGCCATTGTCAACCAGAGGTTGGGCGATAATAGTTACATCCGAGTCGGGCGGAGCGATGTTCAGCGAAACGGTATTCCAGCCGCGCGCCAGGCGCAGGATGCGCACTTCCGGCTCGCCAAGGGCTTCCCGCACGGTCAAGGCAATCGGAATGATAGTGCGTCCGGCGGCAGCGTTGTGCGTGAATAAAAGTTCGCCGGTGAACTCGGCTTCCGGCAGGTTTGTGGCGTCCAAAGTCAAGGCGAGAACCTGCTCGCCGTCCGGCGCCAGTCTGCCCGATTCAGGCATAATCCGCATCCAATCCCGCCGCGGCGCCAGTTCATAGATATAAATCCGGTCGCCGCCTAAATTCGGCGGATTGTTTGTAGTGGTGATTAAAGTCCAATTAAAAACATCCCATTGATTGGAGATGAAGGCGCCGCCGGAACGGCCGCCTTCCGGCGGGTCTAAATAGGTGACGAACTGCACCTGCCGGTCATCGGGATTGACGCGGAAGAGTTGCTGCCGTTCGAGATTGGAATCCCAGCAGAATAAATAAAGGTTCTTGCGGTCGGGGTCTTCCGGATAATAAGCCAGTCCGTAGATGCGCAGAACGCCGCGTGGAATGGTGCGGACGAGATTGCCTTCGAGGTCATAGCCATCTAAGTCGTTGGTGTTCGGACAAGCCCAGAGTAGATGGCGGTCGCTGTCCCAGGCGATGCCAGCCATTGGATTGCGGCGCGATAGAATTGCGCGGCGCAGTTCACCTTCCGGCGTAAAGCCAAATATCATCGCTTCGCCGGATCCCCATATAAGTTCGCCGTCGAAGTCCATATCTTTCATTCCGTAGCGCGCCGCGCCGAACTGCTCAAATTGCCCGATGCGGTTACCTTCCCGATCCAAGATATAAACGAGGGTAGAATCTTCGACATTGGCGCCGGCGACATAATAGCGGTCGTTGACGAATACCGCGCTCTCGATGCGGTCGTCGCGCACCAGACCGGCGATGGGCAGCGTGCCTCTAATTTCCCAAGGATTGAACTCCATATTCGGCGGCAGGCGACGTTGGACACTCCATACTAAAGTCCCATTGCCGCGATTTTGCAGTGTGAATCTTATTTGGCGGATATTATCCATCTCCACGCCGGAATTGACTTCAACCGGTGAGATATCGAAAGTAGGGTGGAGAAGGGTGAAGTTCACCCGCGTTGTTTCCGCCTCTACGACATTAATCCCGCCGCGTGTCGAGTCGTTCCAGCCGATAGCCCAGACGGTAATGTTATAATTGTTGCCGATCCGCACATCCTCAATTATGAAATAACCATCCTCATCGGTGGCGCTGAAGAATCCCGGTCCGGCGATAATTTCTGCGCCGCCAATAGGCTCTTCATCAGCGGCATCGGTAACTCGTCCGGCGATGCAGCCCATCCGATAGGCATTGGAAGTCGTGAACTTGAGCGCCATCTGGCTGGCTATCTGCCTAGCGCCGCGCGGATATTGATTCCAATATGTATATTCCAGTCCATCAACTCCGGAAGGACTTTGGATGCCGATGGTGCAAAAGGGAATGTCGTTATGGGCGCGGGCATTCTCGTTGGTCACTTCTCTATATTGGAACAGAATAATCCCATCACCGGTCGGTGTGCGATGCATCTGGGGGTCGTATAGCACGGCTTGGAAGGATTCCCACGCGCCGGCTCCGCCTCCGTCTAGCAGTCGGCGCAGCCGATGCCACTCGACTATAAAACATCCTCCATTGCGGTCATAGTAAGTTAATATCGCTGATTCATTGACGGTAATTAGATTGTCCCACCAGACGGCTAACATAGCGCGGGGACCCAAAGCCTGCCCGATATGCTGGTTGCGAAAGTCGGAGAATTCGACGGCATCGCCGAAAGCCAGCCAGCCGTTAGTGCAGACGGTGATGCGATTGTATTGTTGTCCGTAAAACCTGAAATTGAACGGCAGGTTGACGGCGCGGCTGGTGTCGTCGTTGTCGCCTGTATCAGTCAGATTGAGCGGTGTGCCGTTGAATTGGCGCGGATTGACCGCTGGATTGATTTCAATCCAACTATAGGTCGGCGTCTGGTCCCAGCCCTGGTCGCCGGAATCGAAACATAGGTAGCCGTAGCAGTCGGGGCCGAGTGGGTCGTTATTCCCCGGTTGTCCGAGCGTAATCGTAGTTGTAGTCGTATCTCTGAAACCGCCCTCAGATTCGATGGACAAACGCAAGGTTACATTCGTTCCCGGCACAATCAAGGGATGGGCGCGTAGCCGGAATAAATTGTCCAGCGTTGGTCGGCTTTGTCCGATATTCAGACCGCGATAGTCGGCAGCAAAGGTAAGAACTTCCACCTGTGGATGAAGACTTTCCAATTGTGCGCTGAATCGATTGAGCCGCTTATGCCCGATATTGCACAGGACGACATTCAGATTCTTCACATTGCCAGCAGTGAATGTTCCGCCTTCGAATTGTAATTCGACCAGAGCGACTTTCGGCGCGGCGACCGGAATTTTCAGCAAAGATGTCCACACGGTCTGTCCGGAGGTTACATTAATGACGAGAGGCAATTCGGCTTCATCGGGACAGGCCGGGTCGATGCTGACGAGTAAGACAAATTCGGTTTGCTGTCCGCCGGCCGGGGCTTGTTGAATTACAATCGGATTGCCGGCTATCTCGCACCACGGTGAAAGCGCCTGGCCGGTTATAGTTATCGCGCCCTGCGGCTGCTGATTGCCATAATTGCGCAAGGTGCAGCGAAGTTCGAGCGTCTCGCCGGGATTGGCGAGCGTGTCGCCATCGCCAGCACTGGCGCCATCGTCATCATCGTCGAGCGACCAGTCGATTACGCCTAAATACTGCGCCTGCTGGGCGACTTGGATGTCGGCTAAGAACGGCTGAACATTGTGTTTGGTTACGGTTATTTTTAAAACGCCGGCGGTGAGCGCATTTGGAGGGATGTAGAATTCAGCGCAGCCCTGTTCGTCGGTGAGTAGAACCGAATGCAGTTGGTTGGTTTTCCAGAGGCAGACTTGGGCGTTGGGTTCGGGCTGGCGGGTTTGCTGGTCGGTGACCACCACCGTTGCCCGGCTGGCGCCGAGGCTCAAATTCTGTGGATGAGCGACCGTAATTCGCCGCGGCACAGCGCTCCAGATATGCGTGCCAGGGTCGCCCATTAGGTTGTTCCACTCCATAAAATTCAGATACTCTTCATCCAAACCTTGATAGGCGCGCCAGATTTCATATTTGCCATAGTTTAAACCCCAGCCCATACACCAGAGTTGTTTGAGATAAACTCCGCTCCACACACCGCCGGCGACTAGATTATTAAATCTCACATTCGTATTGCCGGTCGCTGTGCCAATGGCGCCGATGCCGCCGCCTTGAGACCTTAGGAATGCCTCGGTGTAACTTTCCTGGTCGGCTACGAATGAACCGGTGTTGCAGGATATCGCTAAAACAGCCGGATAGACGCCGTTGCGATTGCGTAATTCCGGGATGATATTCGTCGGCAGGTTGTTCATCCGGTTGTAAGCGCGGTAATGGAAGCAGGAAACGCCCCATTCGAAGCATTGCGATATAAAGGTTTGATTGCGGTCGTTCTGCCCGATTTCACCGTCCTGCGGCCAGAGCCAGGCGCGCACTTCGCGGAAGCCCATATTGAGCAATTCACGCCGCACATAAATCGCCGTCAGAACTTCGCCCAAGCCATTTCCGATATGTCCCGCTACGACCGCGCCCTGCTGATACCAGGCGGTTTCCTGCATATTGGGAGCGCTCTCGTAAGGCACGATTTTGTTGACGATAGTGCGCAACTGCCCAATGGTCGAGCAGGAGATTCGCCCGAGCGCGATGTCCGGCAGCGGGTCGTTGCCGTCCACGCGGGTGTAGCCGTAGTCGCCGGTCAGCGAGGCAGCCGGGATGAGGACATTTGCTCCTGCTGTGGCATCGCCGACTAAAGTAACAAATTCGACCGGGTCGGCGCTGTTGTAAGCGGCGCGGATGGCTTCGTGGATGGTGTTCGCAACAGTGTTGTTCTGAACGCGCACAACGTTAACGCGGTGACCTTGCCGGCGGCGCCATTCGATTAACGGATTAATTTCTGCTTCTAGACCCTGCACTTCAGGTATTATGTAAAGATAAGACCCGCTTTGAACATCATCGCGTGAGGGCGGCGCAGGCGGATTGAGAACTAAGCCCTCTAAAATGCGCTGAACATAGATTGAGGGCTTCGGGCGTGCGTCAAGGTTCGGTCGGTTTCCTCCCGAGCCTGTGAGGGGATATAGGGGAAGGCGCGGTTCAAGCGGGTCATCGTCGAAAAATACACGAAGGTCGATTTCATCGTTGACGCGCGTCTGTCCGGTAGCGGGATTATATTGAACTGGGTAGAAGCGGATGGTCGCCAGACGATGTCCGCGCAGGACAGCCGGTTCGGTGATAGTTATCGGTTCGGGGGGCCAAAATTCATCCAGGTTTTGAAATCGCGCATCGATTTCAGCGCGCTCGAAAGTTCCATCCGGCGATTCACGACAGGCGAGCGCGGGAGTGATGTTATGCAGAGTTTGCGAACGGATGTCGGCAACTTCCAGCCGCAAGCAGGTTTGCGGTGGCAGCAGAATCGTGCGCGCGATAAACGGCAGGTCGGGGAAACCGGCCCGGCCGATAGTCGGTTCGCCAGCGAGAATAATCGAATCGCAGGCGACTTCCGCGCGCTCGATTTTTTCAAAACATAAACCCTGGACACGAATGGTCAGTTCGGCTGTTCCATTGCCGTAATCGACAAATTGCGCCGGCGCTGTGTCTTGGGTTGTCGGCGCCGACAGCGTTGCCTTAACAATCCCGCCGCTTAAGAAACCGAGTAAAACTAAAACGGCTGCGGGTTTGGGTAAAGACATTGTATGCTCCCGGAGGCAAGTCAAAGTTAGAATAAGTCTTGTAAATACAAGGATAATACACTAAGGTTTAACGGGCGGGATTTATCTCGTCCGTCAATTTATGAAATCATCTGACCAATATCAATTTCGTTCTATAGTCGTGTTTTTCAACTTTTAATTGTGCAATATATATGCCACTAGGCAGGTTGTCGGCTTGGAATATTAATGAATGCCATCCTGCCTCCTGGAAGCCGTCGGACAGACGGTTAATTTCGCGGCCTGTCAAATCCAATATGCTAATGCGCGCTTCGGCCTCGGCTGGCAGTTCATAACGCAAAATGCAACTACTATTGAACGGGTTTGGATGCGCTTCTAACATAACGAATTGCAATGGCATTTCCGCCAATCCAATTTCCGCCACGGCTAATTCATCCGCCTTAAAAACACCGCTGCCTTCAAGCCAAGTAACATTTAAATCGCGCCCTTGAAAACCGTCCCAAAGCCGGACTATGAATCTTTCGCCCTCCTGCAGTCCGTCGATAATTTCGGTCGTCGGGTCGTCGCCCCAGACCGCCAAACCGATTAATGATGATGATGATGATGATGATGATGATGATGATGATGATGATGCGCCGACACACAGTCCTGACTGGGTAAATATACCCATTTCCAAACATTCCAAATTCCAAATTCCAAAATTTAAATTCAAAAGCAGGCTCATATTCCGGTCGGTCGGCGCAGTCTGCATAAAATGCACGGGGGGATGAGTTTCTATAGGGTTAGTCTCGGCTGCTATGCGTCGTGGGATGTTCCAAGTCAGATCGACGGCGCGAGCCATCTTCACCTGATAGCCAAGCCCGCGCTGCAAGGGCAGCATATTATTGAAGTTTAACCGCGGAACATAGAATCTGCCGCTGCCGTCTTTGGCTATGTTCAGATCGTCGCGGATGTTGGCGAAGGCAGTCGGCGCGTCGATGTTGCGCGATGGGAAGTATGCCACGAAACTCCAGCCTTCGCGCAGCGGGACGCGCGTGTCTTCGGCGGCAATCTCGCCGGCGATGAACAACGAATCGACGCGCAGGGCTTTGACTTGATAGCCGAAGCGGTAGTCCCAAGGCTGCATATTAGAGAAATCGAGCGCCGGCACATAGAAGCGTCCGAAATGGTCTTTAATGATGCTGATGGAGCCGCGTTGGACGACCGGCCTCCATAAAGCCCTTACATCGCGCACGACCGGCATCGCCGGCGCGGAAATCAAATTCCAATTCTGCTCCAACCGCACCCAAAAGCCGGCTGGCGGCTCTTCATTGCCATTGCGGCTGGCGGTTAAATTCATTACGCTGATGCCGTTGTTGACATATTGCCGGTCGCCGTTGACGAATTCAGGCTCGGCTTCAAGTTCTTCTTCCGCCGCGATGTCCCAGAAGCGGAAAGTAAAGGCTTCGCCGTCGCGCATCCCATCGATTTCTTCGGTCATATCGTTATCGCCCCAAGCCGCCATTCCGATGCGTTCGCCGAGCCAGAACTCCGCGCCGCAGCACAATCCGGCCGGTGAAAATACCCCGATTTCGCTGCCGAACGGCAAATCTTCATCGTCGATGACGGCTGCCAAAACTAAGATCGAATGGTTATAGCCTGTGTTGTTTGTGAATTCATAATGCGCTTCGGGACGGCCGCCGATAGCAGTAAGGGGAATGTGCCACACTGCCGAATCCGGGTCGTTGGATGTCAAAACCAATTGGGCTTCTCGTTCACCGAAGCCGGCCGGTCGAAAAGTCAAAGTCAAGTCTCGGCTTTCACCTGCCTGAACGATAAAGTCTTGAGCGAACTGCACCCCAAACCAGCCGTCCTGGTCATCAGCGATAGAGGCATTAATGAGATTCAAATCGGCTTCGCCGGTATTGGAAATATTCAGCGCAATGTCGCGGCGCTGCAACAGCGGCACGATGCCAAAATCGACCCGCGTGGTATCCAAACGCATTTTAGGCTGGGGTGGAATCCCGACGCCGAGCAAGTCAGCAACCAAATTGCCGTTTTCCGGGTCATTACTGACGATATTCAGCATAGCCGAGTATTCGCCGGCTTCTTGCGGGTGAAAGCGGATGACGACATCTACAGCATCGCCGGGTATGAGTTCTACACCATCGCCGCCGGCGGTGATTTCAAACGGCACATCGTCGGGGGTAATCGAAATCGATGCGATTTCCAACATCGCCCGACCAACATTGCCGACTTGCACAGCGGAATTGACCGAATGCCCCAAGGTCACCTGGCCGAAATCGACTTCAGGAGGAGCGACTCGAATTAAAGGAAAGTGTGTCCAAGCCAACGCGCCCATATCGCTGCGCGAGCCGTCCGGATCGCGCGGCGCGTTAGGATTACCGGTATCGACGCAAGGCGAACGTTCATCGAGATTATAGTCGTCATTATTACGGTCGATAAAACGTGGATCCTCGTTGATATTGTTGTCGCCGGCGTGTCCGCCTTCGATGTCGGTATAAGAAACTGTGAGCGGCGCATCCTGCGTCGCGGCGGGAGTGTTGAAATAGAATATCGAATTGGAAATCGTTATCGTGCCGTTGTTGTAAGTCCAGACGCTGCCGCCGTTTGCCGCGGCGGTATTGTTGACGATAGTGCAGTGGTCAATCCTCGGCGCGCTGTTATTTGTCGAGTATATTCCTCCGGCGTTGTTCGTCGCTGTGTTCTGGCGGATTATCAGATAAGATAAGGTGGGGCTGGCGCCGGAAATATAAACTCCGCCGCCGTAATTTGTGCGACCGTTAGTTAATGTCAAACCGATTAATCTGGCGTTTTCGTTTTCGTTTCGAAGGAAAGCAGCGACGCGGGTCTGGGCATTTCCGTCGATTATCGTCCGTTCGATGAAGGATTTGTCCCGGGTAGTTAAAAATCGGCTGGCGACTGTGATATTGCGTCCGTTGAAGTTGATGTTTTCAGTGTAGCGCGCCGGCGCAATCAAAACGGTATCGCCATTCGCGCTGGAGTCGATAGCAGTTTGAATGCTCTGATAATCGTCTGGCACGCGGATGACGCGCGCCGATAAAATCGACGGAACGAAGAGCGTTAGAAAAAGGAAGAGAGTTACGAACTGCATTTTTCCTCCCGTGCAAGCAACCTGTCGAAAAGGTTTGCAGCACGTATTCGATATAGGGATTTCCTGTGTTTAGCGTTATATTTAATACGAGCTAATTGTAAAAGTGATGATTAATCCAGAAAATGCAGACTATGGCAAGGCGGACGCCCTCGTCCGCCGAAAACCAAGCCAAGCATAGAATGCGGCGGACGATGGCGTCCGCCTTACCATCAGTTAATAAATCCAACACTTTTACTATTACCTCATAAAGATAATAAAAAATGTGACCTAAATCAAGTTTGGAATTAATTTTAGATTGTCAGGCGGATATTTACAACCGAAATCTCTTGACGACTTGACCGACAACCGTAAATTCGAGAATAAATTGACACTCTTAACCTCATCACACGACGAACTAGACCGCCGTTTTCGCTGGATATTCATAACCAGCCTTTTGACGCTCACGATTTGGGCTTTCAGCCATTGCTATCCGACCGATGACGCCTATATTTCCTTTCGCTATGCCAAACATCTGGTCGAAGGGCAGGGTTTAGTTTGGAACCTCGGCGAGAAGGTCGAAGGCTATAGCAACTTCCTGTGGCTGCTGATGGTCGCGGCGGGAATGCGTTTGGGTCTGCATCCAGAGACCGCCGCGGCGCTCTGGAACATCCCGATTTTTACTCTGGCGCTCATATTGACCTATATTCTGGCGCAACGTATTCTTAACGATCGTTGGGCGGCATTGGCTGCGATGGTCTTGACCGGTCTCAACCATTCAATTTGGGGCTTTGCACGCAGCGGCTTAGAGACTCTGTTGATAACAATGTTGTTTGTAGCAGCGGCTTGTTTAGTTGAGCGGATAGTCTCGAAAGGACGAAATGGAGAAGGTGGACAAAATGAACAAAACGGACGAAGTAGACAGAATGGATGGCATTTTTTAGGCCTTGGCATTGTGTTAAATTTGGCGCTTTTAACGCGTCTCGACGCTGGATTATTAGTTTTATGGGCAGTATGGTGCATCCTCCGCTGCCGACCCGCTGTGGTTGGCGGCGCGTTGGAATACCGTTGCCAACCCGCTGTGGTCGGCAACAGTCCAATTCTCCCCCCGCTTGCGGGGGGAAGTAAGGGGGGTGAAAAGTGTGGAATTTCCCCGACTTCAGAGAAACTGGGCTGCACTTTTTCCCCTCGCTTGAAGCAGGATGTAATGGGAGTGTCGGAGTCGAATGGCTGTCAATTAGAGAGAGTTGATAATCCGTGCGAGTCCGCTTCACAGTCCGAAGAATCCCAAAATCCAAAATCCAAAATCCAAAATCCAAATTCAACTCATCCAAACTATAATTGGCTGTTCTTCATAACACCTTTTGTAGTTCTTTTTCTGCCATATCTTATTTGGAAATGGTCTTACTATGGAGTGTTGGCGCCCAATCCGGCGCGCGTGAAAATCCACGGTCTGACCGGCTTTGAGTTCGGCGTCTATTATATCTATATGTTCGCTTTATCAACACTGCTCATCCCGCATTTGACGCTGCTCATCGGCAAAGCCCGTTGGATGGTCAAACACCATCCGGCGGCTGGTCGTAATGGGCTGCTGACTTTAGTATGGTTTATCTATGCGGCTTGGGTGGGCGGCGATTTTATGGAGTTCCGCTTCCTGGCTCCGGTTTTACCGATGCTGACGATTTTACTGGTCTGGGTCTCGCTGAAATTAGCGCCATCGCGGCGCATTGGGCGCTGGCTGCTTTTAGCGCTGGCGTTGGGTATTATTCATAATTGGTTTTCGCTGAACCGCTTTGTGTTCAGTTATGGAATGGAGACGGCTAAAGAGTTGCGCAATCATTTAATCCATCCAGCGCAGAATTGGATTGGTGTCGGCAAACGCTTAAACCAACTGTTCGGCGGGACAACCGTGAAACTCTCAGCCGGCGCGGCTGGCGCGATACCTTATTATGCCGATTTGGAAACGGTTGATTTCATCGGACTCACCGACCCGGTCATCCCTAAAATTGGCGAGGAGTTCACCAAGGTGCCGGGGCATCGCATCATCGCGCCGGTCGAATATCTATATCAGCGCGGCGTCAACCTGTTCATCGAACCGAACAACTTCGTCTTCGACCAGGTCGAATTCAACAACTGGCTGCGCACGGCGACTTGGGCGCACACCAAACGCTTGTATGTGAACCTCGACCGCCCGGTCAACGGCCGGCAAATCGACCACATCAACCTACTCGTCATCCCCATCGACAGCCAATATATCCTTGCCGCCTGGTATATGCAGCCGCATCCGGAAATTGACCGCATCGCACGCGAGCAAGGCTTCCGGCAAGTGAAGATAAGCCGGTGGTGATAGCACTGATGATAATGACGACAATGCTAACGATAATGATAATGTAAATGACAATGACAATGTCAGCAACTACGATAAATAGAATTTTGTTGTTTTGACATTGACATCATTATTGTCATTAGCATTAATTATTCCAAATTCCAAATTCCAAATTCCAAATTGATGTTATCTAAGACTTACACTCCCCCATCTGTTGACGATGTTGTCGCCGGCATCGAACTTCCCGATGGAGAACTGGATGCGATCGCGTTGCTCATCAAAGTAATGGCACGGCTGCGCGCTCAGGACGGCTGTCCGTGGGATAAAGCCCAGACGCACCGTTCGTTGCTGCCGAACCTGCTTGAGGAAGCCTACGAATACTTCGCGGCGGTGCAAGATGGCGACCTGGCAGCGATGAAGGAGGAGTTGGGCGATTTATGGCTTCAAATAATCTTCCACGGGCAGATAGCTGCCGAGTCGAATAGTTTCACCCTCGGTCAAACCGCCCGTGAATTGGCGCTGAAACTCATCCGCCGACATCCACATGTCTTCGGCGAAAACAAGGCGGCTAACGCCGACGAAGCCCTCGCGGCTTGGACCGGCGCCAAACGCAATGAAGGCGAACATACCTTGAGTCTCGAACTCATTCCGCAGGCGATGCCGGCGCTCCTGCGCGCCCGCAAAATTCAAGAGAAAGCCGCCAAAGTCGGCTTCGAATGGCCGGACATTGAAGGCGCGCTAGCGAAAGTCGATGAGGAACTCAGCGAACTGAAACAAGCCTTGGCCCAGGGCGACAAAAG
This sequence comes from Calditrichota bacterium, assembly GCA_016867855.1. Taxonomy (GTDB): domain Bacteria; phylum Electryoneota; class AABM5-125-24; order Hatepunaeales; family Hatepunaeaceae; genus VGIO01. The sequence continues at coordinate 12,305 of VGIO01000079.1, forward strand.
CCGGACGGAAGATGAATTGGGCGATTTGCTTTTTGCTGTTGTGAATGTCGCACGCTACTTGAATCACTGCCCGGAAGCAGTGCTCACTATCACAAACGACAAATTCCAGCGGCGGTTTAAGTTTATCGAAGAGCGGCTGACCGAGAGCGGGCAGTCGCTGAAAACTGCAACACTGGAAGAGATGGATGTGCTTTGGGAGGAGGCAAAGGAAAACGAAAAAAGGAAGGCTTAATCCGGGCGGATTTATTTAAAGCAAGTTGACAATTGAGTTAATTATTGTTAGTTTAATCAGTTGTGAGTGTATATTAAATGTTTAATTTCAAAATCCACGAGGTGTTACAATGAAATTCGAGTATTTATTATCACAGTTTTATATCCGATTTCTAAGTTGCCTGCTTGTGATTGCCGTGTTTATTCGCTGCACTGAAGAGAAGACCATCCTGGCGCCTCCTCAAGATAACAAGCCTCCGGCGGTCGAATGGGTTTCGGTCGACGGCAAACAGGTTCGCATATAGTCGTCGCCGATAGCGTCGAAATCGTCATAACCGCCTTCGACGAATCCGGACTCGACTCCATCCGCATCTTTAAGAACGGCTTCACCCCCGACCTGTGGCGCATTGCATCCCGACCTACAACACCCCTGAATGATACCCTCTACACCTTCACCTGGAACACCCTCTCTGACTCCGACGGCGTATATGCCCTCGAAGCCCGCGCTTATGATAAAGCCGGCAATGCCGGAATATCGCCTACTCTAACCATTCGCGTTCAGAATAATCCGCCTTCAGACGACCGCACGCCGCCGGATGTGTGGTTTGAAGCGCCCGCTCCAGGCGCGACTTTGCGCGACACAGTTCGGATAGTGGTGGGCTATTTCGACGAGTCGGGAGTGGATTCGGTGCAGTTGGTGAAGGATGGGGAGGTGATTGAGATATCAGACACCCCCCCCTTTAATTCCCTCCGCAAGCGTGGGGAGAGCGAGTATTTTTCTGCCCGCAAGCGTGGGGAGAGAGCGTTTTTCCCCCCCCGCAAGCGTGGAGAGTGCGTTTTTCCCCCCCCGCAAGCGTGGGGAGAGTGCGTTTTTCCCCCCCCGCTTGCGGGGGGGAGCAAGGGGGGGTGTTGAATATCTCTGGAGCACCCGCGCCGACTCCGACGGCATCCATCTCTGGCAGGCGCGCGCTTGGGACCAAGCCGGCAATGTCGGCATGTC
>VGIO01000080.1 GCA_016867855.1 Calditrichota bacterium
CCAAAATCCAAAATCCAAAATCCAAAATCAGTTATCGGACAGATGATTTTAAGGTAATAGAATTAGAGGTAGTCAGCGCCGCCTGTCCGACCGAATTCGGCTTGACGGGGGTGTATCCTAATCCTTTCAATGCGGCCGCACAAATAAAATTCAATCTGTCGGAGGCGGGGATGGTGGAGGTTGGTGTGTATGATTTGAGCGGCAGGCTGGCGCTGAAATTAGCCTCCGGGCAATATGCGGCAGGCAGTCATCAAATTGTGCTTGACGGGACGGCTCTGTCGAGCGGAGTGTATGTAGTGCGTCTGGAGGTTGGCGGCGGAGTTGTCCAAGCGAAGGCGGCGCTGGTGAAGTAAGGGAATTACAATAACTTAAGGGCTTGTTGTCGAAATTATTATTTTGATAATTACAGTTTTCGATTGTATCTCCTCCCCGCAGAGCGGGGAGAGGAGGTAAAGTTCATTTGGCAACAAGCCCTTAAGCAAAGAAATTCGAGGCAGATGGCGGCTCATTGATTTTTATTCAATAATCGCGCACGGTTGTGCACTGTTGCACTCTTGCCGACAATCGCTGAGGATAATCAGCATTTTTTTTATTAGATTTCGATAATTCCATATACATTTCGGCTAGTATTTGTGCATCTTCACTAATCGACTTTACCTTATTAATGCCTTTTTTAAGAATTTCGCATAATTGCGGCCGAGAAATAAAACGTTGCATTTTTTCGGATAGATTTTCGATATTCCCCACCTCAAAGAGCAAGCCATTGATTCCATCCTGCACGATTTCCGGGATGCCGCCGACATTTGGCGCGATGACCGGAACTCCGGCATAAAATGCCTCCCTTATGACGAAACTGTATTGCTCAAACCGCGAAGGCAAGACCAGAACATCCGCCTCAGCCAAAATCGCGCTCAAATTGTCTGGTTTATAAGCGCCTAAATACCGGACATCGGCGTCCGGCTTAAGCGCAGTTAAACTGTTCTGTAAAATGTTCGGTTCGAATATATTGCCGTAAATCGTAAGCCGGGCTTTGTCGGAATCCAGTCGGCTGAAGGCTCTCAACGCGAGGTCGAGGCCTTTGACGCGGGTAATGTTGCCTAAATAAAGGAAACGCACTACTCCATTACGCGAGGTATGAGCGTTGAGCGAGAATGTTTTCAAACCCAAGGGAAACCACAGGTGGTTTGGATGCGAAAAGCCAAATTCAGCCAAGCGGTGAGTTATAAATTGCGTTGGTGCGAGTAAAACATCCACCGACTTCAGCATTCGGCGGTGGGCGTTAAGCCTTTGCTCGATATAACGCCCGGTCTCGGTCGTGCGGCCTGCAGGCCAGCGGGGATTGCGTGTATGAAAGCACTGCACACAGCGTGAGATGTCGTCAGGTCCGGCTTCACAATAAGTCTCGCCCTCAAAGAGCAGATGATATTGTTCACACAATAAATAAGCATCGTGGATGGTGAAAACAATCGGCAATTTATGCAACTTGCAGGCTTCGACAGCCGTTGGAGTCAAGCCTATTAAATGATGGAAATGAGCGATATCGAAATGCTGCTGAGCCAACCAGGCGCCGATGACTCGGCCGCAGCGCGGGTCATCGGCTAATTCGTCTAAACTACGCGCCGGATGAATGTTTATCTGGACATTGCGCACATCGTTATATAACTCTACTTGAATCTGGCCTTCCGGGGCAGACGCGTTCCGTTCAGGCGTCAGAACGGTAACTGAATGGTCCATTTCTATCAATTCACGGGCAAGGTTATAAGTATAAAGTTCTGTTCCAGCCATCGAATGCGGCGGAAAACTGTGCAGTGCAAATAGTATGTTCAAGCTGGTTGGGCGGAGGTCGTTGCCGTTCGAACCTATGACAGGAATGGGCTTCGAGGTTGTCATAACACTCACGGCTTGGTCGAGTTCATTCTTGAGTTGGGTCGTCCACGGTGTAGGATTCAATTGCAGACTCCGTTCGACCAAATCTTTAGCGCCGGCGACATCGCCCAGTATGAGTAGTCGTTTGGAGGCGAGCAGCCAGGCGCTGGCTTGAGCCTCGCGCTCGCTGACTTTATCCCAGCCGGCATCGGGGAATAATTCCCGCAACGAATGTCGTGCGAGCAGACCTTTGACCACCCGCACATCGTAAGATTTATCGAATTTAACCGTGCCGGTTGACATATTGGTATCATGCCAGCGCCATTTATTAACATCGCGCTTTAAATACTTGAATTTAGCGAGAGGCGCCAGACGACTGAACCATTCATAATCGTGCGCCCGGGCAAATGACTCGTCGTAGCCGCCGATACGCTCAAAACAACTGCGGCGGATGAGAGTGGCGGGATGTGGGAGCGGACTCTCCCAGAACATCCGTGCGACAAGTTCCGCCGTTCGTCCAGCCCAATCTTGATAATCGATACGACCCTTTATGTTCAACTCGGCATCAGTTACCAAAAGCGAGCCATATAAAACATCCATTTCCGGACAAGTTTTCAGCAGGTCAAAATAAGCCTTCAGCGTTCCCGGCAGAATGACATCATCTGAATCCACCCAACAGATGAAATCGCCTTTGGCTTGACTCAGCGCGTAATTGCGCGTGGCTGGCGCGCCTTTATGTTCGCAGCGGAACAGTTTCAGCCGCGGATCCTGAATTTGCTCCACGATTTCAGCGCTGTGGTCAGTTGAACCATCATCTACGACAATCACCTCGAACTGGGGATAATCCTGTTCCAAAGCGCTCTGAACTGCTTCGGCGATGTAACGCTCACGGTTATAGCAGGTTATCAATACTGATATTAACGGATAATCTGATGATGATGATGATGATGATGATGATGATGATGATGATGATGAAATAGGAGCATTTTTTACCGTAATGCACAGGACATCGAGTTGCTCGATGAGTTGCTGGATTTGGGCATTGGGACGCAAGCGGTAGGACTCCTTAAGTAATTCCAGCGCGCCGGTATAGTCGAGTTTCTTCAGCAATATATTGGCGGTGAAGGTCAGCGCTTCGGCCTGACATTCGTTGTCAGGCTTCATCCCCCATTCGAGTTGCGGATACAATTCGCGCAATGAATAACGTTCAAGCGCTAACTTGATGATGCGCGGATGATATTTGTTTTGGATGTCGGTTTTGCCGCGGGTCATCGTTTGGGCGTGCAGACGGCGGCGATAGACCGGCACACCGATATGTTTAAACTCTGCGACGCGCACCATCCGGCTCCAGAACTCATCATCGTGGCAATGTGGGAAGGTCTCGTCATACCCGCCGGCTTTCTCGAAGGCGCTTCGCCGGATCATCGTCCCGCCGTTGGGGATGAGGGTGTCTGTCAGCAAGTGTGCCATCATCGCCGGTTTCTTACCGGACCAATCTGTGAATTGCGTGCGTCCTTTGATGTGCATTTCAGCGTCGGTGTTCAGCCAATCGCCATAGAACACATCGATGTTGGGAAACTGTTTGACTGCTTCTGCGTAAACCGCGAGTGCGTTAGGTAGGAGTGCATCATCTGAATCGAGCCAGACGATGAAGTCGCCGCGGGCTTCCGCTATGGCTGTGTTGCGCGCTGCCGGCGCTTTACGATGTTCCTTTTGAATATAGCGGATACGCTCATCTTTGTAACTTCTTACCAATTCAGCGGTGTTGTCGGTCGATCCGTCATCGACGATCAGCAACTCCCAATTTGCATAACTCTGCGTCAGAACGCTGTCGATGGCGTTTTTTAGCATATCGGCGCGGTTATAGGTTATGATACTGACGGTTATTAATTTACCTAGATTTATATCGACTGTATCTCTTGTTACATTCTGCATACTATGTTCAGCATCTCTTTCGGTTTCAATCTCTATAATAATATTATCGATATTATCGATAGGTTTCAGCCGGTCGGCCTGACGTAAGAGTTCGATGCAGTAATCCCAATTATGAAGGTTGTGCAAGGCGATGGCAATCCTGATCATAACTGTTGCATTAAGAACATTTTCAGGTTCTTTATCCCAGGGAAGGTCGGGCACTAAATCGCGCCAGGGATAGCGTTCGAACATTTGTTTGATGATTCGGGAACGATTGACGTGCTGCCGATCCACTCTTGAACGTGTTAAGGAACCGCTGTGTTTCCGCCGGATATAGACCGTTCCGCCGATATGCTTGAAATTAGCGTATTTAACTGCACGGCTCCAAAACTGGTCATCATGTCCTGATGGGAAATCAGGGTCGTAATAACCGGATTCAATAAAAATACGTTTGCGAATGAGTGTTCCGCCGTGTGGTATCGAGGATTTCCAGACCATCGCTGCCAGTAACTCAGATTTGCGTCCGAACCAGTCCTGAAACACCTGAACATCGGTCAAATTAAAGTTCTCATCAGCATTTTGCCAGTTACCATAAAAGACATCCACATCAGGATGGGCTTCGATCTGCTTTGTATAACGTTCGATAGTATTGGGCAGAAGGGCGTCATCGGAATCGAGCCAGATTATAAACTCACCTCTGGCAGCATCGATGGCCGAGTTTCTCGTCAATGGAGTGCCGCGATGGTCAAATTTGAAATATCTGATGCGAGGATCACTAAAAGCAGCGACTATTGCTTCGGTGTTGTCGGTCGAACCGTCATCTGCGATTAGTAGTTCCCAGTTTGAGCCATTTTGCCTAAGAGCGCTGCGAATTGCCGGTTGCAGCATTCCAGCCCGATTATAGGTTACTATCGCAATCGTAATTAAAGGTGATTGAACATCAGAATTAGATATTGTTATCTGCCGGCAAGATTCCTTATAACTGACAAATAGTCTATTCCAACTCTGAACAGAAGCGGTGCGAGATAGTTTGCTTTGGAATAGGTGTCGGTTCATCTCAATTCGATAAGCGTCTTCCGGTGCAGTAAATTGTACATAACTAAGATTTGTAATTTCAGTTGTTTCACGAACTTTGACGCCGATCCCGGTTAATAATTGTCCAAGAGATGTGTCGTTGCGAATATAAATTGTCTTACCGGTGAGAAGCATATAGAATAGGTTGCCTGCCCCCTGTTGCCGACGGTGATTGAAAACGAGAATATCGACACTATCGAGCAGTGCATAGTAATCGTCCCGATTCATCAATTCCATCAGAGGTTTGAACTTGTCGCCGAATATCTCCCTACCTTTAGCAGCAACCATTTCTGCATAGTTATTTTTTGATCCGTATGATAAAGGGCAAATTATCTCGATATTTTCTTCTTTATATTTCGCGAGCCAATCGAAAATCTCCAAATGCTGGTTCGAGTCTGCTCCAGAATTTCCGACCAATACTCTTATTGTTTCAGGATTAATATGGAGTTGGGGTGTCGATGACTCCAGGATGTCGATACCGGTAGTGTAATAAAAAGCCGGAGAGTAATTTTTACATTCACCGAAAATCTGTTCGACGATATCAAAATCCCCTTTACATCCACAGCAGGAAAAAATCCAACGGAGATTTTTAACTACTTTCTTCTGAATTTTGTGCATTTTCACATCTTTAACTTCGACACTTTCAGAGATGCGCTTCATTTCCATTAAATCTCCGCCCCAAATTACCCAGCCCAATCTATCCCAGATTTGGGGCATTTTGGATAATGAACTCCATGTCCTACTAAAGAATCCACTATGCATAATAATAGCCGCGTCTGAATACTTCGCATCGATCGTTTTCAATATCTCAGCCAGAATGTCCGGTTGATATATTAAATTCGACTCTGGAATGTCAAGTTGACTATAACGTGCCTGTATCGCAGAATCGAATTTGGTAGGATCGTCGTTGACTATAAAAACCTGCTCTTCAGGTCTAACACCCATTTCAGCAGAATTTTTCCAGAACATTTTTATCTTGTCCGGCACGATATGGTGATTTCGTCCGGGGAAGAGGTGCACCGCACTCACGGAATATCGATTTGAATTGGCCTGCGGATGGTCAGGAATTGGCACAGGTTCATTCTGTGCAATTCCGATTAATCCTCGCTTGTGGAAACCAAACATCTCATTGTGAAGAGCCTTATCAGCAAACGCGAGCGCTGCCAAGCCTGAATAGAGTGTTTTTGATGTGAATTTCTTGGGTAATTTATCAGTCTCGATGAGACTTTTATATAAGTCGAAAAACTTATCACCATAGTTCTTGCGTTGATTTCGATCAAGTCCGCTCCGGTTTAACCAGAGGCCAAGCATCTGCGCCAATGCAGCGTTCCAACCACCTTTCGGCTTAAGCAATACATCACCGAAACCTGCTTTCCGAAGAAGGTGATCAAGCGCAAACGGAGTAAATCGATAGAAGTCATTGGGAGCATCATGCAGTGGCCAGATGAATGGGACGGTTAAAAAAAGGAGTCCGTTTGTCTTTAATACCCGCCGTATCTCACGCATCATCGGCAAAGGATCGGCAATATGTTCAAACAACGAAGTCGCTATGGCTTGATCGACCGATCTATCCGGAAGCGGTATTTGCTTGCCATCCCAGAAAATATCAGGTTTTATCTCCTCCTGATAGGCTGCGTTGAATATATCCATTCCGATATAGCGCTTAACGCATCCTGCCGGTGGAACTAGAAAGGTTCGATAAGGCATTCTACCGCAGCCGATATCCAGAAGCGTCCCATCGAACAGGTCCTTTATCGAACGGACGATATTTAGTTCGGTGATTCGCCCAAAGTAGATGTCCATTGTTTCCGGCGTGAGATCTGGAAAATGCTTCCGAACCAATGCGTTATCCTCATCCAAATGGTTCGAAAACTCCAATTTTAATCGCGAGACGGACATAATCCTTCCTTTTTTATCGAGAGATTTTCTGTCGAACAAACGATAAGAATGGCAAGCCTTGTGCCAGCGGTTTGAAAGGGGGACGGAAGAGAGCAGGGGAAATTATTGCCGATGTAAAATTAGCGCTTATTTGTTTTTATTCTACTATCTGTCAGATTGAAGTTCTTAATTTGATTTGTAAATGTTTGAATTAACACTTGCAATTGTAACGGAAATTTGTTATTTTGCAGACTCAATAAAAAAAATAAACGAAGCCTCTTAGTATAAGTTCGTAAGTTGATAAGTTTAGTTTCCATACGACTTATTCTATTGTTATGTTAATTGTGCAATGTCGCCTGTCATCCTGAACGAAGTGAATGATCTTGTCTGGTAAAGTAAGTCTTTAGGACGAGATACTTCACTTCGTTCAGGATGATGACATCTTACAATTGACTTAGCGCTATTATAATATGGTAATATTCGTCTTCGCGTTTTTACTTTCAACTTTAACCACCCCCTTCCTGCCCGCCTGAAACCGCCTTGTGGGGGAAACCGATGCATTCAACCTTTTTATTCATCTCTTGAATAGGTATAATATGGTCGCAATTTACTTTGCCCTGACAGTTCTGCTAATAATCGGACCGACGCAGATATGCTATGCCGGTCCGGTGAATGTTGGAACTCTGGCTAGTCAGGCTAATCAAGACGCCGACCTAACGCTGACCAATGTTCCCCGCAATATCACCAATCCCGACGATCAGATAACTATACGCTGGCGGCCGGGAGTGCGCGGGCAGTTGCGTTATGCGATGGCTTACAGCGGCGAAGAGCCTCGCGACTACCCGAATGTTCTGCGCGAACCGGTGCGCGCCGACACCGGTTTTGTAACCCTGCGTGGCAATCAACTGCCGGTCGGCTACTTATATTGCATTATCGATGGCGGCAATGCCGGCTATTCGGTGATTTTTAACATCATCCGAGCCGCCGGCTCAGCGCCGCAAATGACTGCCCCAATCAGCGGGCAAGGTCGAGTCGGCATCAACACCGTCACGCCTGTCTTTCGCTGGGAACCCGTCGCCGGCGTGCCTTTCTATCATATCATTGTCAGCGACCAGCCTTTTCGCCTGGAACAGGATGACCAAGGCCAAACGCGCGTCCAGGGCGCAAATCTTATATGGCAAGCCATCACATCAGAGACCTCTATCCAATATGGCATTCCCGACCCGTCGGATAATTTCGACAATTCACTCATTCCGCCTCTCGTCGGCAGTATGAACCGCGACAACCGGCCGCGCTATGCCTGGATCGTCTTGAATAACTACGGAAACAGCCCGGAATATACATCTATTATCACCGGCGGTGTTTCCGGCTTCGAGGTCGAAGTTCAGCCACCGTTCGATGAGCCGGAGAATATCGCGCCGCAAGCGCGGGCACGTCTTGCCAGCCGTGAAATTCTCTTCCGCTGGACTCAAGTGCCGGAAGCCGTCAGTTATTTCATCTATGTCAGCCGTGAGGAAGTCACTCAAGGCGGCAGTCGAGCCTTAGTGCCGGCTTGGAGCGGGCAGACAACGATGACATCTATTGCCTGTCCGGCAGCCGATATCTTCATCGAAGGGCATTATGTTTGGAAGGTATTGGCTGCCAGCCGTCAAGGCCGCGGCACGCTCTCCGATACCGCCAGTTTCGATTATATCGTCCGCGCTGGGCGCGTTAGTTTTACCTCTCAAGATGTCAACCGCGCTGTCCTGCAGTTTGTCGAAATAAACGTCGAGCCTATCGACGGTCCGGCTGTTCCAGCCTTCGCTACAAATGATATGGGAACTTATACTCGTCAAATACCGGTCGGCGCTTATCGCTTTAGAGGCAGTAAAAACGGTTACACCGACACATTGTCTAACCGGCTGACGGTCCTGGCAGATAGTAATTATTCGGTAACTTTGCGTTTAAGACCCATACCATCGTCCATCGTCGGCACGGTCGTCAATGATGCCGGTCAGTCTATCGCCGCGGCGATAGTAACGGCTGTGCGCGTCCCCGGTGATGAAACGACGACTTGCGAGACGAATGTAGCCGGCGAATACCAATTAATTGTGCCGCCCGGAAATTACTTTCTGACTGCCAGTGCGCGCGGACATCGGCCGTCGGCTGAGATCGGCGTGACCGTCCAACCGCAGAGCAATTTCGATGTGGATGCTCACAATGGGCCGTTTCAATTAACGCCCTATCGCTGGACAATCTCCGGTTATGTGCGCAATCCAGCCGGACAACCCATCAACCTTGCTACAGTCATTATAACCGCCGACGATGGTTCTATATTACGCGCCTTCACTCCGGAAGCCGGTAGTTATAGTTTCAGCGTTGGACAGGGACGCTGGCGGCTTAACGCGGTCAAACCGGGCTTCTATCTTGAAGCCGGCGAATCGGTCGTGGAGGTCATCGACCGCAATGTTGAAATGAACTTCACTTTAGTGCCGCAAGCCGGCATATTATCTGGCGAACTTAGCATCGACGGCAATCCAGCCAACCGGGTGGGCGAAGTGTGGTTTATACCGCGCGCTGGGGCGGTAGTGACGGCGCCGGTCAATCAATTCGGCGCCTGGACGCGGGGCGTGGCGCCGGGTGACTATGTAGTTACTGCGGTGCGGCAGGGCTACACGGCGCGCGACAGCATTTCGATAAGCATCGACCCCGGCGAGACAATTTCCGGTATCAGCCTGCGGCTGGAAGCCAATCCGGCGAGTATTAGCGGTCGGATTATCGACGCCGGTGGGAACACTTTACGCGACGCTCTGGTCAGCGCCGGCGGCGTAACTAACCGCAGCGACGCCAACGGTAATTATCGCTTGCAAGTGGCGGTCGGAAATCATACTGTTGCAGCCGCTAAAGAAGGTTACATCACTGCCCAGCGCGGACCGGTCAGCGTGGAAGCCGGACAGAATATCAACAATATCGATTTGACTTTAGTCAACAATGCCGGACGAATTTCGGGAAGGGTGCAGCGCGGCAACGACCCGATATTCGATGCAGTCATTACTGCTGTGCGACAGGAAGATAATTCAAGAGCCATAACGCGCACCGACCGGGACGGACAATACGCGTTTTCACTTATGTTTGGAACTTATCGTGTAACCGCGCAGAAGGACGGCTTTGTGCCAGCGCCGCCGGGAACTTACGACATAAATCTGCAGTCTGGGCAGAATGTATCAGGACGCGACTTTCCGATGCTGTCATACATCGGCCGGGTCAGCGGACGCGTATCGTCTCCAGCCGGTCCGGTCAATACGCCAGCCATCCAGTTGATTCAACTGGACGACCCGAATCGCGTTTATAGCACAAACGGCAATGTGCAAGGGGAATTCCTGCTGGCGGTGACGCCTGAAAGACGTTATATAGTTGTGGCATCCAAAGTCGGTTATTCGACGGCGCGGGACACTTCAGCCAGGCTGAATATCGAGGGCGAAATCGTGGTTGCACTTAATCTAGTGCAACTGCCCTGTCAGGTGAGTGGTTTAGTGGCTGTGCGAGGCGCGCCGTTAGGCGGCGCGACGGTGCAAGCCCAAGCCGAAGGCGGAGCAGTATTCCGCACTGAAACCGACCGCAACGGGCGCTACAGGCTTGGATTGCAGCCCGGACAATACCGCATCACAGCCGCCCGGCCCGGCTGGACTACAGCCGAAACTAATCTCCGCTTGAACGCCGGCGAAGACCGCAGCGGCGTGGACTTCGCCTTGGAAACTAACTTTGCCAGCCTAAGCGGAACTATCCGTTCCTCCGGCGGCGCGCCAATAGAGAATGTGTTTCTTACACTTATCGACAGCGTCAACAATCGCAGCGTCCAACAGACCACCGACCGCGACGGCGGCTACCTCATAGAAAACATCATCCCCGGCGCTTACCATTTAATTGCCACCCATCCTCGATTCGCCCGCAACTCTCTCAATGTCGGTGTCTTGCTCGGCCAGCAACAGCGTCGCGGCGCAGATATGCAACTGCTACCCTTAGGTGCAATGTTCCAAGGCCGGATTATGTCCGGCAATGAGCCTATCGCCGGCGCAACTGCCGTTATCACATTGCAAAATGGCGAACAGCGCAGCACTCTCAGCGACAACAACGGACGCTACAGCCAGGCTAACCTCGCTGCCGGACGATACGCCCTGCGCCCGGGGCGCATCGGCTTCAGCGGTTATGTTCGCGAGAACATCCAGCTGGCGGCAGCTGAAACACTCACAGTCGATTTGACTATGGTGCGCAATGATGGGCGCATCACCGGCTTCGTGCGCGATCTGGATAATATTGGCCTGCGTAATGCAGTCGTAACTGCCATCGACAGCCTCGGCAACTTTGCCTCGGCTAATAGTGATATATCCGGCGCCTTCCGTCTCGAAAACCTCTATCCCCTCACACGTTACAAAGTCAGCGCCCGTCTGGCGGGATACACCGCAGAGCAAGATACCTTGCGCGGTATAGCCTCCGGCGGACAAGCCGACTTCAGAATGCGTCCGAACGAGTTGCAGCTCTCCGGGCGGGTAGTCAATCAAATCGGCAGGGAAATGCCTTCCACCGAACTTTCAGCCACATCGGTCAGCGATGGCTCGGTCTATCGCACTACCGCCAATCTGCAGGGCAATTTTACCTTTGTCGGACTAGGTGCCAACACGCGCTATCGCATCTTGACCGCGCGCAACGAGGAGGGCTGGACTAACGCCGACACCATCGTCGAACTGGGGCAAAATCATCTTGATATCGGCAGCCGCATTCGCATTATCCAGCGCATCGCCGCGATAACAGGCTCGGTTGGACATCCCGATGTTATGATTCAAGCGCGCAATCTCGTTACAGGACGACTTTCCACGGCTTACTCCAGCCAAAATGGAACTTATCGCTTGATGCGCTTACGCGGCGGAGATGCGGGGCATTTCGTAGTTCGTGTTTCCAAACCCGGCTTCATCGCGCGCGGCGCCGACAGCATAATTGTGCAGGACATCGGTTTGGACGAGGAACGGCGAAATGTAAATTTTACCCTTGACCCAGTCCTAATCAGCATCAGCGGCCGAGTAGTGGATACGAGCGGATTGGCGTTGCCGGGCTGCCCAGCGCTGGCATGGTCGAACGCCGGAGAGTTTAGAACTACCGCCGACAGCGCCGGTTCATTCCTCTTGAGCGGTTTATATCCGAACATCCATTATGTAGTAGCGACGCAATTGCCCGTGGAAGGCTATGACAATGGTTCTTTCGAAGTGGACGCCGCCCTGATAAATATAGAGAACCGCATCCTTATAGTGGCTCGGCACAACGCCACAGTAGCTGGTGTAGTCAAGTCAGCGGCTGGAGATTCGCTGCGGAATGTGAATGTGGTCTTGGACGGCGTCCGGACAGCTGTAACAGACCAATATGGTAAGTTCCAGTTCAGATATGTCGGCGGTGGCGACCACATATTGAGCTTCAGCCGCGCCGGTTATGAACGATTGGAAAGTAGTGTGAACACTGGGATAGGCGACCGGGTCGAGCCGTATTCCGCCGATTATGTTATGACGCGGCTCGAAAGAGCAATTTACGGGCGCGTCTATTCGGCGACAAACTCAAGACTCCTGCGGAATGCAATTATCAAATGCTCCAACGAGCGGGGCGATACGCTCATCGATACTGTCGCGAACGATGGACTCTATATTTTTAATCAAATGGATCCTGAACGGACATACAAATTAGATGTCAGCCGCAAGGGTTATATCACTTGGACGCGCGGTAATATCTCAGTGCGAGATACCCTTCAACGAGTGGACATCACTATGTCGCAATTATCCAACTCGCTGGTTGGGGAATTTATCACTCAGGACAGCCTGCCGATTGAGCGGGCGAGCGTTCTCCTGCGTTCGTTTGCGAATTTGACGGTCTATGATACGACCGATTTTTCGGGAACATTTGTGTTCCGGGTCGAAGCCGGCGGTTATATCCTTTTAGGGGAACATCCCCGACGTGAACTCGGAACGAGTTATGCGCAGAATGTGTCATTTTCGGGGCAGGCAAGTTTGATAACTTTGCGGATGCAGAATACTGGTATCATGGAGGGGCGGTTGGCGGTGGAAGGCGGCGGCCCGCCGGCGTCAGCGGGGAACCTTTGGCTGAGGCACAGCGCCAGCGGGGAGATGGTCTTTAAATGGTCTGAGCGGGACGGGAGTTTTCGGCTGCGGGGATTAAGGCCGGGGCTGCATACATTGCAAGTGGATGCGGCCGGCTATGCGATGGAACTAAGTCCGTTTTATGTCGAAGTTGCCGCGTGGGAAACAACGCGGGTAGCTGTGCAGTTGACGCGGCACGGTAAGGCTCTGAACGGCTATGTTCTGGACGAACGCGCCGCGCCGGTGGTCGGGGCGCGGATTTCAATTCAAGGTCCGACGGCGGCTGAGTTAGTTACGAACGAGGCGGGTTATTTCAGTCTGGCGTCGCCGGATGCGGGGCGATACAGTCTGCACATCGAGCGAGCCGGCTACACAGCGGCGGATACGACCTTCGACCTGCCGCCCGGAGAGATGCTGCAGGTAGAGATAATGCTGCCGCGGCTGCTGAATGCAATATCGGGCCGGGTGCGCAGCGATTTGGGTGTGATGCTTGAAAATCAATTGGTCAGACTCTACGACAACGCAAACTCGCGGCTTCTGGACACTATCCGCACTAACCGCTGGGGCGAATACCAGTTTGGCGGGCTGACGCCGCGGACATACAGAGTATCACCCTCCACAGCGGCTTATCGTGTCATCCCGGCTAATCGGATTTTCACG
>VGIO01000081.1 GCA_016867855.1 Calditrichota bacterium
ATATGTGGAAGAGAATGTCCGCTTAACTTTTATTAGATTCTAAAGTTTTATTCTTCGAGCATTGCGGATAATTTAGTTAGAAGACTTGTTTCGAGATAGTCGAAATCGATGGGTTTGGGGATAAAATCCACCGCGCCGTATCGCAAGGCTTCCCGGCCAATCTCCTCATCGACCATCGCCGTCACCATCATAACGCCGACTTTAGGGTCGATTTCGCGGATTTTAGCCAATGTTTCAAGCCCGCTCATTCCGTGCATTCGGATATCCAATAGAACGATATGCGGTCGAACGTGCTTTAAAAATCTGATAGCGTCGTAGCCGTTGTCGGTATAAAAAACCTCATAACCTTTGTCTGAAAGAAACTCATCTAAAAATTCGCCGATTGGAGGTTCGTCGTCCACGACTAAAATCCGCAGCGGTATTTCGTTAATGTTTTTATTCATTGAAGTTCTTTCGTCTTATGTTTGACAATATACAATAAGACAATCGCTATGTCAACAGGTTATTTTAGAAATCAGCAATATTTTCTTGAGCGGTTTGAATACCTTTCCGCTCGTTGACTGTCAATAATATCGACAGTCCGACCAGAAAGAACATACCGACCGCCAGGATGCCGCGTTGAACGTCGCCGGTGATGGCAATCGCTGTGCCATAGATGAGCGGTCCGAAAATGCCAGCCACCTTACCGCTGAGAGCGAAAAATCCAAAGAACTCTGCCGCTTTCTGCTCCGGTGTGAACAAAGCCTGCATCGAACGTGCCGCTGCCTGGCTGCCGCCCATCACTATGCCCGCTAATATGCCCATTATATAATAGTCGGTCTTCAGATTGACCAGCCAGCCTAAAAAATATGCCCACACGACTATTCCCAGCCACACCGTTAATGTTATTATCAAAGTTCGCTTGTTGCCGATAATGTCGGCGAGCCAGCCAAAAATAAACGCTCCGACAAAAGCCGTGCCTTGAATGACGAGGAAAAATACAATAAGTTCAGCCGCATTCAAACCGACAACTTCAGCCCCAAAGATAGAAGCCATTACAATTATAGTTTCGATGCCGTCGTTGAATAATATATATGCCAGCAGAAATCGAGTTAGATGTTTATAGCGCCGCATCTGCCGAAAAGTGGATAGAATACGGCTCCAGCCGGTGCGGGCAAGTTTAAAAACCTGAAGACGCTCCCTACGCGGCGACTTTTCCTTCAGCCAGAAGACCGTTGGCAGAGCGAATAATCCCCACCAAAGACCGGCGACTAATACGCATTCGCCGACGCCGAAAGTTCCGGCCTCGAAACCCAACCATTCGGGCTTCTGCAGCATTATTAAATTCAACACCAGACATAAACCGCCGCCGATATATCCGATGCCCCAAGCCGCGCCGGAAATACGCCCGTAACTGCTGCGGTCGCTGATGTCTAACAGAAAAGCATTATAGAAAACATTCCCGCCGGCAAAACCAAAGTTAGCGCCGATAAATAGCGCCGCGCCAAGCGCCACATCGCCTTGCTGCACGAAAATCAATCCACAAGTTGACAACACTCCAAAATAACAATATAATACTAACAGCCGCTTCTTCCAGCCGGCGCTGTCGGCGATCGCGCCAAGCAATGGCGAAGACAACGCCACCAAAGCCGTCGAAATCGATACGACATAACTCCATATCGTTGCGCCCGGCAGACGCCATTCCCAAAATAGAAAATGGACGCTCGAACCGGTCGACCCGCCGGCTACGACCTCAGCGAAATAACGGTTGAAAATCACCGCTAATACCGTCGTCGCAAATGCCGAATTGGCAAAATCGTAGGCTATCCACCCGACGACAGGTTTGGATAAAAGACGCGTCAAAGCCAACTCTGATGAAAAATCCCAGATAGATTCTGGGGTTGAGAATATTTCCGGGCTTTGGGCTTAGGCTTTAGGCTTTAGACTTTGGGGATTAGGTTTTGGGGATTTTATCAAGAGGAGAAAGTGAAATTATGATTCTTAATCACTACAAATATAATGTAACAAAGTCTCAGCATAAATGTTAATATCTAAACCTAAAGCCCAAAGCCTAAAGCCCAAAGCCTAAAGCCCAAAGCCACCCGTGAGGGTGGCGGGAGTCGAACCCACGACCATCGGCTTAAAAGGCCGGTGCTCTACCTTCTGAGCTACACCCCCTAAGTATACTGTTCACGCGTCTATATCATCCATAATGTCCATATTAACTATTTAGAAATTCTATTCTATAAAAATCGTCTCCCCGCGTTCTCTGCCCACCGAAACCATCTCAATCGGCGCGCCGGTCAACTCGGCCAGGCGTTCGATATATTTGTGCGCCGGCTTCGGCAAACCGCTCAACCTGCGAACTTCGTCAATTGGCGCATTCCAGCCCTCTAATTCATCGTAAATTGGTTTGCCCCGCTCAACGATGCGCATATCAGGTGGAAATTGTTCGTATCTTTGACCTTCATATTCATAAGCAACGCAAATTTGGAGCGTCTTTAGTTGCGATAAAACATCCAATTTGGTCAATGCCCAACTGTCCACACTATTCAAGCGCGCCGCATAGCGGGTGATGACGGCGTCGAACCAGCCGCAGCGCCGCGCCCGGCCGGTCGTCGCGCCAAATTCAGCCCCGGCGGCGCGGATGCGGCACTGCATCTCAGCCTCAAATTCCGTCGGAAATAGCCCTTTCCCAACCCGCGTCGTGTAGGCTTTGATAACGCCGAGAACCTTATCGATTCTGGTGGGTCCGATGCCCAAACCAATAACGGCGCCGCCGGCTGTCGAATGCGACGAAGTTACATAAGGATATGTCCCCCAATCGATATCCAAAAGCGTGCCTTGAGCGCCTTCACAGATAATTACTCTACCGTCGGCAATCGCGCTGTTTAATAAGACCGAAACATCTTTAATCAGCGGTAATAATCGCTCTCTATACCCTAAATAATCGCTGACAATACTATCCGAGATTATGGTCGGTTCATTATATAATTCTTTGATTATCCTATTTTTATACTCGACATTAACCTTCACTTTTTCGATAAATGTATCTTTGTCCAACAAATCGACCATTCGAATGCCGCAACGGCTGTATTTGTCGGTATAAGCCGGTCCGATGCCTTGTCCCGTAACGCCGATCGCGCCATCGCCTAAGCGCTTTTCATTTAGGGCGTCTAAAATCTTATGATAAGGTAGTATTAGATGCGCCTGATGACTAATAAACAGCCGACCGTCAACATTTATGCCTGCCGAGATTAATCCGTCGATTTCATCCAGCAGCCGCGCCGGGTCGATGACGCAGCCGGCGCCGAGCGCGCAGATAGTCCGCGCATTTAAAATACCTGAAGGCACCAGATGCAAGACATATTTGCGTCCATTATAAACGACGGTATGTCCGGCATTTGCGCCGCCTTGATAGCGGGCGATTATGTTGGCGTCCTGGGCTAAAATATCGACAATTTTGCCCTTGCCTTCATCGCCCCATTGTCCACCCACGACGACTGTAACGGGCATAAGTAAATTCCTTTTAAATCAAATCTGGCGCTACTTGCCCTTCATCTTCCGCCCAATCGGTCTTCCTGTTCTCTCGACATAGTCGATGAGAATGGGCGCGGCGATATAGATAGATGAATATGTCCCCACAAAACAGCCAATTAACATCGTCAGCGAAAAAGTGAACAGAACTTCGCCGCCGAAAACCGTCAGCACTGCGACCACGACCAACACTGTCCCGTTAGTAATTAGCGTTCGCGCCAAGTTTTGGTTAATCGATAAGTTGATGTTTTCTTTGAGCGACATATCGCGAAAGCGCTTTAGATTTTCACGGATCCGGTCAAATACGACGATAGTATCGTTGACGGAAAATCCTATCAATGTCAGATAGGCGCCGACGACGGTCATCGATATTTCGAAGTCGAAGAAACTCATCACGGCGAAAGTTACTAACACATCGTGGATGAGGGCGATAACAGCCGCAACCCCGAAGATAAAATCAAACCGCCACCATAAGTAGAGGATGATTAATACCCACGAAGCGATAATCGCTAAAATCGCTTTGCCGCGCAGTTCGGCGCCGATGCGGGGTCCGACTAAATCAATGGAACGAATTTCGAAATGATAATCCGGATAATCCGACCGTAATACTTTCAGCAGCCGGCTGATGGCATCGCGCCCTTCGCCGGATAGAATGAATATCGAATCGCCTGACTCTAACTTGTGCGCGGCTATCGAAGGATTATCGATATCGACGGAATTCAACAATTCTTTTAGTGCATCGGTTTGAATTTCAGTGGCGATGGCCACATAACTAACGCCGGTAAGTTCTTTAAGCCATTCTGAATCAAGTTGGTCATCGGGAACGATATGCCAGACGCCGGCATACTTTTCATCTAGTTTGGCGCGGATGAAGGCTTCCGGTGGTTTATAGCGCCCCTGCTGTTTCATACGAAGCAAAAGATCTTCGCCTTCGGTCGAGCGGCTGGTCTTGACTTCAGCGCCCTCAATACCGACCTTTTCGAGCGAGTTGCGCATCACTTCTTCGCTTATTTGTTCCTGCCCGGCTGGCGCCGTCGAACGTAAAAGCGCTGAAAGCCCGCCGGTGAAATCGATTGAATAATTCGGCCCGCCGCGCAGGATAACATTCGCCAGACCTACAATAATTAGAATACCGGATAGAGTCATCCAAAGATGACGCACCCTTTGAAAGTCGATATTAGTTTTTCCGATTAATTTCATTGGTAATCAACCTTTATATGCTAAGTCGGGCGATGGTTCGGCGGCTGGTCCACCAGTCGAAGATGAGCCGGGTCACGAACACCGCTGTAAATAGATTGGCGACCAAGCCGATCGATAAAGTAATAGCAAAGCCGCGCAACGGCCCGGTGCCGAATTGCAGCAGGACGATGCCGGTCAGCAGCGTCGTCAAGTTGGAGTCCAGAATTGTAACGAAGGCGCGTTCATAACCTGCGGCGATGGAATGATAGACCGTCTTGCCGGTTTCCAATTCTTCGCGAATGCGCTCGAATATAAGGACATTGGCGTCCACCGCCATTCCAACCGTCAAAGCCAGCCCGGCGATGCCCGGCAGCGTCAAGGTCGCGCCAAGACCCGTTGCGCCAAACAAAGCCAAGCCGGCAAAAACCAGCACGATATTCATCAGCAAAGCGACATTCGCGATTACGCCAGACAGGCTGTAATATAAAATCATAAAAAATATGATTAAACCTGCGCAGATAAATGCCGAAGTAAGTCCTTTTTTAATTGAATCCATACCCAGACTAGGGCCGACGGTGCGTTCCTCTTCGATGACCACGCTGGTCGGTAAAGCGCCGGCGCGCAGCACGATGGCTAAGTCGTTGGCTTCCTCGACATCGGCTGTGCCTTCGATGATAGCCCTGCCATCGGGAATTTTTGAACGGATGACCGGCGCCATATAGATTTTGTTATCGAGAACTATGGACAGCCGTTTGTCGATGTTGGCGCCGGTAACCCGTGAAAACTTTCTGGCGCCTTGTCGGTTGAGCGTCAGGTTCACAATCGGTTTACCGGCGCCGCCGAAATTGTCTCCGCCGCCGCCGATGGTTACACGGGCGTCGGCAAGCGAAGCGCCGGTTATCTCCGATTCACTCTTGACTAAATACAACAGATAATACTGCTTGCCGTCGCCGGCTAATTCCGGTTGAGCCGACCAAAGAAACTGGTAGCCCGGCGGAATGATGTTTAAGACGCGCGGGTCGGTTAAATAACTACGCACAGCGCGTGAATTTTCAGGCGGAATTGCAATATCGCCGCGTATGCCGCGCAGTAGTCCGCTGAAAGGCGTCGCGCCGGTTTCCAATTCGACCGCTGAAGTATCAGATTTCGCTGTCTCAGTGTCGCCGGCCATCGTTTTGGTCAAGTCCATTACTTCAGCCGTATCCTGACCTGCTGCCACAGCGGTGTCGGATCGCGCTTCCGCTTCGGCGCTGGCTGCCGCGCCGGCAAGGCGTTTGTCGATGGCTTGCAAAGTCTGCTGGATTTTCTCCGGCTCGGCGACAAGTTTAAATTCGAGCAGCGCGGTTCGACCGATTAAATCACGGGCGCGCGACTGGTCCTGCACGCCCGGCAATTCTAAAACTAACCGACGGTTACCCTGCTTGGCTATCGAAGGCTCAGAGACGCCAAATTGGTCGATACGGTTGGTCAGAATTTCCAGCGAGCGATTGATAGCGTCGTCGGCTTGTTTGGAGATGTAGCCGATGACCGTCGCGTTGGACTCGCCCGGCTCGCCGTAATACTGCGAGAGTTTGACCTGTTCTGCGTCGAAGATCGAAGTAACGACCTCTTCAAAGTTCAGCTGAGGCTTGGCGTTGAGTTCCTTTTCGATTTGCGCAAAAATTCCATCCAGCCGGGTATCCCGTTGACGCGCCAAATTGCGCATCAGTTGAACGACATCGACCTCAAGCACTAAGTGCATCCCGCCTTGCAGGTCAAGCCCCTGCTTGATGGCTTTTTTGCGGACTTTAATCATCTTCTCCTGCAGGTTGGTTTGGAGGTTGTGAACGCGGGTTTCAATCTCGCTTTTCGTGACGGGATCGATATCGGTCGCCGAATGCAGCCGATCCAGCAACATCGCATCTTCGCGGTAAAGACCTTCTATGACAAATGGGTATGAAACGCCCATTTTTAGCGCAATCCACTGCGCCTCACGTTCCTCGTGCTTCCGCATCTGATTGTAATGTAGAGTTGGATAGAGGTAGTAGGCGGAGATAAGCAGCACCACTAAAATGATAATGGCACGCGGTGTTAGTTTTTTTGGTTTCATTTGTTACTGACCATCCACTGCTCCCGCCCGCTTGCAGGAGGAATAAGGTGGGTTTTCAACTCTTATACCCGGTATATCCGATGTAAATTCTATTCGGCATCATTTTTGCCAAATATTAAATATATTTAAAATCATCTCAATAGTCAATAAATATCAATATTAAATCCAATCCTGCGTTATTTGAACTATCATTTTCGGTTTTAAATCTTTAAGACACATCATACGGTTGCCTAATGGGCATATATTTCGCCCATGGTCGGTGCAGGGCCGGCACCATAATTCGCGCCCAAGCGCGCGCGCGCTTGGCGTCGGAGGAAAAAAGCCGAAGCGCGGCGTAGTCGAACCATAGATAATCAACTGGCGGGCGCCGGCGGCGGTGGCTAAATGCGCCGGCGCTGTATCACCGCTAATGACGAATTTAGACCTTGCCATCAACTCTGTTGACTGACGCAAAGTCAACCTGCCGGCTAAATTGAAATCGTCATTCATTACTAAAGTAGAGCAAAGCGGTCTATCTTGGCTTCCGCCAACGGTCAGAACCGGCAGCCGGTATTCGTTCCAAAGCGTCAGCGCTAATTCGCTATAGTATTCCAGCGGCCAGGCTTTTGTCTTCCACACCGACGCCGGCGCGCAAACGATGAATGAGTGTTCTATTAAATCTAATTTTGCCAATATATTGTCTATATGGTCTTTATCTTCCATAAAAGACTTTATCTCAGGCAAACCAGTATCATTTATATCGACCAGCGCTCTGAGTAGTTCGAGGTTTCGCCGCCCTTCATAAGTCCAATATGGATAGTCAACTTTATGCGTGTGAAAAAACTGTCCGCCGCCGCGTCTGAAGCCGATACGGAAGGGAATTCCAGCCTGCCTTAATAAATGTCCGGTTCGCCAGGAGCGATGCGATGCTAAGGCTATATCGAACTGCCCCGCTTTAATTATCTGCCCCATCGTTGACCATTCTTCGGTGGCGGCTTTCGATTTGTCGATAGTCAACGATTCATCGACCCAGCCTTCGATTAGCGGCATGCCGACCGGCAGCGTCAATGTGGTAAGATAGACCTTGGGAAAAGCCCTGCGCAAAGCCCTTAAAAGCGGCGTCAACAATACTACATCGCCTAAAAAGGCGGTCTGGACTACCAAAGCCCGGCCACCTTCGGATTGTAATTTAAGGGCGATAGCCTTTAAATCATCTTTCACAAATATTTCTGAGTCCGCTCAGCTACAGCATCGACTGAAATCTGCTCCATACAACGGCAGTCTGACACATCGCCGGGTCGGCATTTACGGCATAACGGCAGGTCGGGGCTGAGCGCCATCTCCGGGTGTTTATAAGGTCCCCAACGCGCCGGCAGACAGTCCTTCACCGGTGGATATAATCCGACGACCGGCGTTTTTAAGGCGACGGCAATATGCAGCGGTCCAGTGCTGTTGGCGATGACAACTTTAGCCGATTTCAGCAGGACTGCCAAAGTCAGGATATCCGTGGCGCCGCAAAAGTTGTGTTTTGCTTCAACCGCGGCAGCCCGGCATTTATCAAAATCATCCAGCAAACCGGTAATTAACGCTGGAATTTTATATTTTTGGGCAATAAATCCCGCCAACTGCTTGAAGAATACCGCCGGCCATTCCCGTGCTGAACCGCCGCTGCCCGGATGCATAATAATATATCCGTTCTCAATATCAACGCCAGCCTCAGCAAGCAGGTTCAGAGCGCTGGCATAGGCTGCTGAAGGCAGATTTATTTTTGGAAAATCGGATACGCCGTTTATACCTGCCGCCGAGAGTAGAGCCAGATTTAAGTCGGCTTCATGCCGGTCGCTCGAACGACGCGTAATGTTAAATCGATGTGAGAACAAAAAACTATAGCCACGGCGCGCCGTGCCTATGCGCGTCCTTATTCCGGCTTTATAGAGAGCTAAGGCATTACTCAAAGTCGGACGAAAACAAAAGGCGGTGTCAATTCGCAGCCTTTTTATTTTATCCAAAACTTCGCGATGACTATTATCGGCGCTGATAACCACATCATCCACACTGTCCACAGCGCCGCCTATCGGCGCGGCGGCTGGTGACAACCACAAATATATTTTGGCTTGCGGAAAATTCATTCTCAGCAGGTTATATGCCGGCAGCATCAATATAGCGTCTCCCAAACGGTCATTGCGAACTAAAAGCAAATTATCCGGCGATTTCATAAAGTATATTGACATTTTCATTGACATTAATCCGAAATCTATAACCTTGCCGGTTTGAGCCATTCCGCCCAGGCTTCAACAGCCTGTCTGATGAGTTCAGCGCTGGCGCGGTAGGCTTCTTCGCCGCGCTCGTATGGATCCGGTATCGAATCTACGCCGATTTTTTCGCCGAGCAGCCGGACTTTATCCACCGCCTTCGGGTCTATCTTGATAATCCGCTCACGATGAGTCACAGCCGCGGCTAATATGAGATCAACCGATTTGTAAATTTCACTCGCAGCCATCCGGGCGCGATGAGCGGTGAGGTCGATGCCCCATTCGTAACCGATTTGAACCATCATAAAAGAAGCCGTCTCACCGGGAACCGCATCCAACCCGGCAGATGCGATTTCAATCCCTGTTTTATGAGCATCGCCGATTAAGTTTTGCAATAGAGCGGCAGCCAAAGGCGAGCGGCAAATGTTCCCGCTGCATAAAACTAATATTTTCACCGGCATCAAAGCCTTCTTAAGCGTCTGCTCGATGCGCGCCTGCCAAGGTCCCGGTCTTTTTATCTTAAAAGGCATTGCAGATAAATCCACGATTGTCGAGGCTTGATGGAAAAGCGTCGGACCGGCGTCCAAAGCCAATGCGGCTTCTTCTAATACTCGTTTGTCAATAGATAAAAAATCGACCGGATCCACTCCGCCTGAGCGATTGGCGGAACTCCCCCACAGCGGTGCATTCAAGCGACTGCAGATTTCAGGTATGAGCGCATCGCTGCTAACTCTGACACCGATACACTCCGAACCCTGCCTGAATTCTGCCGGCAGGCGGTTGAAATGAGGCAGAATTAATGTAACCGGACCGGGTAGTAAAGTTTTGGCGATACGCCGCCGCCTGAGGTCTAATTCGCCAATCGTGCCTTCGAGTTGTTCAAAGTTCGCAAACAAAGCCGCGTAAGGCTCGCGCCGGTCGCCTTTCAATCTATTCAGACGGTTCGCAACCTCTGCATCGAAAGCCTTGCCGAAAGCGCCGTAAACCGTGTCTGCCGGTGCGATGATAAGTTCGCGGTTCGTCAGCAAATTCAGAACGCGGTCGAGGTCAGCCGGGCGGATCCGGTCGCGCATTATACGCACTAAAGGACTCACCAATCGCTCGTTAATTGATTCAACAAATCCTGCACAATTTGTTCTATTGCTTTAACAATGCCGGCCTGACGTTCATCCGGCGCGCCGGTTTTAAACGAATAGCGTCCTTCCCCTGTCAAGCGCTGCTGCCAAATTGGATCTGAACGACCAGGTTTGACGATGGTAATTTCGACGGTTATAATTATCTGACGTTCAGTGACGGATTCATCGGCTTGAAATGTCAGCGGTTTATCGTCGATGGCGACAATCGTCCCGCGCATCAGAGCGTCCGCCGCACTGGCATTTGTTATAGTTAGCGTGCGGTCAGTAAGTAATTTAGTTATGATGGCATCGGCGATTTGTTCTCGAATGCCAAACTCGGCTGTCCGATTGTCGAAGGCTTCGACCGCGATGGTCTTTATTCCGCTGATGCCGCGCCCGCTGAAACTATATACACCGCAGGAACAAAAGATAACCCAACTAAAGATAATTGCAATCTTAACCGGTCGATAAAGATTCACTCCCCCACTCTGAAGGATGGAATTAAAGGCTGGGCAGTTTCTCTTATAATTCATATAATTCCATACTTTTTAATTTTCCTATAGAGCGTCCTTTCGCCGATGCCGAGCGCCTGTGCAGTCGAGCGCCGGTTGCCGTGATGTTGTTCGAGCGCTTTCTGAATTTGCTCGCGTTCTATTTCGTCCAAAGTATAGGTTTCGACCTCTTCAGCGCCGGTAAAGCCAAATTTTACCTCGCGGTCACGCTGCATTATTAATTGCTGTAATTGGTTTTTTACAACCGACATATCCACGCGCAATTCCAGGAGCGTCCGATACAGCAATTCGTGGTCGAGTTCCTCGACGCTGCGTGTAACAACCATCGGCAGATTGGATTTCGACCGTTCTACCGGCAGACGGCGATAGATGTCGTCCAAGGTGATGGTCAGCGATGGCGATAGGGCAATTACGCTTTCGACAAAGTTCTTCAATTCGCGGATATTGCCCGTCCATATTTGCCTCTGTAAGACTTCAACGACTTTAGGCTCAAAAGTCGGGACGATGTGCTGGTTGCGTTCAGCATAATCCCGGGCGAACTGCTCGATTAGTATAGGAATATCCTCGCTGCGCTCCCGCAACGGCGGAACTGTAATATGCACGGCTTTCAAGCGATAGAATAAATCCTGCCGAAAACGCCCGCGCAGAACTTCATTTTCGAGGTCTTTATTCGTCGCGGCGATAATTCGGACATCGACAGCAAGTTCATCGCTGCCGCCGACGCGCAGAAACGCGCCCGTCTCTAAAACGCGCAGCAGTTTCACCTGCACGGCGAGCGGCATTTCACCGATTTCATCTAAAAAGAGCGTGCCTTTATCCGCCATTTCAAAGTAGCCCTGCCGCTGGCGGTCGGCCGAAGTGAACGAACCCTTTTCGTGGCCGAATATCTCGCTCTCAAAGATGCCTTCCGGAATTGCGCCGCAGTTTAATGTGACCAAAGGTCCGCTGTTTCTACGGCTCAATTGATGAATTGCCCGCGCGAACAGTTCTTTGCCGACGCCGCTCTCACCGGAAATTAGAACCGTGATGTCGCTCGGTGCAATCTGTTCAATAAGGCGCTTGATATCAGCGACGAGTAACGACCGGCTGATTATTTTATCCAATGCGAGATATTCGTCAGCGCCGTTGTTTAGTATCTCAATTTTCCTTTGCCGGCGACTCATAAAATTCCAAATTTCAAATACCAAATTCTAAATTCATTACTGTTTCCTAAACCATTCGACCGTCATCAATAGTCCGGTTTTGAGGTCGATTTTTGGCTCCCAACCCATCATCTCTTTAGCTAGTCGGCTTTCGATAGCGCTGCGCTGTTGTTCGCCGGCGGCGGCTGACTTGTGCTGCCGGGAAGTCCTGCCGCCGGTGAGTCGATTAATTTCGTCGAAGAGCGTTATGACATCGGTCTCGATACCGCTGCCGATGTTGAGTATGTGAAAGCCATTCAATCCCAGCGCCAGTCTAAAGGCTTGGACGACATCCAACACATTGACATAATCCCGCGTCTGTAAACCGCTGCCGTGGATATAGGCTTGTTCGCCGCGCAGCATTTTATGTGTGAAAATCGCCACAACGCCGGCTTCGCCGAGCGGGTTCTGCCGCTGACCGTAGATGTTTGCCAGGCGCAAAGCAACGGCGTCCAGACCATATTGGGCATAATAATAGAACATATACTTCTCGACCGACGCCTTGGCTACACCGTAAGGTGAAATAGGTCTAATCGGATGCTTCTCATCGGCGGGAAAATAATCCTGTTCGCCATAGAGCGCGCCGCCGGTCGAAGCGAAGAGGAATTTCTTGATGCCGGCCCTGGCAGCCGCTTCTAATATATTCACACTGCCGCTGATATTCACCTGAACATCGAAGCGCGGGTCGGCGACCGATTTGCGCACATCGATTTGGGCGGCAAAATGCAGAACCGCATCAAATCGGCATTCGGTGAATATATCGACGATATCATTATCGCAAATATCCTTTTCGATGAATGAGGCATTTGGATTAATGAATTCTCTGCAGCCGGTCGAAAGATTGTCTATAATGGTAACTTGATGTCCATCGGCGATATAGGCGTCGGCAACGTTCGAGCCGATAAATCCTGCCCCGCCGGTTATGAGGATTTTCAATTTATTATTTTTCCTATATCTCGACGATAAAACATTCCATCGAACTTGACCTGCCGGATTGCCTCGTAAGCGTGTTCACGAGCCGATTCCAACGATGCGCCCAAACCGGTTACCGCCAAAACCCTGCCGCCGGCTGTCAACAGACGACCGTCTAAATACTTTGTGCCAGCGTGGAAGATTTTTATTGTTTCCAACTCTTTTGGCAGTCCGGTTATTTCAAATCCTTTTTTATATTCACCGGGGTATCCGTTGGAGGCTGCGATTACAGTTACGGCGTAATTTTTATTGTGAACTTCATTCCATCGGTGGGATATACATTCGCGCTTCTTCAGCCATTGACCCAAGTTACCATTAGCGGCCTCATTCATTACTTCAAGTATATCAACGCTCAATATTGGAAATACCGCCTGCGCTTCCGGGTCGCCGAAACGGGCGTTGATCTCTAAAACCTTAAAGCCATCCTTTGTTATCATCAATCCGGGATAGATGCAGCCTATAAAGGATCTTCCCTGCTCGGCTAAGACTTTCAAGACCGGTTGAATCACCTGGTCGGCGGCTTGCGCGATCAATTCATCGCTGATATCATCCAATGGCGCTATGACGCCCATCCCGCCGGTGTTGGGACCCTGGTTGTCATCGAAGGCGCGCTTGTGATCGCGTGATGGCGGCAGCAACAAATAATCCTTGCCGTCGCAAATCGCCATCAGCGATATTTCCTGA
>VGIO01000082.1 GCA_016867855.1 Calditrichota bacterium
GTTCCTTATATCTGCTAAATCTGCTGTTATACCAAGTCGCAATCAATCGGATGATAAATGTCAAAATAAATTCACAACAGATTAAACGGATGAAACGGATAATCCTGTAAAGCCGCTATGTTATCCGTTCTATCCGTTTAATCCGTTGTTAATTTTGCATCCCTTTATTATTCATTTGAATGCAAATTGGTATTAATTTTATGATTCACAGCGGATTGAGCGGAATATTTTTTATTGAAATGTTTTCAACTGAAATAATTTACTTGACAAATAAATAATCTCTATCTATCATATTATAGAGTGTTCATCAGTTTAAAATAATCAATGCCACATATTGCGGTAATTCCCGGCGACGGCATCGGTGTGGATGTTACGCGCGAAGCGGTGAAAGTGATGGCGGCGGTTCGCGATTCAAGATTGCCGTTGACCTGGGACGAATTCGACTACGGCGCCGACAAGTATTTGGCGACCGGCATCACGCTTCCAGATGAAGAGATCGCCAACTTCCGCGATAATTACGACGCTGTTTTCATCGGCGCGGTCGGCGACCCGCGCGTCCCGGATATGACCCACGCCCGCGACATCCTGCTCGGCCTGCGTTTTAAACTCGACCTCTATGTCAACTACCGCCCCTGTCACCTGCTCGACGCATCGCTCTGCCCCCTTAAGAACAAATCCATAACTGATGTCCAGTTCACCGTCTTTCGCGAGAACACCGAAGGACTCTATGCCGGAACCGGCGGCATCCTAAAGAAAGGCACGCCCGATGAAGTCGCCATCCAAACCTCCGTCAACACCCGCAAAGGCGTCGAACGCATCATCCGCTATAGTTTCGAGTTTGCTCGCCATAAGGGTCTGACTAAGGTGACGATGACCGATAAATCCAACGCAATGCGCTTCGAAGGCGATCTTTGGCAGCGAACTTTTTACGAAGTGGCGGCTGAGTATCCGGACATCGAAGCCAATCACTGGTTCATCGACGCCTTGTTGATGCAGATGGTCAAGCGTCCGGAACAGTTTGAGGTGATAGTTACCTGTAATATGTTCGGCGATATAGTTACCGATATGGGCGCGCAATTGTGCGGCGGATTAGGGCTGGCGGCTTCCGGCAATATTCATCCCGGCCGGACTTCGCTTTTCGAGCCGGTTCACGGTTCGGCGCCTAAATACGCCGGCAAGGATGTCGCTAATCCTCTGGCTGCTATTCTGACGGTCGGTATTATGTTAGAGACGCTGGGCTATCCCGAATGGAATCCCAAATTAGAAGATATCGTGCGTCAAATGATTCGCTCTGGCAATGTGCCAAAGGATATGGGCGGAAAATTGGGGACAGCGGCGACAGGCGACTTTGTATGCCGTGCGCTCCAATTTGGCGGATAAATTTATACCGGGCAAAGCGTATTGAAAAGTAACAAACGTCTGTCTTTAACACAACAAAATCAGGTAGCGGCTAATGAATCTTGTGATGAAGCATCGTTGATGGTGTCTTGCAGCGTCATTCTGTTTATCACGATAATTATGGGACGCAACCTTTAATCAAATTGTGAACTAAAAATGCATCTTTCTCTAACGCGCATATCGTTTTCCGATATGTTCGCGGCATCTCATATCGAACAGGTGGAGGCGCTTTTAAGCCGGCGCGGCGCGGTAGTTCTTTTCAGCGGTCCGGACGGCTGCGGCAAGACTACAACGCTGCTCGTTGCCGGTTGCGAGGCTATGTATACGGAAGATAACGAGAAAGTGATGATACTGGGATCTATTTCCGACGCTGATTCAGCCTATTTAGCGGCTGAAACGGCGCGGCGCGGCGGCTTGGCACTCAGCGTAATCTCAGCCGACGACGCTATTGAAGCCTGGCGACTTGCGGTCGAATACGGAATTGAGTCATCTGATATTGCCGGCATCATCGCTCAAAGACTGCTGAAGGAAATCTGCTCAAATTGTATAACTTCATACACGGCGCCGCCGGATATTCTGGCGCGTATCGGAATGGTTGGGCAGAATGTAGCGCTATATCGAGGAGAGGGGTGTCCTGAATGCGAAAACACCGGTTTCAGAGGAAGGCTGGCTATTCACGAGTTGTTGATATTAAATGACAAACTTCACACTCTAATGTGCAATAGCGCATCATTAGAGACTATACGCAACGCGGCGCAGCAAAGTGGAATGAGGACCTTCCGGCAGGGAGGCATCCAGCGCGCCTTAGAGGGACACACGACTATCGAAGAGGTTTTCAATAAAACTTAAGTAATGACCCTGGCTGAAAAAATATTAGCGCGACATGCCGGGCTGGCGTCCGTCAAAGCCGGACAGATTGTAATGGCGAAGGTGGATCTAGCCTTTGGCACGGATGTTACGACCGCGCTGTCAGTCGAGGTCTTCCACCGAATGGGCGCCGAGAAAGTGTTCGACACGCATAAACTGGCGCTGGTGAACGACCATTTTGTGCCGGCCAAGGATGTCCAAGCCGCCGCGCTGTCGAAGGCTATGCGCGAATTCGCTCAAGAACAAGGCATCACAAATTATTTCGAAGTTGGACGCAGCGGCATCTGCCACTCGCTTCTGCCCGATAAAGGCTTGGTCTTCCCCGGCGATTTAATAGTCGGCGCGGACAGCCACACCTGCACCTACGGCGCGTTAGGGGCTTTCGCCACGGGGATAGGCTCAACAGATTTGGCATGCGCCTGGGCGCTGGGCGAACTGTGGTTTCGCGTGCCGGAGTCGATTAAGGTCGTTGTCGAAGGTCGTTTTGGACCGAATGTCGGCGCCAAAGACCTCATCTTAAAGTTGATTAACATTCTCACGGTTGACGGCGCTCTGTATCAAGCGTTGGAATTTACCGGTTCAAGCATCCGCAATATGTCGATGGACGGACGTATTACGGTCTGCAATATGGCTATCGAAGCCGGCGCCAAGACCGGGCTTATCGCACCGGATGAAACAACTTGGGATTTCATCCGCGGGGTTAATCCGGCGCGGTTAATATCGAATCCGGCTTCGCTCGACTTAGACAGCGATCCGGATGCGGTTTACAGCCAGGTCGTGCATATCGATTTGGACAGCCTTACGCCGCTGGTCGCCGAGCCTTATTTGCCGTCGAATGTCCGCCCGATTAAAGAAGTCACCGGCATCAAAGTTGACCAAGTCGTTATTGGATCCTGCACAAATGGACGCTTAGAGGATTTTCAGGTGGCAGCGGCAATTATGCAGGACAGGCCGGTTCATCCCGGCGTCCGACTGCTGCTGATACCGGCTACACCGCAAATTCTTATAGCCTTAATTGAATCCGGACTGGCAGCGCGCTTCGTCAAAGCCGGGGCGACATTGTCGCCGCCGACCTGCGGTCCTTGCATCGGCGGGCATATGGGCGTGCTTGCCAAAGGCGAAGTCGGATTGTTCACGACCAATCGTAATTTCCGCGGCCGCAACGGGCATCCAGAATCAAAGGTCTATTTGTCAGGCCCCCAAGTCGCGGCAGCCACCGCGGTCAAAGGCGTCATCGCCGACCCGAATGAAATCTGATGCAAATTGGACATTCACATGCGCTAATTGCAAAAGTGATGATTAATCCAGAAAATTCAGACATGGCAAGGCGGACGCCCTCGTCCGCCGAAAACCAAGCCAAGCATAGAACGCGGCGGACGAGGGCGTCCGCCTTGCCATCAGTTAATAAATCCAACACTTTTGTAATTACCTCACATATTTTTAAATAAAATGAACTCCCGAGAAAACGCCATCAAGGTGGCGACGCCCCATAAATTGAACGATAGTCTCGGATTTTTAGTTAATGGCTTGGCGCGGCTGATGCGCACAACCCTTGAAAATAGACTTAAACCGACGGGTTTAACGCCGACGACCTGGACGATTCTGATGGCGCTGGGCGAAGAGGATCCGCTGAACCAGACCGACCTGGCGCGCCGGACATTCCTCGACGGCGCGACTATCACACGGGCGACCGACCTATTGGAAGCCAAAGGTCTGTTAGAACGCAACCGGGACGACAACGACCGGCGAGTGCAGATTGTCGGATTGACCGACGCCGGACGAGCGACCTGTCGTCAAACCGCCCGCTTCGGGCAGGAAATCAACGCCGACGCCGTTGCCGAATTAAAGCCAGCCGAACGCCGCCATCTCATCGAATATCTAGACCGCTCGATTCAGCGGATGATGACCTATGCTGAACGGGAGGCGAATAATGCCGTATGAAGTCTTGCGCGGCAGCGTCTTTCGTTATGGCGACTCGGTGGATACAGATGTCATCATCCCAGCGCGCTACTGCACCAGTTTTCACGCCGCTGAACTTGCGCCGCATTGCTTGGAAGACCTCGACCCGACCTTTGTGAAGCGTGTGTCAGCCGGCGATATCATCGTGGCAGGATATAATTTCGGCTGCGGCTCATCGCGCGAAAACGCCCCCATCGCCATTAAAGGTGCCGGCGTTGCGTGCGTCATCGCCCGCTCGTTCGCACGGATTTTCTATCGTAATTCCATAAACATCGGACTGCCGATTTTAAGCGCTCCAGAGGCAGTGGATGGACTTAACGAAGGCGACATCGTTGAGGTTGAACCCGGCACGGGCGCGATTAGAAATATCACCCGCGGCGGGGTTTGGACAGCGGATGCTTTTCCGGCGGAGATTCAGTCTATCATCCGCGCCGGCGGGTTGGTCGAGTATGTGCAGAAAAGGCTGGCTTCACGCTGAACGGTTTCATAACCCGGCTTCAAGAAGCCGGGCTACGACGAATGAGCAGAAACCTGTCTTCAATAGACCGGGCGATGGTTAATAGGATTGCGGCTGTCAACCGCACTGGATTGAATGCGGTTCATTTTCTGTCCATATCGTCCATAAGTCCATAATGTCCATTTTTCGTCCAAACATACGAATTTCTCAACAATAATAAATAAAAGGAAATTCATTATGCCCGAAATCGCACCGCAATTTCCTAAGGCTTTTATCCCTTACGGCGCTTGGGGGGGAAGTTGGTTTCCGGCGTGGCACACCAGTCCGCTGGCTGAGGTGGACATCGCCCGCTTTGCGGCTGAAAGCCTGCCGCTCATCCTGGGGAAGCGTAAAATTCCAATAAGTGAGCTCGACTACCTCATCTGCGGTTCGACCGTTCCCTGGCTTTATAAGTTCTGGAACTCCCCATATCTGTCCCACTCGTTCGGCAAACGGCTGCCGGGATTTCATTTGGAACAAGCCTGCGCCACCGGGCTGCAGGTCATCGTCAAAGCCCTGGCTCAGGTTCAGACCGGTTCGCACAGCATCGTCGGCATCCTCACTTTCGATAAGACCAGCAATTCCCCGGCTGGCGTATTTCCCAATCAAGGCACTTATCGCCGGACGGAAGTCATCAGCGACATCTGGGATAATTTCGGCTACGACCCTTCGACGGGGCAGTCCGGTTTCAGCCCGGCCAAGGGCGAGACCTCGATGATTGCCTGCGCCGGCCGCACGGCGCGCAAATACCGCCTCGACTTCAACGAAGTCGCCGAACTCTCTTTCTGGCGCTATCAGCAGTATTATGCAGCCAAGAAATCCGGCTTTTTGGATAAAATCCTGCTGCCTTTGAGAATTTTAGACCTCCGCGGCAAGCCGGTCGGAGAGGTTACCGACGACCTCGGCGTCCGTGAGTATGATTCCATCGACCAGGTCAAATCCGAGCGACAGATAGACACCTGCGTCGCGGCTTCAGGCCAAACACACGCCTCCGACGGTATGTTCGCGCTGCTGGCGGCAAGCGAGTCCAAAGCGCG
The DNA here is from genome assembly GCA_016867855.1 of Calditrichota bacterium. Taxonomy (GTDB): domain Bacteria; phylum Electryoneota; class AABM5-125-24; order Hatepunaeales; family Hatepunaeaceae; genus VGIO01. The sequence goes on from VGIO01000082.1 coordinate 5,758, forward strand.
CGAACTCAGCCCACGACCGGAAATCAGCATCCAACTCATTGCTTCCGCCGAATACCGCACGCAAGCCGGTTTTATGCCCGAAGCCCCGGGCTTTGCAGTCAAACAGGCGCTGGACCAAACCGGTCTAAAAATGTCGGATATTTCCACCGTCTATGACCACAATCCATTCGCCGTCAACGATGTCATCTTTTCCAAACTGCTCGATTACGACTGGCATAATATGAACAACACCGGCTGTCCGATGGTCTATGGTCATCCGCAGGGACCGACGCTGACGAGGGTAACTGTCGAGGCGCTGGAGCATTCGGTGACCATCGGCGGTGGTTATGTTCTAATCTTTGGCTGCGCCGCCGGCGATGTAGGCATTGCAGCCATCTTCAAAGTGCAAGATTCCAAAGGAGGGAAATAACGATGAAATCGATGCGTCAATCAACCCTCGAAACGCTCGGACTGGGAACGATTCTGGACATATTCCAGAGCGGCCGGCAGCCTGTCCGCGAGCCGGAAATGGTCGAGGTGGTTTTCGGCGCCGCCGGCCACCGCGGTGCGATGGTCATATCCGGCGGCAACGGCATCGTCGGCTCGGGCAAGGCGATGCAAATCGGCTCACGGCTGCTGCCTTACGATGTGCCGATTGTTACTTTGGACCTGCCGAATTCGCCCGACGGACTGCGACAGCAATACAACGGGCTTAGGCAGTCTTTCGGCGAAAAGCGCGCGGCTGACATAATGGCGAACATCGTCCAGATGAGTTACGACGGCGCCAACCTGCCAGCCGCTCTGAACCGGTTCAATCCCCGCTTTGTGCTGGAAGCCATCCCGGAAATACTTTCGCTGAAACGCGCCCATTACGATATTCTGCGCAAGGCATTTCCGAATATTGAAATCCGGTCGGTAACTTCCGGCTTTCCAGCCTCCGAACTCGGCGTAGGCATTCTGCATCCCTCCTTCCCGCATCAAATAAATAAGATTTGGGAGGTCGTTGAGTCCAAACCGTCGGCTGTCACACAACTTATCTGGGCGATGGGCTTAATTCCGCTGCCGGTCGGCGATTACTGGTCTTTCATACTGGATGTCCTCTTCTGCGGCATAACTCTGGCAGCAACCCGTTATCACCACATTGCGAATATGCCCTTCTTTAAACTGGACAAGTTCATCCGCCGGTTAGTCGGACCTAATCCGCTGCGCGCCCACGACGCCATTGGCCCCGGCGCCAGTTTCCTCACCTGGTCCTGCTTGCGCCATTTGTCTGAAAAATACGGCGACTTGTTCTCACCGACGGAAGAACTGGTGCGTCGTAAGAACAGCGGCGAGAGTTGGTATTCCAGCAACCGTCCGGTCATCGACTGGAGCCTGGATGACGAGGCTGAATTCCAAGCCTGGATTTTAGGTCCGTTAGTTCAGATGACCAGTCTGTTGCTGCGTGAAAACCGCGCCCATCTGGCTATTATGAACGCCATCGGCGAACTATGCGCACAGTTTAACAAGGGCGTCGTAGCAATGGTGCGCAATATGGGCGCCGATAAAGCCGCTGCAATTGTGAACGCCTATCATAAGTTGCATCCGGCCGCGGCGACTGGCTGTTGGTTCCCAGAGGTCTTCGCACGGATGGATGGAGCGGACTGGCAGCAATTATATGTGAACGCCGAGCATAACGGGCAGGTCGGCGTTATCACTATCAGCCGCGAGGCGCTGAACTGGGATGTTATTCACGAACTCAACCGCGCTGTCGATTGGTTGAAAGCCGAGGGGATACACCGCGTCATCCTGACCGGCGATTTCCATCTTTCGACGCAGATGGTCGGCGCGGATATCACTGAATTCTATCCGGCGCTGAACAGCGAACAATCCGGCTTTCAAGTCGCCAGATTGTGGTCGGAATGTGCGAGGCGCTTCCACACGGATTTCGAGGTCTCGGTCGGCTTCGTCGGCGGCAAACGCTGTTTAGGCGGAATGTTGGAACTGCTGGCACACTGCCATTATCTCATCTCCGTCGAAAGCGCGCAATTGGGCTTGCCAGAGGTCACCCTGCCGGTCGTGCCGGGGATGGAAGGCTGCCATTGGCTGTTTCGCAAGTCCGACGCTGCCAATTGGCACAAGGTCACCGGGTTGCTTTTTACCGGCAAGGCGGTGCGCGCGCCCGACGGCATCGGCTGGCTGCTCGACTATGCCGGTCCAATGGACGAGGCTATCAAAATAGTTTGGGACATCACCACCGGCGCTAAAGGCTTACCCAAACGAGCAATCATAGGTGAGCCGCTGTCTATTCCGCTCGATACTTATAGCCTTCCATCGACCGGCAATCCACTGATCATCGCTTGTCGCAAGGCAATAGCGGACTGCATCCGCGGCTCGACTGCCGTCCCGCTCTCGCAAGCGCTGGAAGTTCAAGCCAAACATTCGGCGGGATTTATGACTTCCGCGCACTGCCGCAGCGGCGCGGTCGGGTCGAATTGGAAGAAGGTTATGGAAGTATAGATTTGCTGCCTTCCAGAAGGGGGGATCATTCGTGCCCCCTTATAGTTGCTCAGATATTTCGGGGCAATAGGGAATGTCGCTCTCCAAGCCATTTAGACTCAAATAAGGCTCAAAATGGAATTTCACGAACCTCTTCATAAACTGATACACGACCCGCTCGATTTTACACGCGGTTTAAATTTTCCGCCAGTCGAGCGGATAAAAATATACGACTCGACCTTGCGCGACGGCGAGCAGATGCCCGGCGTGGCTTTCTCGCCGGGGCAGAAATATCATCTCGCCAAAGCGCTTTCCGACATCGGCTGCAGCATTTTGGACCTCGGCTTTCCGTTTGCCGCGCTCTCCGACCGGCACGCCCTGCAACTCATCGTGCAGGGCAAGCGCGCCGGCGATATCCGACCGGATATCGAACTGTTGGTGATGTGCCGCTCCGACCGGCGTGATATCGACGCAACTATTCAAACCCTGCGCGAAATCGATGTCGCCTTAAATGAGATAACCTTCTTTATCTTCACCTCTGGCTCAGACCTGCATCTGAAATATAAAATTGGCAAGACGCTTTTAAAGCGCGAGAAGCGGGGTATCAGCGAATGGCTAGACCTGCCCGTCGAGTTCTACCGTGAAGCGAATATAAAGATGCAGGGCGAGGCGATTCGCTATGCCCGCGACCAGGGCGTCGAAGCGGTCGAATTCGGCGGGGAGGATGGCAGCCGAGCGGATGTGGATTATATCATCGAACTTGCCAAAGCCGGCTATGCCGACGGCGGAACGCGCTTCGCCTTCCCCGATACCGTCGGCTGCTTCACCCCGGAAGGCGTCGATTATTACATCCCGCGCATCGTCAAGGAATTTCCGGGCAAAGATTTGGTTTGCCATTTCCATAACGATTTCGGAATGGCGAATATCAATACAGTGCGTGCAATGTCGCATGGTATAAATGTGCCGACCTGCACTGCCAACGGTTTGGGCGAGCGCGCTGGCAACGCCCCGCTGCATCAGGTAGTCGCCACGCTGAAACTACTCTACGGCATATCCCTGCCCAATTTCAAGTATGAGAAACTACACGAATTGCGGCAGATGGTCGAGGAATATTCCGGCATCCCGGTTTCAGCCCACGAACCGATTATCGGCGAAGGTGTCTTCACGCACGAATCCGGCATCCACACGGCTGGCATCCTCATCGATCCATCCATCTATCAAGTAATACCGCCGGAGATGGTTGGAGCTAAAATCCGCTATGTTTTCGGCAAACACTCCGGCATCGCAGCGGTTAAAGCCGTCCTCGAGCGGCCTGAATACCGCGCTGGTTTGGAGCGCGATGGCGTCGAGGTTAACGACGATTTAGTGGAAGTTGTTACCGTCTTCGTCAAGGACGCCCGCCAAAAGCGCACCCGCTCGGACCAGTTCACCAGCGTCACCGAAGCCTATTACCGCGAATATGACCGACTGGGCATCTCGGAACTGCGGCTGGTCGAACTCGCCTCTACCTTGGGCCGAATGTTGCAGGAAGGATACATTTCTTCGCTGCAGAGACAACCGTCGGGAAATACGACTAAAGTCGATAAATAGGATTCATACCGGCTTCAAGAAGCCGGACTGCAGGTCTCTTTTAGAAGTCGGGCTGCAAATATCCGCCACCGATTCGGCGCAGTCGGCAGCAGACTTCTCGATTTAGTTATTTTTATTAAACTAATCTGTAAGGAGTAAAACAATGAGTTTAGAATGGCTGCCGCGCGAAGGCGGCTTGAAAAACCACGATTTGTGGAAGGATGAGTTCATTAGCGGGATGCCGCCCACAGTTCAATATGAATTGAAACCCATTGTCGGACCGAAGGGAGAACCTGCCGACGGCTTATTCACCGCCTGGATTATCCTCGATAATCCTGAGCAACTCAATTCCTACACAACTAAGATGGTCAAGGGCGTCATCTCCGGTTTCCACCGCGCTTCTATGGACCGGCGGGTCGTAGCAGTTGTATTCACCGCTGCCGGCAACCGTGCCTTCTGCACCGGCGGCAACACTAAGGAATACGCCGAATACTATTCCAGTCGTCCAGCGGAATATGGTCTGTATATGGACCTATTCAACGCGATGGTGGACACCATACTCAACTGCAAGAAGCCGGTTATCTGCCGTGTCAATGGGATGCGCGTCGCCGGCGGGCAGGAAATCGGTATGGCTTGCGACCTGGCTGTCGCTGCTGATACAGCGCTCTTCGGTCAAGCCGGACCGCGCCACGGATCAGCGCCCGACGGCGGTTCGACCGATTTTCTCCCCTGGTATCTCACCATCGAGCAGGCGATGTGGAACTGCGTCTCTTGCGAGTTGTGGTCGGCATACAAAATGTTGCGAATGGGGCTTATAAGCCGCGTCGCGCCGGTTTTGAAGGACGGTGATGTGTTCGTCCGTAATCCGCTGGTCATCACCGACCGCTATGTCGAAGACGGTGAGATTGTCTATGGTGAGTCCGTTTATGGCGAGGCGGCTAAGTCAGCCAAAGAGTTCCTTAAAACCGCCGCCTACGACTTCAGTCGGCTCGACGCTGAAGTGAACCGCATCGTCTGGACCTTCACTAATCTCTTCCCCGGCTGCCTAATTAAGTCAATCGACGGCATCCGGCAGAAGAAGAAATTCTTCTGGGACCAGACTAAACTCGCCAATCGCCACTGGCTCGCCGCCAATATGGCGACCGAAGCCTTCTTGGGCTTCCACGCGTTCAACACAAAGAAAATCACCGGAAAAGACACCATCGATTTTGTAAAATTCCGGCAACTCCAAGCCGAAGGTCATCCTTTCAATGAGGCGTTCTGTGAACTCGTTCTGGGGAAGCCGCTCTAAGAGGGAGAAAGGGAGAAAGTGAAGATGAATTTTATAAATTCAATCCGATCTAGTCGTATTTGACACTTTCTACCTTTCCCCTCATAATAAACAAGGAGGAAGATAATTGAGCATTCTATCTAACAAGACCGCTGTCGTCACCGGCGGCTCTTTAGGCATCGGCGCTGCCATCGCTTTGGAACTGGCGTCCGACGGGGCGGCTGTGGCGCTGAACTACCGCAAACATTCCGACGAAGCCGAACAAATTGCATCCAAAATCCGCGCTCTAGGCCGCCAGGCGCTGGTAGTGCAAGCCGATGTGGCTTCGTTCAACGATGCCCAGAAGATGGCGGAAGCCGTCGTGCAGGAATGGGGCAAAATCGACATACTGGTCTGCAATGCCGGCATCAACCGCGACGGCGTCCTGTGGAAGATGACCGAGGAACAGTGGGACGCTGTGATAAGCACCAATCTGAAGGGCTATTTTAACTATTTGCGCGCCGTAGCGCCTTATATGCGCGAGAAAAAATACGGACGCATCGTCTGCCTGACCTCCATCAACGGTTTGCGTGGCAAATTCGGGCAAGCCAACTACGCGGCTTCCAAAGCCGGCATCATCGGACTGGTCAAAACCGCTGCCAAAGAACTCGGCAAATCCGGCATAACTGTCAATGCCGTTGCACCGGGACTGATTATGACCGATATGATGGCTGCGATGCCGGAAGAAGCCAAGCAGGCTTCGCTGAACGAAACCGCGCTGGGCCGGCTCGGCGAACCGGAAGATGTCGCGCATATCGTCAGTTTCTTGTGCAGCGACTTAGCCAAGCATATTACTGGGGAGGTTATTAAGGTGGATGGCGGGCAGTATATTTGATTCTACCTTAATTCCACTCTATTTCGCAGGGGAGAGCTCCCAACCTTCTCCCCTCACTAATATGATGAAAATGGAGGGAATCAAAGTTCAAAGCGGAGGACTAGTGGTCAGTCCCAGAATTAAATAGTTTATAGTTCACGGCCTCAGTGTGCGTATGTTGCTTTTATAAACACGCTGAAGCGATGAACTCTGAACGATACATATTTACAGGTAATTCTGGGACTGAACACCAGGTGGAATTCGCACATATCAAAGCCCATCACTGTATAAATTGCTGAAAATGCAGTAAATTAGAAATAACACAAGGAAATGTCCGATACTAAAAGCGTTCATTCCGGCTAAAACAAAAATAAAAACCACAAGCAAGAAATATGCGAATCTATTTAATAATCTCATTGTTATTTACAGCAGCCTTTTTTCAGGGTTGTAACTTTACAGATGATTCCAATCCCACAAAACCAGCTGAGCGGCAGGATTTGTTCACCATACAGATTGGATCATACTGGCTCTATATGAATGAGGCTGTCCAGTTTAATAGTGTCCCGGGAAATGGCCCAAGTATCATCACCGTCATCGACACTATGTGTGTAGATGATGTAATATGGTATTGTGTTTTGGAAGAAAGTCGTATTTTGTATCCCAATTCGAGATTGTCCTGGCATTGGGCAAACCTGCAGGAGGGGCTATTTCTACTAAATTATTGCGATGTTCAATCGCCACGTCCTGAATTGGAATATAAGTATCCCGCTCAATTGGCCGAAATATATTTAAGTAAGAAATATGCCGAAACCGATTCGGTTCGAGTTGTATCGATTAATGATACTATAATCACGACTGGCGGCACGTTTTCCCCGTGTTACTGTTATCAAATTAACACTGAGAGACAAATCTGGATTAAGCCAGGTGTGGGAGTTGTCCGCGAAAAAGTCCTATCCGGAAGAGGATATGACAAGACATTAATAGAATTTGGGATTGATAACATTAATACAGCGCTACCAGAGCAGGAAATTCTACCACTGAAGTTGGGCAATTCGTGGACATATTCGACCCGAACTCGGACTATCAGATGGGCTGAAGATAGAAATGGACCCGGAGATACCACTTATCAATCTAACTCGAAAACTATTAATGTTACTACATCCATCAATTGGCATTCACAGAAATGGTATGGAGTGGATGGGAGTTTTGCATTACCGTTTTGGGAGATTTCTTATAGGAAAATTGGGAATCGGAAAGACGGATTGTTCTATCTATCCATAAACGGCTCAGTTGGGACAGAGAATCTTATACTTAGATATCCGGGACAAAAAGGGGATTATTGGAGTGTTCCAGATGTAGATGTCAGAATTGTTTCAACGGACGCTTCTATTATTACTCCATCAGGAACTTATCAAG
>VGIO01000083.1 GCA_016867855.1 Calditrichota bacterium
GAGGTGATACCGAAATGAGTAGCGCCCATTAATCAAGGTTATGAAGTATTGACGAGAGTGTCTGACCGCGTCATTCCCTCAGAAAATAGATGCGCCTTCTCCCCCCGCTTGCGGCTGTTGCTTGCTTCTCCCCCCGCTTGCGGCTGTTGCTTGCTTCTCCCCCCGCTTGCGACTGTTGCTTGCATCTCCACCCGCTTGCGGGGGGATGAAAGGGGGTGTCCTTTCATCTTACGTTACACCGTGTAGCGGGATGAAATTTCCCTCGCAATGGCCTGTCCGAGAATGAGTTTTCCGCTGCCGACTCGCCGCAGTCGGCAGTAGAAGTATCTATTTTTCAATTTTCTGCCATCGCCGCGGCGAATCGACGGCGGGCAAAATGGCATTATCGGACAGCCGGGCAAGCAGGAATGACACACAATTCTGACGCTATATATAAACACTGAAGGATCCTAAATTCTATGCAGATTTTGAAAATATTTAAAAATTGTGAAAATTATCTCATTTTCTATTGCATTATGCTTACTGCCAATTTATATTGAACTCTAAATTAGCAATTAAATAACCCGATAAATCCCTGATAAACCAAATTGACTGGCAGCGATAGTCGGTATTATTTGATTTGTGTATGTGATAAATTTCCCAAAGTTATTATTTCAGCCGAATTTATCACCCAACTCGGCAGGCGGGACCAAATCCGCCTTAAAATCACTCAACGACGGACATTATCCAACATCACTGTTTGGAGGTTCGATGCCACTCCTGCCGCTTCCCGAAATAAGACCCCAACGGGAAGAAGATCTTAGATCTGCCTTCTGGGAACAGGTCAAGACTATACCGCAAGGGCAAAAGATTCAGGAATGCATCCAGTGCGGCACCTGCACCGGCTCCTGCCCGGTCTCGTATATGATGGACATAACACCGCGCGAAATCGTCGCCCTGTTCCGCGCCGGTCATATCGAAGATATTCTACACAGCCGTGCGATATGGATCTGCGCGTCCTGCTACGCCTGCCGCGTGCGCTGTCCTTCCGGCATACTTGTTACCGATATGATGTATGCGCTCAAACGCCTGGCGATGGAAAAGCGCGTCTACCCGCCTAAGTTTCCAATTTACGCCTTGTCCAAAGCCTTCATCGATAACATCTACAAATATGGCCGCAATTTCGAGATGGGGCTGGCAATCAAATACTTCCTAAAAGCCGAACCAATGAAACTGCTTGCCAACGCCGCCTTTGGAATGTCGATGATGAAGCGCGGACGCATCGATATCACGCCTAACAAAATCCGCAAGGTTAAAGACATCCGCGCCATCATCGATAAAGCGCGGCAATTGCATTTGCATCCGTCTTCGGCTGCGGCTACAGCGCAGGAGTTGCACGGATGAAAGAATTCGCATATTATCCCGGTTGCAGCCTCGAATCCACCGGCAAACCTTACGATGTCTCAGTGCGCGCCGTCTTCGCCAAATTAGGCTTAGGCCTGAAAGAAATCGAAGACTGGAACTGCTGCGGCGCTACGATGTATATGTCGGTGGATAAACTAATTGGATACGCAGTCAGCGCCCGCAATCTCGCCATCGCTGAAAACTACAAACTCGACATCTGCGCGCCCTGCTCATCCTGTTATACTATCCTGCGCAAGACCAACCGGCATATGGGCTGGAACATTCATTCGCGCCGACTGATAAACGAAGCCTTGAGCGCAGCGGGACTGTCCTATAATGGCAATGTCGAAGTGCGCCATCCGCTGGACATCATCGTCAACGATGTCGGAGTCGAAAATGTCGCCGCCGCTGCCGACTTTAATCTGAACGATTTGCGCATCGCGCCTTACTACGGCTGCCAAATCGTGCGTCCAGTCTTCCACTTCGACGATTTGGAAGATCCACAGACGATGGATAAACTGTTCGATGCCTTGGGCGCCAAGGTCGTCCATTATCCAGACAAAGTGCGTTGCTGCGGCGGTATGTTGATGACCACTTTTGAAACCGTCGCCATCGACCTCAACGACCATCTATTAACAACTGCCGCGGAGAACGGCGCGCAGGTCATCGCCACGGCTTGCCCGCTATGCCAGATGAACCTCGAAGCCTATCAACGCACAATCAACGCCCGCAAAGGGAAGAATCATAAAATGCCGATCGTATATTTCTCGCAGATTCTCGGACTGGCGCTGGGAATTGCGGCGGAACGATTGGCTTTTAAGGACTTGCTTGTCCAATTCGAAGATTATAAATTGAAGCCGATGGAAAGCCAGCCGGCGACGAGGATTGCTGTATGAGTCAAAATGACGGAAATGGTAAATCGCCGGCGCGCGTCGGCGTCTATGTCTGCCACTGCGGCACGAATATATCGAAAATGGTCGATGTGGCTAAGGTCGCCGAGAAACTTGGCGAACACGCCAATGTCGTTGTCGCCAAACATTACAAGTTTATGTGCTCCGAGCCGGGGCAGTCTTTAATCATCGACGACATCAAAGCCAACAACCTCGACCGCGTAGTCGTAGCGGCGTGCAGCCCTCTGATGCACGAGCCGACCTTCCGCGCGGCTTGCGAACGCGGCGGACTCAATCGCTATCTATTCGAGATGGTCAACATCCGCGAACAGGTTTCCTGGGTTTCCACCGATTATCAAGCCGCAACTAATAAGTCTCTGGCGTTGGTCAAAGGCGCCGTGGCGCGCGTGATGTTCCACCAGCCGCTCGAAATGCGCCGCGTGCCAATTAAGAAGCGGGTGATGGTCATCGGCGGCGGTATCGCCGGCATCGAAGCCGCCCTGACCGTCGCCGACGCCGGTTTCGAAGTTGTCCTCGTCGAAAAGGAAGACTCCATCGGCGGGCATATGGCTAAATTCGATAAGACCTTCCCCACCCTCGACTGCGCCGCCTGCATCCTGACGCCTAAAATGGTGTCCGTCGGCAAACACGCAAATATAAAATTGATGACTTACAGCGATGTCGAGAAGGTCGATGGTTATATCGGCAATTTCAAGGTTACAGTGCGTCATAAAGCCCGAATGGTCGATGTAACGAAGTGCAATAGCTGCGGATCCTGTTACGAAGCCTGCCCAAGCCAACCTTTTCCCAAGAAGCGCAAACTCATCATCGGCGGCAAAGTCTTCCGGGAAGGAACACATCTGCACCCGAAGGTGATTTATACATAGCGACATTATTCTTTGCGTTTCTTATATATGTCATCCTGAGCAAAGTGAAGGATCTCGTCCCCGTTTATCCGGACGAGATGCTTCACTGCGTTCAGCATGACGCCCGCGAAATATGCGAACTGAATTATGACGCTGTGTAGAGCAATAACAATCTTTGTTTATCGGTAGTGTATTAAGGTGAAAATAAGCGAAGTTATAAAAATCCTCGATTGCAAGGTCTTCACCGGTGAAAAGGACCTCGACCGCGAGGTTGAACTCGGTTGCGGCTGTGATTTGATGAGCGATGTGTTGGCTTTTATTAAACCCGGATCCATCCTGCTTACCGGACTGATTAATCCACAGGTCATCCGGACTGTAGAAATTGCTGAGATATTTGCGGTCTGCTTCGTGCGCGGTAAAGAGCCTACCGAAGAAATTGTCAATATGGCTAAAGACAGGGATATTATCCTGCTCTCGACCACCTTGCCAATGTTCGAAGCCTGCGGTCGGCTATATTATGTGGGAATGATGGGTGGTTATGAAGTCAGCAGATGAACTCAAGACCGCCACTTCCCTGACCAGCGCCAAAGATATCACGCGCGTTCAGGAGTTAGTCTATGAAATGAAGGTCGAGCAGGTTATGGCGCATGATGTTATAACTGTGGATCCATCCCTGCCGATGAGCGAGCTTAGAGCCTTGTTGCGCGATAAACGCATATCGGGCGTTCCCGTCGTTAAGGAAGATATACTTGAAGGTGTAGTCAGTATCGAAGATTTTATCCGCTATTTAGCCGAAGGTCAGCCGAATTGTTCAGTGTCTGAGCGAATGCAGCGCAAAGTGAATACCCTCTTTGATAACGACTCATTAGTGCGGGCGGTGGAAGAATTCGACCGTTTGGGATATGGACGCTTCCCAGTGATTAGCCGTAACAGCGGTAAATTAGTCGGAATAATCACAAAAGGCGACATCATACGCGGATTGCTTAAAAAAATGGAAATTGACTATCACGCCGAAGAGATTCACCGCTACCGGGCGAGCCATATTTTCGAAGATATCATTGCTGATAAAACGACGCTCATTTTTCAATATAAAGTCTTCAGCCGCGATTTTAATCGCGCCGGTGAAACCTCAAGCGGGCTGAAGAAAACCCTCCGTCGTATGGGAATTTCGCCTCAAATCATTCGCCGGGTCGCAATTGCCACTTATGAAGCAGAAATGAATATTGTTGTGTTTACTGAAGGCGGTGAGATTACCGCGCGTGTTACTCCAGAGGAGATTCGTGTCGAAGCCGTTGATGACGGCCCAGGCATCGCGGACATTCAGAAAGCGATGCAGCCTGGTTATTCAACCGCGCAGGATTGGGTACGGGCATTAGGCTTCGGCGCCGGAATGGGCTTGACAAATATCCAGAAATGCTCCGACGAGATGCATCTGGTGTCACGCTTGGGCGAAGGCACAAAACTTGAATTTATAATTCATCTTAATAATGTGTTCATAAATGCGGCTGCACACCATAATTGAGAAAACCGGGCTTGATAACCTGACAACCGACGTCGATTTAGACTGTGATGTTAAAGGAGTTTATGTCAGCGACCTGTTGAGCGATGTGATTGCCAATGTTGAGGCTGGCGCATTATGGGTCACGCTGCAAGTTCATCCAAATATCATCGCGGTAGCAGCGCTCAAGGATTTGGCTGGCGTCATCCTCGTGAACGACCGCCAGCCCGAGACCGAAACACTTAAAAAAGCCGAACAAGAGGGTATCCCTATACTAACCACCCGGTTGTCAACTTATCAGATTGCCGGGCGGTTGTTCAATCTCGTTGGCGAATGTTGAAGCCGTTTAAGGTTGACCTGCATATTCATACCTGTCTATCTCCCTGCGGCGATTTAAAGATGTCGCCGCGCGCTATTGTTCTTGAAGCGATTCGGAAAGGTTTGGATTTGATTGCAATATGCGACCATAACTCCTGTGAAAATGCTGCCGCGACAATCAAGGCTTCGGCTCAAACACCGTTAAAAGTGCTGCCCGGCATCGAGATTACGACACAGGAAGAAGTTCATATCTGCGGTCTGTTCGATAGTATCGACGCAGCGAACGATATTCAATATTTAGTTTATGACCATTTGACCGGCGAAAACGATGAAACCGTCTTCGGAATGCAGGTCAAAGTCGATGCCGACGATTATGTGGTTGCCTTTGAAAAGCGGTTGCTCATCGGGGCTGCGACCCTATCGGTAGAATATGTAGTCGACGCGATACATAAATCCGGCGGAATAGCCATAGCCGCGCATATCGACCGGGAAGGATTTGGAATTCTCGGCCAGTTGGGCTTTGTCCCTCCAGCGCTCGAATTGGATGCGCTGGAAATATCGAGCCGGATGTGCCTTGCAGAGGCTCGCCTTAACTTTAGCGAATATGCGCATTACCCATTCCTGCAATCGTCGGATGCCCACTTCATCGAGAATATCGGGCGAGCCTTTACAAACCTAAATCTGTATGAAGCGAACTTTGACGAATTGAGATTGGCTTTGAAAGGTCAACTTAGGCGTGGAATCATCTATAATGTCCACTAAATCCACTATGTCCACCCAATTTACTAAAGATTTTTCCCATTGATTTGGAAGACCTTTCGCTGCATATCCTTGATATCGTCGAAAACAGCATCGACGCCGGATCTGATTCTATATCGATTAAAATCGACGAAGACACCAATACCGACCGGCTGACGATAGAAATCGACGACAACGGCAAAGGAATGGATGCAGAAACAATTAAAAAGGCGCTGGATCCGTTTTATACCAGCAAGACGGTGCGCAGGGTGGGGCTGGGGCTGCCGATGTTCCGGCAGGCGGCGTTGGCGGCCGGCGGCGAGTTTGACATCCGTTCGGTTCCGGGGCGGGGAACCCAGGTGAGGGCGGTCTTCCAGCACAGCCATATAGATAGGATGCCATTGGGCGACGTCTCCAAAACCCTGCTCACATTATTGATGGGTCATCCTGAAGTCCAGTTTAGTTACACATTCCGCAGGGACGACTGCGAATGGCGATTTGACACTGAAGAGTTTGCATCCGGGGACAGCCTCTCAACTATGGATACCCTTCAGCGAATAAGAGTGTTTCGTCAGCACTGGCCGAAAATGTCATAGAAGGCTCGCGGCGAAGGTGGGCGGGCGCGAGTGCAACAGCAATTCTACAGGAGAGCCAAAATGGACGACTTGGCAGTCCAAACATACAAGGTGCAGGAGATCATCAGCCGTTGGGGCCCGAAGCCCGACTTGGTGATTGAAATGCTGCACGACATTCAGACCGAGTTCAAATACCTTCCGGAGCAGGCTCTGAACCAGATATGCCGTGAGGTGGGTGTGCGATTGGCCACGCTATATCATATTGCCACTTTCTACAACGCCTTCAGCCTTACGCCGCGTGGCAAGCACCAGATCTGTGTGTGTATGGGGACACCCTGTCACGCTCTGGGTGCTCCACGCATCGTGGAGGCGATTGAGCGGCATCTGAAAGTCAAGTGTGGCGGAACCACTGAGGACCTGAAGTTCACGCTTGAGGTCTCAGGATGCGTGGGAACCTGCGGCCTGGCTCCGATAGTCATCGTGGATGGTGAACTTCACGGACTGGTCACGCCGGTCAATGTATCCAAGGTTATTGACAGGTATTCAGATTAAGGAGGAAAAATGCCGAAGTTGAATCTCGAGGACCTGGATAAGATCAGTGAATGGAGGCGTCGGACGACGATGCTTCGGGAAGGTGCGGGTCGCGCCAAGGTCACTGTTCATATGGGGACCTGCGGTATTGCGGCCGGAGCCCGCAAGATTATGGATGCCCTATTACGGCTGGTTGAAGAGAACGATGTGAAGGATGTCATCCTCACCACCTCGGGCTGCGCCGGACTCTGCAGCCGGGAGCCGATGGCCACGGTGGAACTTGTGAATGAGGCGCCGGTGAAGTATGTGGACCTCACCGAGGAGAAGATTGGCGCCATCTTCAGGGAACATGTCCTAGGTGGCCGTCCCGTGCTGGAATATGCACTGGCGCTCGGCAGTGAACGCACTCAATAACACCCATAGGTAAAGCGAGGTATCCTGATATGCCGTATCGTGCCAATATGATGGTATGCGCCGGAACCGGCTGCGTCTCCAACCATTCGTTGGAGCTTAAGCAAGCGCTCGAGGAGGAGATCCAGAAGCGGGGACTGACCGATGAAGTGCAGGTGGTGCCCACCGGCTGCAACGGCTTTTGCGGCGCCGGCCCGATCGTTGTTGTGCAGCCCGACGGGATCTTCTACCAACTCCTCAAGGTGAAGGACATTCCCTATCTGGTGGAGGAACACCTCCTCAAGGGTCGCCCGGTCCCCAGACTGATGTATGTCCCTCCTGAAGAGAAGACCCCCATTCCTAAGATGAACGACATCGGGTTCTTCAAGGGTCAGATGTTGGTCGCGCTGCGCAACCGGGGGATGATTGACCCTGAGAACATTGATGACTACATAGCCCGCGACGGCTACCGTTCGCTGGCAAAGGTCCTGACCACGATGACACCCGACGAGGTGATCGGCGTGATCAAGGCTTCGGGATTGCGCGGACGGGGTGGGGGCGGATTCCCGACCGGGATCAAGTGGGAGTCGTGCAAGAAGGCCGAGGGCGACATCAAGTATGTGATCTGCAATGCCGATGAGGGGGACCCCGGCGCATTTATGGATCGCAGCATCATAGAGGGCGATCCGCATTCGGTTCTTGAAGGGATGGCCATTGGCGCTTATGCCATCGGAGTCTCTCAGGGTTACATCTATGTCCGTATAGAGTATCCGTTGGCAATTCAGCGTTTTCGTATCGCCCTGAAGCAGGCCCGTGACTATGGGCTTCTGGGAGACAACATCTTTGGCACCGGCTTCAGTTTTGATGTGGACATCCGACGCGGCGCCGGCGCCTTTGTCTGCGGTGAGTCCACCGCGCTGATGGCGTCGGTTGAGGGTCGCCCCGGCGAACCGCGAGCCAAATATATACACACCGTAGAACATGGCCTCTGGAACCGCCCCACCTGCCTCAACAATGTGGAGACTTGGGCAACCGTGCCGGTCATCATCCTGAGGGGGGTGGAATGGTTCACCTCCATCGGCACCGGTGATGTCAGCCAGAATCCGTGGGGCGGGAGCAAGGGGACCAAGGTGTTCTCCCTGGCGGGGAAGATCAACAACACCGGCCTGGTGGAAGTCCCGATGGGAATAACGTTGCGGGAGATGATCTACGATGTAGGCGGCGGCATCCCCAAGGGCAGGAAGTTCAAGGCGGTGCAGACGGGGGGACCGTCGGGCGGTTTCCTTCCGACCGAACTATTGGACCTGCAGGTGGACTATGAGCAGTTGACCGAGGCCGGTTCAATGATGGGATCGGGCGGTATGGTGGTGATGGACGAAGACAACTGTATGGTGGATATGGCGAAGTATTTCCTCACTTTCACCCAGGACGAATCGTGCGGCAAGTGCACGCCCTGCCGCGAAGGAACGCTCCAAATGCTGGAAATCCTCAAGCGAATTTGCGAGGGGAAAGGCGTTCCGGAAGATATACAATTATTGGAAGACCTGTCACATTTCGTCATCGATGCATCGCTCTGCGCCTTGGGCGGGTCGGCGCCCAATCCGGTATTGACCAGCCTGAGATATTTCCGCGACGAATATATAACGCACATCCGGGACAAGAAATGCCCGGCCCACATCTGTCGCGATCTGAATGTCTATACCATAGATCCTGAACTTTGCCTGGTCAAGGGGCACGGGTGCGGCGTCTGCCGGCGTCAATGTCCGGACAGCGCCATCGTTGGCGAGAAAAACCAGGTCCACAATATAGACCAGGAACTGTGCAAGAAGTGCGGCGTCTGCCTGGACGTCTGCAAGTTTGACGCAGTCAAGGTTGCCTGAGGATACCGATGATCAAAGTCACCATTGACGGCCGGGATATCGAGGTCAAGGAGGAAACCACCATCCTCAACGCCGCGCGGGAGTTGGGGATTAAGATCCCGACCTTGTGTTACAGCGAGTTTCTGGAGCCGTATGCGGTCTGCCGCATCTGTCTGTGCGAGGTTGTGCGCGGGAAACGATCGCGGCTTGTAACGGCTTGCAACTACCCGCTGCGCGATGCAAGCGTATCGATTCTGACCAATTCCGCGCGGGTTCGCAACCTACGCAAACTCAATTTGGAGTTGCTGCTGGCGCAAGCTCCAGCGGCTAAAATCGTGCAGGATTTAGCCGCCGAATACGGCGTTACGAAAACCCGCTTCCCGATAAAGAATCCCGACGAGAAATGCATCCTCTGCGGCTTATGCGTGCAGGTCTGCGAAAACCTCGTCGGCGCCGGAGCCATCGGTTTCTCAAGCCGCGGCTCAAAGCGCGAAGTCTCTACGCCCTGGGGCGTCGAACCCGAAACCTGCATCCTCTGCGGCGCCTGCGCACACTTCTGCCCCACCGGCCATATCGTTATGACTGAAGAAGCCGACGAGCGCATCCTGCACTCCGAACTGACACTCGGACCAAACGCAGCTATCAGCATCCCGTTCCGCCAGGCCATCCCCAATGTGCCGCGCATCGATGTCGAGCATTGCATCCACTTTAAGACCGGCGGCTGCGAACTCTGCTCGAAGGTCTGCCCGAAGGACTGCATCGACTATCAGATGAAGGATGAAATCGAAGATATCGATGTCGGCGCTATTGTAGTGGCGACCGGCTTCCAGGACTTCGACCCGACGCCACTCAAACAATATGGATATGGCAAATACGCCAATGTCCTCTCGTCGATTGAGTTCGAACAGATGAATAACGCTGCCAGCCCGACCGGCGGCGCTATCGTGCTTGAAAACGGCGAAGAGCCGCGCTCTGTGGCTATTTTACATTGCATCGGCAGCCGCGATGAAAACAACCACAAATACTGCAGCCGCGTCTGCTGTATGTATGCTCTGAAGTTTGCCCATCTCATCAAAGAGAAGACAACTGCCGAAGTCTATCAATTATATATCGATATGCGCGCCTTCGGCAAGGGCTACGAGGAATTTTACCACCGCTTGCTCGAGGAGGGCGTTAATGTCATTCGCGGCAAAGGCGCTGAAATCGCGCCGATCGGCGGGAAGTTCGGCGAAGAGGGCTTGCTGGTGCGCTGCGAAGATACGCTCATCAGCAAATTCCGCGAAATACCAGTCGATATGGTGGTTTTATGCACGGCGCTCGAAGCGCGCGATGATTCTGCCGATCTAGCGCGGAAATTAAACATCAGTAAGGGCGCCGACGGTTGGTTCATCGAAGCCCATCCGAAGTTAGCCCCGGTATCAACCACAACCGACGGCGTATTCTTAGCCGGCGTATGCCAAGGTCCTAAAGATATTCCCGATGCTGTGGCTCAAGGCACAGCCGCCGCCGGTCAGGCTATGAAACTTATGACCGTCGGAGAACTATTCCTCGATGCGGCTTATGCGGCTATCACCGACGAAATTTGCTCCGGCTGCCGGATTTGCAACGGACTCTGTCCTTACAATGCTATCTCATTCTTAGAAGATAAAAAAGTCAGCGAAGTCAACGCGGCGATGTGCAAAGCCTGCGGCACCTGCGCAGCAGCCTGCCCATCCGGCGCCATCACCGCCCGCCACTTCACCGACGACCAAATCTACGCCCAAATTGAGGCGATATTCGCATAGTTGGCTCTAGGCTTTAGACTATAGGCTTTAGGTTTGTATATAAGTCAATAAGGTTGATATAAAAACGAGGCAAAACAAATTAGTGTTTTTCATTGACATTGTCATTGTTATTATTACCCAAAGCCAAAAGCCCAAAGCCCAAAGCCCAACAACCTAAAGAAAATGGATTTCGAACCCAAAATTCTCGGACTGCTCTGCAATTGGTGCAGTTATACCGGCGCCGACCTGGCAGGCACGGCTCGTATGAAATATCCGCCGAATGTCTATACCGTGCGGGTAATGTGTTCCGGACGGGTGGATCCTGGCTTCATACTCGATGCGATGCGCGCCGGCGCCGACGGCGTCTTAGTCTGCGGCTGCCATCCCGGCGACTGCCACTATGTCGAAGGCAACTACAAATGCCTGCGCCGTATTCCCCTGACGAAAAAATTGCTGGAAGGCTTCGGCATCGACCCCCGACGGCTCAGACTCGAATGGGTGTCCGCATCTGAAGGGGGACGCTTCAAAGAGGTCGTGACGGAATTCACCGAGCAGATCCGCGCGCTCGGGCCACTGAAACTGAACGACTGGGCTTTCGCCGAGCAGCCGCTGGAAGTTCACGAAGCGGCTTAGAACTATGAAGTTCAACGGCGACTTTGCTGTGAATATTAGGCAAAGTGAACCGTGTGAATGCGGTAAACATTATTGAAAACGCGCCTTAAGCGCACTTATTAATAGGATCAGAATATAGCGTCTCTTCTCCCCCCTGCTTGCAGGGGGAAAGAACAAATACAAACGTAAACTATATTCTACCCCAGTTAAAAGAATTAATCAAGATTATTGTAACTTCCGGTTTCCTAAATGCCGAAACCCAAACTTGCTGTATATTGGGCAGCCTCGTGCGGAGGCTGCGATATCGCCATCCTCGATATTGAAGATAAGATATTAGCGGTGGCTGATTTCTTCGACCTCTGTCTTTGGCCCTGCGCGGCGGATTTTAAATACGCCGATGTGCGAGCGATGGACGATAAATCGATTACTTTAACGCTCTTCAACGGCGCGATTCGCAACAGCGAAAACTACGAAATCGCCCGTTTGCTGCGGGGAAAATCGGTTGTGCTGGCCGCTTTTGGCTCCTGCGCTACGGAAGGCGGCATCCCCGGACTAGCGAATTTGACCGGCAAGGAGGCGATCCTAGACTATGTCTATATTAAATCGCCTTCGACAGTTAATCCGGATAAAATTTATCCCCAGCCGCGCTGCAAAGTTCCAGAAGGTGAGATTTACATCCCCGAGATGTGGAATACAGTTCGCGCATTGCATCAAGTCATAGATGTGGATTATATCATTCCCGGCTGCCCGCCGCAGTCCGACCAGATTGCCGCGGTCGTCGGAGCGGTCATCGACATCCTCTCGACCGGCAAACCGCTGCCGCCTAAAGGCACAGTGCTTGGCGCATCGGAAAAATCCTGCTGCGACGAATGCCCGCGAAAGCGTGATGTTAAAAAAATCACAAAATTCAGGCGTCCCTTCGAAGGACCGACCGACCCAGATATTTGTCTGATGGAACAGGGACTTGTATGTCTAGGACCGGCGACGCGCTCGGGCTGCGGCGCGAAGTGCGTATCAGCTGGAATGCCCTGCCGAGGCTGCTACAGCCTGCCGGCTAATGTCCGCGACCAAGGCGCCAAAATGGTGTCGGCGCTGGCGAGCGTCGTCGATTCGACCGACCCAACTGAAATTGACCGCATCATAGCAACCATTCCCGACCCGGTCGGCACTTTCTACCGCTTCAGCCTAGCGGAGTCCTTCTTAAGACGGAAACAAGCGTAACGATTTTGGATTTTGGATTTTGGATTTTGGATTTTGGATTGTATTAAGAATTGAATGACAGAAGTCGAACTAAAACAAAGAACCAAAGCATTCGCGCTTTCGATAATCAAATTGGTTGGATTATTACCTTCTAATTTAACGACGAATGCTGTAGCCCGCCAAATTGTTCGGAGCGGAACATCTGTAGCAGCCAATTACCGTGCTGCTTGTAGAGGTAAATCTAGAGTCGACTTCATCGCTAAACTGGCAGTTGTTGAAGAGGAAATTGATGAAACACTGCTTTGGCTCGAGTTAATGGAGGAAGGTGGTATACTTCCATTATCCAAAACCGACCCGCTTAAAAAAGAAGCAAACGAATTAATCTCAATCATAGTTTCTTCGATAAAAACTGCCAGAACAAATAAGTAATCCTATTTAATCCAGAATTCACTTAATCAAATCCAAAATCCAAAATCCAAAATCCAAAATCCAAAATCCAAAATCCAAAATCCAAAATCCAAA
>VGIO01000084.1 GCA_016867855.1 Calditrichota bacterium
GGGGACGCGCATAATATCGTCATCAATCTTGATTTCTGCTTGAACGACTTTAGATACGATATCCTCGCTATGACAAATAATGCATTGCATTGCTATCTCCTTGTTTTGTAATCCAACCAGCGAGTTGGATCCGGTCTGTAAGCGGTTACGACCATTACAGAATCTGAGGCCTTATTATATGCGCATATAATATGTATCGGTCTATGGTTACCATCAAAACCTGCTATTAGACAACTGGGATAAGGTTTGTCGTCGGGATTTTGCTGATAATTTCCCCAGTCATTATAGAATATTCGATATCCTCTTCAAAAATCCGGCTTAATTCTTCTTTCGCCATTTCGTCAAGCGAATGACGAGTATAGATGAAATCGTCTTTGTTAAGACAATTGCGGACTGTATTTATTAACATGGGCGGTTTATAGTATATTTTAAAAAGGCGAACACGAGGTTCGCCCGTACGGGCGATGCTTGTCATCGCCCATAATTCAATTAAAAGAAATTCGCTGTAATTTGCCCCCTTAATATTTCTAAAGGCATTCGGACCTTATTCCAGCCCCACCCTCTCGCCGACTAATTGCGCCATAAAGTTGACTAGCGCCATAAGTTTGCCATAGTTCATCCGTGTTGGGCCGATGATGCCGAGCGTGCCGCAAACTTCGCCGATGCGGTAGGTCGAGGTGATAACGCTGAAATCGCGCAGTTGTTCCTTAGGATTTTCATCGCCGATGGTCACGCACATACCGGGCTGGCGGTCTTTGAGCAGGTGAACGATGACATCCCGATTATCGATTAGTTCGATGATGCCGCGCATCTTGTCGGCGTGGGTGAATTCCGGCTGGTCGAAGACATATTTAGTCGAGCCAAGACGCACTTCGGTCAGGTTCTCCACCGCAAAGATGCGCTCGGGGAATTCGAGGAACAATCGAACTACGGCATTGGAAGCGACCGACTCGCCAGCGAGGCGCCGCTCGACATACTGCGGTATGTCAACTAACCGCAGCCCAACTAAACGCGTGTTTATCAGCCGCGCTGCGCCGGCGATTTCTTGGTCGGAAATGGGACTATTCAACTCCAGCATAATAGTGCGCACCAGCCCGGATTTGACGACGACGACAATCATCAGTCGTCCGGCTGCCACGCGCACAATCTCGACCTTCTCTAATATGCCGCTGCTCAGATCCGGCGTCAAGATAAAACCGAGCAGCCGCGAGACCTCCGTTAACAATTCGCCAACACGCTCGATGATGCCGCTGGTCTCGCTGGATACAGGCTCAAGTTGTGCTTCGATGGAGCGCCGTTCTTCGTCAGTGAGACCTTCAGCCTGCATAAGGCTATCGACATAAAGCCTGTAGCCCAGCGTCGTCGGAATACGGCCGGCTGAGGTGTGCGGATGCGTCAACAAACCCATCTCCTCAAGGTCGGCCATCACATTGCGTATGGTCGCCGGTGAAAGTTCAAATCCGATGCGCCTGGCGAGGGTACGTGAACCTACCGGATCTGCAGTCAGAATATAATTATAAATAATCGAGCGCAGAATGGTCTGCTCGCGCTCGGACAAGCCCATTTCCGATATTACTCCCGATGATTTCAGTGTTGGAAATTCACTCATAATACAACCCGCAGCTATATATAAGAACATAAATAGTTGAGCGAAATAAGATTAATCCACGCTGAACGAAGCGAATAGCCGCGTCTCTTTTCTATCTAACAAAACAATATAAATTAAATAATAAACACCCTCAAGTCAAGCCTTAGCCGCCGGATTTTCAAATTGGAATTTAGTAAGATGCCGATAATTTCGATAAAAGAACCCGGTTGCTGATAAACCTATCTACCCATAAAGGCGTATGGAGTCTTATAAGTGTGTCAGAAAATTCCACAAATGCGCTTGATATTTATCCTTTAAAATCTTAATTTATAAATATGCTGCAGAGAATGAGCATATTAGGATTTGTTATATTAACCGGCTGCGAATTATTCAGCACGCGTTCGCCGGAGCCGCCAGCCGGGTCGAACGGCGGCCGCTGGCGTTTTCCTTCACAGCCGCGCCTTGTCGTCGATAACCTGTCGTCGGCGCTCGGGCGCCGCTCGAGTGTGGATTATGCCAAGTCTTTTATCAGCGGGCCGGATGAGGCTTATCAATATCAATTTACACCCGACCCACAAACCGCCGCCGACTATCCGCACTTCTTCGACGATTGGGACGTTGCTCAAGAGCAGAAGTTCGCCCAGAGTTTATTTAATCCGGGGAATTTTCCGCTCGACTCCCTAATCAGCGTCGAAATGAATATTGAACGGGAGGTCGTCATAGCCGACTCAGCACAAATCAGCGCGGAATATGCCCTGTATATAGGTCATTTACGCAGCGCCGCGCCGCGCGAAATAGCCGGCCGGATGGAGTTGCATCTGCGCAAGGTCATCGACGGCGGCTGGTATATCTTGCGCTGGGTCGATGCGCGCCGCGCCGGACATTCCTGTTTCAGCGATTTGAAAGCCAAATTTTAAAACAAACGCAATGAAAATTGGTCTCTACGGCGTTTTATTGAGCGCGTTGTTGTCCGCTTGTCTCAATCCCTTTGCGCCGGTCGAAGGCGAGACCGGCGCGCGGACTTGGAGCGACCAAAGCGATGTCGGCGGACTATTGCATAATTTCGCACTTGCTTACGACTACCGCGATTCCTTACGCTATGCCGATTGCCTAGACGAGAATTTCGTGTTCGACTTCTACAATGTAGAACATTCACGGTTCGACCGCTGGTTCCGTGAGACCGACCTCAAAGCCACCGGCGGATTATTCCGCAATTACCAACGCATCGACCTCGAATGGAATTTTATCCCCGCTGAAACCGAATATTTTAATTATCCCGATTCAACATTGCAATTTGTCGTCCGTTTCAATCTAACGCTTGGCAGCGAAGCGCCGCTGATGGGCTATGCCCGTTTTTCAGTGCGGATGAGCCGCGATAACAAATTTCGCGTCATCGGCTGGCGGGATGATTTTTAAAAGCCAATGCTGATGACAGCGTCAATGCCAATGTTAATGACAATGATGATGGTGATTAGAATTAGAATAGCAAGTCTAAAATGCTTTTTATGAGTTTTGCTATCATCTATAATCTTTGCTGTTATATGTTTTTATCTCTTTCTTGAAAGTCTTTTCTACAATTAGTCTTCTGCAGTGTGTCCCCACACTGCGTCAGGATATACTGTTGCAGGATGGGGATATCCTGCAACAGCCAATACCGGAAAAGAATTTCGAGAACTGGTATAGTTATCATTATCATTGACATTAGCATTGGCTTTATCATTGTCATTGTCATTCTTACTGTGAAATACTTGCATTGATAAATAAGAAATATTATATTGAACATTATGCAAGAATTGCATACCTAAAAGCAATTTTTGCGATTTAAAAATCTGCATCTGACTATGGCGCTCGGCGAACAGGAAACAGTCCTGCATATCAAGACCGCGTATCAGCCTTAACCTGCGCCAATTAATGAGCATACAAACGCGAGATGAAGATGAAGAGCCAAATTTGCCTGTTACATCTGTCCGCGATATTGATTTTCTGCATCGGCTGTCAATGGGACCCACCGCGCGACAATCCTCTCGACCCGCATAACTATCGCTATAAACCTTCCGGCGGTTTGCGCCTCGTCCTTCTCGACTCGGCTGACGCCGCGCCGATTTATAATGCCGAAGTGCGGCTGCCGGCACTGAGTCTGTCCAAACTAACCGACAGCGCCGGCACGGCTGAATTTCACTCGGTTACGCCGGGGCGCTGGCAGGTGTTCGCCGAGCGTCGCGGCGAAAACGAACTGGAGCCTTATGGCTTGGACTCGCTGCTAATCGACGTTCAAGACCAGCGGGTTCGGCGCGATACGCTGAAACTGAAAGCCCTGCCGCCAACCTTTGGCCGGTTGACGGCACAGGTCTTAACTTTGGCTTCAGCGCCGATATTCAAAGCCACCGTTATGTTGAACGAATTGGGACGCTTTGCTTATACCGACAATTCCGGGCGCGCCAACTTCAGCGAGGTGCCAGTCGGACGCTATTGGTTGCGAGCCTTCCGCAACGCCGGCTTCGAGGTTACTTACGCTCTGGATTCGGTCGTAGTTGAAATCCGCCAAGGCGCATTGACTTCCACAGTTATCCGTCTGGATGCCCTGCCGACGTTCGATTCGACTTCGGTAAATTCGTTTGTGTATAAAATTTACGAAGATAGCCTGCCTGTCTATCAGATCCACTTCAAAGCCTGGGTCGACGACGCGGACGGGCAGCATACGCTCGATTCGATTAAATGGCGGCTGGAAACCTTGAGCGCTAGACTGGCTTATGTGCCGGATTCGGGGTTTTGGCGGGCGGAAGAACCTGCGGCCAGATTCCCGACCGCCAAGCCGGATTGGGTTATATCGCAGCCGGTTTATTTCGAAGCCACCGACCGCGCCGGCTATACGACCACCTCGCTGCCGACCTATTTATGGCGCGTCATTCACGATGTCCCTAGACTCATTGCACCGCCTTTTGAACATCAGCCAGAGTTCAACTGGAACTTCGATTGGACGCTATCTTTTCCTGATACAGCCGCATTTTATTACTTAGTCCGGGTTATAAACCGCAACACTAACCAGGTCGTATATCAAAAGATGGTCACGCCGGCTATACCGCCGCGCACCAGGCACCGTTGCGAGGACTATCTGCCGGAGTTATACTACGATTGGGAAGTCTGGGCGCTGGATTATCTCGGCAACCGCTCTCGCTCGGTGCGCGGCATCCTGCAGACCGAATTCCGCCCCGGCATAATTCAAAATCCAAATACTTATAATATGCATCTTATTAAATGAACAGTTCCGCTTCCACGAGTGACCGGCAGGATGTCGGCAAATTGCTTGACACCGTGCTGGCTCTAGCGGTTGATATGATGGACGCCGACCGCGGCGCGATAGTTCTGCAGCAATCCGGGCAGTTGAATGTCGTCGCTTCGCGCAACCTGCCGCCGGAGAGCGCCAGCAGCCTCACCGAACTTTCGAGCAGCATCGTGCGCAAGGCAGTTTCGACCGCGGCGCCGATACTGGTGCACGATGTTCAAGCCGACCCGCGCTACGGACAGGCAGCCAGTGTTGTTTTGCATCAGATTACCTCCGTTATCTGCGCCCCGTTGTTCATGCACGACCGGGTGATTGGCGTTATTTACATCGACAGCCGCAGCAACCGACAGCGCTTCACCGATGAAAACCTGAATTTCTTCGATATCTTCGCCCGCATTGCGGCTATCGCTATCGATTATGCCCGCAGTTACTCGGAACTCTACCGCGACGCCTTAAGACTGCAGGATGAGGCACAGCAGCGCTGGCGCTTCGAAGAAATCATCGGACAAAGCCCCAAGATGCAGGAAGTATTCAATCTTATGCGCCGGGTGATGCATTCGGACATCTCCGTCTTACTCGAGGGCGAGAGCGGCACGGGCAAGGAACTGGTCGCCCGCGCGCTGCATTACAATGGTCCGCGCCGCGACCGGCCGTTCGTCACCCAGTTCTGCGGCAACCTTGCCGAGTCGCTGCTCGAAAGCGAACTATTCGGGCATAAGAAAGGTTCGTTCACCGGGGCGATTGCCGATAAGAAGGGCTTGTTCGAAATCGCCGACGGCGGGACATTCTTTTTAGACGAAATCGCCGATATCAGCCCGACCATTCAGACCAAATTGCTGCGTGTGCTGCAGGACGGTGAAATCCGCCGCGTCGGCGATACCGAAGCCCGCCGCGTAAATGTGCGTATAATCTCAGCCACAAATAAATCGCTCAAAGGAGAAGTCGAACAGAACCGGTTTCGCGAGGATTTATTTTACCGTCTCAATGTCATCACGGTAAAACTACCGGCGCTACGCGAACGGCAGAGCGATATCCCGCTGCTCGTCAATCACTTCTTAAGTGTCGCTGCCAAGAGGGGACAAAACACTAAACGCATCACGCCGCGTGCGCTTCAAGCCCTGGTAAATTACGACTGGCCCGGCAATGTGCGTGAACTCGTAAACACCATCGAACGCGCCTATCTTCTATCGGAAGGCGATACTATCGATGTCGGCGACCTTTTCATTCCTGAAGCCGAACAATTATCGCTGCGGCGACGCACCTTGAAAGACTTCGAGCGCGATATTGTGCTTAAAGTATTGAAAGAATATGGCGATAATAAAACTCTTACCGCCGAATCGCTGGGCGTATCACTGCGCTGGCTGCATTATAAATTGAACGAATGGAACGCGAGTAAAATGAAAGATGAAAAGGTGGGAAGTTAGAAAATGAAAATTCGGGATGTAAAGAAGCGATGATGGAACGGCGATTAGACGCCTATCGTATCGACTCCGAACTTGCTCACAGCAGCCTTTGCACCATCTACCGCGCCACTGAAGAGAGTCTGGGCCGGCCGGTTCTAATCAAGCAGTTACATCCGTCGGCAGCGGCGGACGACGATATACGCAAACGCTTCGAGCGCGAAGCGCAGGTCTGCGCGCTGGTCAAGCATGAGAACATCGTCGATATCTATCGCTACGACCCCAATCCGGCGCAGACGCTGTTAGTGATGGAATATGTCGAAGGCTTGAGTTTGGGCGAACTAGTTCAGGTTAAAGGACGAATTCCCCATACAGTCGCGTTGCCGATACTCGCGGCTGCGCTGAAAGGCTTGGCGCACGCCCACTCCAAAGATGTCGTGCACCGCGATTTAAAACCGGACAACATCCTCATTTCGCATTCCGGGCAGGTGAAAATCGCTGATTTCGGACTGGCGACCCATCCCGAAGCCGAGAAGATAACACATCAAGGACAATTAGTCGGCACGCCGGCATATATGCCGCCGGAACAGATTTCCGGCAAGCAGCCGGACCAGCGCAGCGACTTGTATTCGCTCGGCGCGACTTTTTATGAAGTCCTCACCGGACAGACGCCCTTCCAAGGCGAGAATTTTTCCGAGATACTCAAGAATATCCTCTCCAGCCGTCCGCCGAGGCCGGCCTTTCTAATCCCGGAAATACCTCCTGAAGTTGACCAATTGATAACTAGATTGATGGAGCGCAATCCTAATCAGCGCTTCGCCACCGCCGCGCAAGCCTTGTCCGAAGTCGAACGGATTGCAGCGCAATTAAATATACCTTTACATAATTCGGTCATCGCGCAGTTTATCAGCGTGGAAGCCGAGAAGCCGGCCACGACCATTGCTCGCAAATCTTCGACCATCTCGCGCATCGACTTCAA
The DNA here is from genome assembly GCA_016867855.1 of Calditrichota bacterium. Taxonomy (GTDB): domain Bacteria; phylum Electryoneota; class AABM5-125-24; order Hatepunaeales; family Hatepunaeaceae; genus VGIO01. The sequence continues at coordinate 7,251 of VGIO01000084.1, forward strand.
GCGTCCGGTTTCGGTTTGGAATATTGTTTTTGTAGGGCTGGCGGCGATTGCGCTGGTGGTCTTCTTTGCTATGTTATTGAGTCCGGACGACTCGCCGACCACCCAACTCTCGCGCCAGGTGTTGAATCCTGTCAAATCCAATGTTAACGCTGTCAAACAATCTCAAACAGAGGAAGGACAATCTCCGTTATTACCTAATGTATCGCTATCCGATACAACACGCGTCGAGCGAAATCTAAATTCGGACCAAAGCCGCGTTGCCGAACCGTCAAGCGGCAGTAAAAAGATTACGTTAGACTCTGCGAAAATTGCCGGCGATAAACCGACGCCTGAGCCTAAGCCTAAGACTGAAGAATTCATCGACCCTAACCTGCCGGCGCAAGTGAGCATTTCCTGCAAACCTTGGGCGAATGTTACGGTGGATAATGTTCCCTATGGTTCGGCGGAGCATAAAATTCACATTAAACTTACGCCAGGAGAGCATCAATTTGTCTTTACCAATTTGGCATTTCCTCAGCCAGTGTCAAAAACGATCTTTCTGAAACCCGGCGAGCGCGTCGAACTCGATATTAATCTCTGGGATTATTTCGGACAGATTCAACTTTTATCGGTCAAGCCTTGGGCATATATTTTTATAGATAAAGTTGACTATGGCTCAACGCCCCGCGCCAGCCCGATTATTTTGCCATTCGGCAAATACACTATAGAGTTGCGTAATCCTGCTTGTAAAGTTTGGCGGTCAACAGTGGAGATTAAGCCCGGCGATGCGCTCGTCAAAATAACTGTGGAATTAGAACGTTTGTGAAAAGGTTGCTACACTCGGCGCTCAATTTATTATCGGCGCTGCCTTTTCCCGGCTACTGCCCGATATGCAATCGTGAATCGATTAACGGCAGCGGCTGGATGTGCGATATTTGCTGGCGGGATTTACCCCTGGCGGGCAAAAATCTATGGCGCAGCGAAACCACGCTCAAAGGCGCTTGTCTGGCGGTTTTTCAATACAGCGATACGGCGCGGCAATTTGTGCATCAGATGAAGTTCTACGGTCGGGAGGATATCGCGGCGCGGCTGGGCAGCGAAACCGCCGGTCGATTTGCCGACTGGATGGATATCAGCCGTTATTCGGCGGTTACATCGGTTCCGCTGCATCCGGCGCGCATCCGCGAGCGCGGCTACGACCAAAACTTGATTTTAGCCAGAGCGGTTGCTGAAAGATTAAGTCTTCCGCTGCGAACCGATTTCATCCGGCGCGTCAAGCATCGTCCGCCGCAGTCGCGGCTTTCCGATGAGGAACGTCGTCATAATCTTAAAGACGCTTTCGCGCCGCAGCCAAATTTAAACCAACCGCCGCAGGGAACTGTGCTTCTGGTCGATGATGTCATTCACACCGGCGCTACCGCTCTAGGCTGCATCGAAGCCCTCGAAAGAACCGGCGTGCAGAGGGTCTTCGTCTTAGCCGCCTGCGGTTGAATGCCAATGTTAATATTTATTTAGAATATCATATCATTAGAATTGGCATTAACTTACACCTTAAACCTTTAAACTTTTAATTTAATGTCCGACCAAATCACTCCTGAAAAAATCTATAGTTTGTCGTCGAACCGGCAGATAAACGATTTGCTGAACGATGTCGTAACCCGTCTCAAAGACTATACAGAGAGTCAGGTTCAACATCTCAACCAACTGGCGAAAATCGGCGTGGCTTTGTCCGGCACGCGCAATTTAGACCAGTTGCTCGAAATGATTGTCGATGAGGCTCGCGCCTTCACCTTTGCTGATGGCGGGACGCTTTATTTAGTAACCGCCGACGGCGCTGCGCTGCGCATCGCCATCGCGCAGAATGAAACGCTCAATATGCGAATGGGGGGAGTTACGGGCGCGCCTATCACCTGGCCTCCGGTCTGCCTGAAAATCGACGGACAGCCCAACAATAAAAATGTCTGCGCCTATGTAGCCAATAGCGGCAATATCGCTGACATCCCGGATGTCTATGAAGCGCCGGGTTTCAACTTTGAAAACACGCGTAAAATCGACGCCCAAAATAAATATCGTTCGAAGTCGATGCTGGTCATACCGCTGCGCGACCACGAGAACGAAATCATCGGCGTCCTGCAACTTATCAACGCCCGCGAGCCGGAGACCGGCGAAGTCATTCCTTTTGCCCCGGAATACCGTGAATTAACCTCGGCGCTGGCATCTCAAGCCGCCGTCGCCATCACCAACGCCCGCCTCATAAGAGACTTGAGCAACCTGTTCGATTCCTTTATTAAGACTATCGCTTCTGCCATCGACGAAAAATCACCTTACACCGGTGGACATATCGAACGGGTCGCCAACCTTACGATGGACATCGCTAAGCGGATGAACGAAGTCAAGGAAGGTTCCTTTGCAGATACTTTCTTCAATGAAGACCAGTTGTGGGAGTTGCGTCTGGCAGCATGGCTGCACGACACCGGCAAAATCACCACGCCGGAATATGTCGTTGACAAGCGCGCGAAACTGCAGACGATTTTCGACCGTATGGAGTTAGTGCGGATGAGGTTTGAGGTCGCTAAGGCGCAGGTCGGCAGCGACGGGCAGGTTCAAAACAGTTCGGAACTCAATGAACAGATTAAACGGTTGGATGAAGAGTTTCAATTTGTGCGCGGCTGCAATGTTACGCAGGAGTGGGTGCCGCCGGCTACTTTAGACCGCCTGCGAGCCATCGCCGGTGAGACAATAAAAACCGCTAATGGCGATGAGTATCTGCTAAATGATAATGAATTAACCAATCTTTTAATTCAGAAAGGCAATTTGACCGACGCAGAACGCCAGCTTATCAACAATCATGCGCTAGTGACGATAAAGATGCTCGAAAAACTGCCTTTCCCCAAGAAAATAAAGAATGTGCCTTACATTGCTGGGGCGCATCACGAGAAGTTAAACGGTAAGGGCTATCCGCTCGGACTCAAAGGCGACCAAATCGTCTTGCAGGCGCGGATTATGACTTTGTCCGACATCTTCGAAGCCCTGACCGCCAAAGACCGCCCCTACAATGATAAAAAAGAACCCCGCAAATTATCCGAAGCGCTGAAAATAATCAATTTTATGGTCAAAGACGGCGAACTCGACGCTGATGTCGTCCAATTCTTCATCGACCAGAAACTACATATCGATTACGCCCATCATTTCTTAACTCCAGAACAATTGGATATCGAATAAAATAATGACAATGTCAATGACAATGCTAATGAATATCTGTATCGGCAAGTTAGGTTAACATACATTAGTGTGTCATGCGAACGCAGTGAAGCATCTAGTCTGGAAGAAGGAACGAGATCCTTCACTTCGTTCAGGATACAAAGCGTGTGCTAACCTACATTGTCAATACTAATATCCTCTAACATTATTATTGTCATTGACATTGTCATTGTTATCAGCGCATCAGAACGACTTTGCGGACAAACGTTCTTTTATTCGTTTGCAGCCGCAATAAATAAATCCCCGCCGGTCGGCGCGCGCCGTCGATGGTTATCGAATGCCGGCCGGTCTCGAATTCATCATTTGCCAATTTCGCCACCAACCTCCCGCCAATATCGAACATCTGCAACTTAACATCGCCAGACTGCTCAAGTTCAAACCTCGCCTCCGCCAGCGAGTTGAAGGGATTAGGCACAATATCGAATTTGGAATTTGGAATTTGGAATTTGGAGTGAACAATCCAATCGGGAACTGCGACATTTACAATCCATTTTTGGCTGTCGGTCTCGGTAAGTTCCCAATTGACGCTGTCCACCTGCATCGAGTCCACCGCAAACACTCCAACCTCAAACCTGCCTGTATCCGGGAAAACCAGCCGAACTTCAGATGAATCTTCGTCCATAATGTCCACTTGGTCCACTTGCCACCGGTAGGACAGGCGGGGACGCCTGTCCTCCGGCACAAACGGCGCCACGCCGAACAGCATCGTCTCACCCGGCCGAATCGACACGACCTCACATCGAGGCCAATATGCCCGGATAATGCCGCGCACTTCGACCTCCCAAGTTACGCTGTCCCTTGAGTCTCCCAAATACGCCAGCCCTTCGACGGCATAGCGTCCTTTCCGCTCAAACATAATGTCTGCTGCCGAATCCTGCCCGGCTTCGGCGCGCCGGTTGTCGTCCAGCCGGTCGATGAGCGTCCAGCGGTAAGCCGGGCGTCCTCGCCCGTCGTCGATGTAAGCGACGCTGTCGATGGAGAAGGGGACGGAAGTATTTCGACGAACTTGTAAAAGATTATTTTCCGGAAAATATTCGGCGATAAAAAATTCACACACCAAAATATGCCAAGTTATGACCGATACATATTCATCATCGGATACACGACATCGAACGGTGAATTCGCCCAACTCATCGAATTGTATAGTTACCGAGGTGTCACGGGCAATTATGCTATCAGTCAATGTCCATAAATAAGATAATGTATCGACTTGATTATCTCTCATCCGAACTAAAAACCTTATCGATTCGTTCTGCAATACTTTTAAAGTAGTATCTTGCGGTTCCCAATAAATAAACTGGGGATCCAGTAGATAAGTAGTCGTCACTCCCGCGCAGAAATCTGTCCAATAATACTGTTTTCGCCGCCAACCGGCCGTGATTGGCAACAGAAGCAGTATATATAATGCTCTGCTGTTGATTACGGCAAGTCTATGGCTGGCATTTTTACATTATAGGACAAACACGAAGGCGGAAGTCTAGACAAGCCTTTAATACATCATATTAAATAGATTCCAGCTTGCACAGATATAATTCGCAATCCCGAGGCTTGTATAATATGGATTCACGAAGGCTAGGGAAGAGCTTGAACATAAAATGTATGGATTCCTGGTCCGGGAAGTTGAGCAGGATTTTCTTGTCCGGGCGGTTCCAAACTAAATTCTTCGTCGGTCATACCTGCCTGCCACGGTAGTTCGAGGTCCGGATTTATCGACTATTCACCGTCTACTGTCTCATAGACTACTGGCTCTTGCCCTTGTAAATGGATTTTAACTTCGACTCCAGATATTGGATTATCGCCAGTTAGTGGTGTGTGCGTTTTAATTTTGTAAAAGACATTGATTTAATCCTGATTTATTTGGATTAATTATTCAAATTTAAAATTATAATTACAAATTGTAAAGCCCTATTGGATAGAGTCCAGCGATTCCCTCCAGCGGGGCTTTTAAGTGGGCGGGTTCAAAACCTGCCGGCGATTTGAATTGACGGGCATTATAGTCGATGATTTGTAATTGACGCCGGTGCCGGCGGCGATGATGATAGTCGTAATACAGCGTCTCTTCTCCCCCCGCTTGCGGGGGGATGAAAGGGGGGTGTAAATGACTTTTAATAACACCCCCCCCTTACTCCCCCTCGCAAGCGGGGGGGAAGAACAATCACAACATAAACTATATTCCACCCCAGTTAATATACTGATAAATCTATAAACCAATAGGACAAAGCAAACTACTCATATTCTGGGAAAAATGTATATAAAAAAGACTTTGTCAAGGGTTTTGGTGAAATATTTTGCTTTTTTTTACAGAATATACCATCAGGCTGGAGCGCCCGTCATACAGGCAGATTTGGAGATCCATCCGACATGCTGTCAACCGCAAGGCTTGACAACTGTAATACTTTCGACTTTTCAATTTTTTAACCATCTACTACTCCGCTGTCCAACTGTCCACAGCGCGCCGATTAAGAAGCCCCCAATATGCGCCCAGTGCGCTACATAATCGCCTGGCGAGGCGCTCAAGGCTTGATAAAATTCAAGCGCCATCCAGAATCCGAGAAGCCATAAGGCGCGTAAGCGAAAGAATATCGG
>VGIO01000085.1 GCA_016867855.1 Calditrichota bacterium
AACCTACGACCTGATCATTACGAATGACCTGCTCTACCGGCTGAGCTACGGTGGCGGCGAAAATTGAAAATAGTATATTGTAAATTGAGGTTTTGGATTGGGTTAGTCCTTGGACTTTATTATTGTGTATTTTTATACAATTTACAATTTACGATTAATCAGACAACACGTTGGCGCCGGATGGGCGTGGTTCATCAGTTGGTTCGATTTTCATTCCGGTCGAAAGGTCTGACTCCTCAGGCGGCGCTTCGCCGGGCTTAGGTTTGGGCTTGAACAAACGGCTGACGACGCTGGAATCCGAGAAGAACTGCATTGGTTGGTCGTCGCTGATAACAGATGCAGCCTGGGTCGGTGCAGCAATGCGCTGAATGCGCGGTTTCGGCGTTCTAATTTTGACCGGCGGCTTGACGATTAAGCCGCTCTTGATGGCTTGTGTGCTGACGCGCATCTTCTTAACGCGCCCGTTGATGAGAACGCGCACCTTCTGCAGGTTGATATTCCATCGCCGCAGGGCGATGTTATGCGCGTGGCTGACCTTGTGTCCGACTTGCGGTCCGCGGCCGGTGATTTGGCATCTACGAGACATTTTTCCTTTTATACTGGCTATTTGTGTTAGGCTGTTTTTTTAATTCTGCAAGGTTTAACTCCATCGTTCGCCGGTAATTTTTTAATTAATTCCAGCAGACGCCGATGTTTGCCTTGCCTGATAAATAATTTAGTCTGTAAATTTATGTATAAATTATATATAAATCAAGTTTTTCATTTGAAAATATCTCATCTCATTCAACTTCCTTACGGCGCGGTTCTGGCGCCGATGGCAGGCTTCACCGATTCGCCGTTTCGGCGGTTAGCCCGCCGTTATGGCGCCGGGTTGCTCTATTCCGAGTGCATATCGGCTGAAGGCTTGCGCCGGCTCGGTGCCGCCAGCCTCGCGTTGTGCCGCTTCCACCCCGACGAGCGTCCTATTGCCATTCAATTATTTGGCTCTTCGCCGGAGCCGATTGCCGAAGCCGCTATGGTGGTTGTAGAATGTTTTAAACCTGATATAATCGATGTAAACTGCGGCTGCCCGGTGCGCAAGATGGTCGCGCGCGGCTGCGGCGGCGACCTGATGCAGCATCCCGAGCGTATTGGACGCATAGTCGAAGCGGTTGCACAGGCAGTTCGGATTCCGGTCAGCGTCAAACTGCGCGCTGGTTGGACACCCAAAGAAGAAACCGCGCCGGAAGCCGCGCTGGCGGCTGAAGCCGCCGGCGCAGCCTTCGTCGCGGTTCACGGGCGTTTCGTGCGCAATGCCAAAGGCTCACTTGCCGATTGGGAGGTCATAGGCCGGGTTAAAACTACACTTAAACGCATTCCTGTCATCGGGAATGGCGACATCTTCTCACCTGCCGACGCGGAGAGAATGCTCCATCAAACCGGCTGCGACCGGGTAATGGTCGGACGCTGGGCGCTGGGCAAGCCTTGGGTCTTTCAAGCGCTTAAGGATGTTGCCCCCCCTTTAGTTCCCCCCCGCCAAGCGGGGGGGAGAATTATCGCTAATCTGCCCCGCCGAGCGGGGGGGAGAATTGATACTAATCTATCCTGCACAGCAGAGGAGATAAATTTTGAAATTGAATTCCTCGATCCGTCTTTCGACCAGCGCATCGACATCTTGATTGAGCATCTATATAAAATGATCGAACATTACGATGAAAGAACGGCTATTCTGCGAATGCGCCGCCAAATTGGCTGGTATCTCAGCGGAATGCCCGACTCGGCAAAACTAAAAAAGGAATTAATGTTAATCGCTGAACTAAACTTATTGATAAATAGATTGATGGATTATAAGAAAAGATATATATTATAAATGATGATGATGATGATGATGATGATGATGATTGTATGGCAGATAGTAATTTCTAATTCATTAGAAAATCAAAACCTAAAGTTTAAACAGGTTGTCCGAGAATGCCGGTATCCGCTGCCGACCCGCCGTGGTCGGCAGCGTAACTATAGGCATCATCATCCCGCGGCGCGGTGCAACTGAAGATGAAAGGACACCCCCCTTAATCCCCCCGCAAGCGGGGGGAGAAGCAAGCAACAGCCGCAAGCGAGGGGAGAAGCAAGCAACAGCCGCAAACGGGGGGAGAAGCAAGCAACAGCCGCAAGCGAGGGGAGAAGCAAGCAACAGCCGCAAACGGGGGGAGAAACAAGCAACAGCCGCAAACGGGGGGAGAAGCAAGCAACAGCCGCAAGCGGGGGGAGAAGGCGCGTCATTTTCCGCGTCAACAAAGCTGCTTGACGGCTATTTTCTGAGAAATTACAATGTTCTGCCGACGACTATAGCGAGTCAACGGAGGACAATTTCGCATTCTCGGACAGCCTGTAAAACCCAAAGCCAATATCCTACAAGGAGGTCGTGTGGAACGTTTACCCACCTTACTAAGTTTTAAAGGTGAAGAACCTTCCGACGAGTTCGATTTTTACTTTAACACTTTTTATAACGCCCGCCGGCCGGTCATAATGGCCGTCGAGAAGGGCTGGAAACCGTTGACTGATGTCTATGAAACCGATTGCGAAATCGTCATCATTATCGACATCGCCGGCATATCGACTTCCGATATTAAATTGACCCTGCATCGCGATGTTCTGACTGTTCGGGGCATAAGGCACGAACACCCGAACACTGAAAAGCGCCATTATTACAAAATGGAAATCGATTTTGGGCCCTTTGAGCGTAAAATCGACCTGCCGGCGCGCATCGATCCCGAACGTGCCACGAAACGTTATTACCAGGGCTTCCTCGAAGTGCGGCTGCCGAAATTAGAACCTGTCAGTCTGGCATCAGAACACCCCGAAATCGACCTTTGATATGAACAGCCAATCCAATATACAACCTATTTCGACGCCGCCGAATGTGCTGCCACTGTTCATAACCGATGAATTGGTGATATTTCCCGGCGTCATTACGCCTGTAATCGTTAAAGACGAGGAGCAAATTCGACTGGTCGGCGAAGCGCTGAACTCGCCTAATAAGTCGTTAGCGGTCATATTGAAACGACCGGATACAAGCGGCGACAAAATCGAACTTTTCGACATCGGTTCGGTCGTATCGGTGGTCAAGATGCTGCGCATACCGGATGGCACGTTGCGGCTGTTGATGCAAGGCATGGCAAGGATGCGCCTCGATGCAATCCTTCCTGGCGACAGCGGCTATGCGCTCGCCCAATTTACCATATTCGAATCCAAACCTGCCTCTGGTCTGCAAGTTGAGGCGCTGACGCGCAAGGTGCGCGACGACTTCTCTGAGGTCATCGACGCCGCGCCGTATCTGCCTTACGAGATGAAGGTCGCTCTTATCAATATTACCGACGCTGGTTCTATGTGTGATTTTATCGGCGCTAATCTTAATATTCGACCTGACGAGCGGCAGGAAATTTTAGCCGCGGTCAATGTCCACGAACGTCTGAAACTAATATCTAAATATGTTGACAAAGAGTTGAAACTGCTGAAATTAGGCAGTAAGATACAGAATGAAGTTACCGGCGCTATCGAGAAAAGCCAGAGGGAATACTACTTACGCGAGCAGATGAAAGCCATAAAGCGTGAGTTGGGCGAGGAGGAAGAAGGCGCTGAAATCCGCGAATTGAAAGTCAAGTTAGAAAAACTGCAAGCCTCTGACCGTGTGAAGGAGACTGCCGAACGGGAACTGGAACGGCTATCGAATATGAATCCGTCGTCAGCCGAATACACGGTCGCGCGGACTTATCTCGACTGGCTGTTCGACCTGCCTTGGCAGGTTGCCACGGTTGACAGTCTGGACATTCAGGAGGCGCGCAAGACCCTTGACCGCGACCATTATGGTTTGGAAGATGTAAAAGAGCGGATACTCGAGTATCTAGCCGTGAAGAAACTGCGCGGCGATGGGCGCGGTTCGATAATTTGTTTCGTCGGACCTCCTGGTGTGGGCAAGACCTCCATCGGCAAATCCATCGCTGAGGCGATGGGCCGCAAGTTCGTGCGGATGTCTTTAGGCGGGCTGCGCGACGAAGCAGAAATCCGCGGTCATCGCCGCACCTATATCGGCGCTCTGCCGGGGCGCATCATCCAGAACCTCAAACGCGCCGGCACGAACAATCCTGTGTTTATGCTCGACGAAATCGATAAATTAGGCTCTGATTTCCGCGGCGACCCATCCTCGGCGATGCTCGAAGTCCTCGACCCTGAGCAGAATTTCGCCTTTCAGGACAACTATCTGGAATTGGACTTCGACCTGTCGAAGGTTATGTTTATCACGACCGCCAACTATCTTGAGACTATCCCTCCGCCTTTGCGCGACCGGATGGAAATCATTAAACTGCCGGGCTACATCACGCCGGAGAAGGTTATGATTGGCAAACGTTATCTTGTGCCGCGGCAGATTAAAGAGAACGGGCTGGCAGGTCGGAATGTGCATTTCACCGATAAGACGCTGGAACACATCATCGTCTATTATACGCGTGAAGCCGGTGTGCGCACACTTGAGCGGACGCTGGGCAAGGTCTGCCGTAAAATCGCTGTTAAGGTTGCCGAAGATCCTGATTCCAGGCGGAGTTTTAATATCACAACGCGCAATGCTGAGTCCTATTTAGGACCGGCTCAAATCCAGCCTGACTTGCATGGTCGTGCGCCGCGCGTGGGCATAGCTACAGGGCTGGCTTGGACGGCGGTTGGCGGTGTGATGCTGCAGATTGAGGCGATTGCTATGCCTGGCGAAGGCCGGATGAAAATCACTGGGCAGTTGGGCGATGTGATGAAGGAATCGGCGGAGATTGCGATGAGTTATTTGCGCGCGAAAGCCGATAAACTGCATATTCCGCTTGACTATTTCAAAAAGAATGATTTTCATATTCATATTCCCGAAGGCGCCACGCCCAAGGATGGACCTTCAGCCGGCATCACGCTGACTTCGGCTTTGGCATCGCTGTTTACCGGGCGTCCGGTGCGTCACGATGTTGCAATGACCGGTGAGATTACCTTACAGGGTCGGGTGCTGCCCATCGGCGGCTTGCGCGAGAAATCGGTTGCGGCAGGAAGAGGGCATATGGAGGTCGTCATTTGTCCCGAAGGCAACCGCGCCGACCTTGAAGAGATTCCTGACATTGTGAAGAGCAAACTGGAGTTCAGGTTTGTTAGCGACATCGACGAGACGCTGAGGCTGGCATTGCTGCCGAAGTCGAAAAAGAAAGCGAAAGCGCAATCTAACGGATGATGATTGAGTAAATTGCAAAAGTGATGATTAATAAAGAAAATTCAGACCATGGCAAGGCGGACGCCTTCGTCCGTCGAAAACCAAGCATGAATGCGGCGGACGAGGGCGTCCGCCTTGCCATCAGTTAATAAATCCAACACTTTTGCAATTACCCAGATTAATACTAATATTATGGCATAGTCATAATGTTAGGCGTTATGCCGACCCTTGCGCGGGGGGAAGTATCTCGTCTGGATAAACGGGGACGAGATCCTTCACTTCGTTCAGGATGACGACATTTTTACTGTGATATAATACTAACACTGATAAAATGCAATTCACATTATTTAGCATTAGTATTATAAAGGCGGCGGAAAAGAGTTGTCTTGAAGATACAATTTAGGGCGATGACAAGCATCGCCCGTGCGGGCGAACCTTGTGTTCGCCCTAAATAGTCACAATATTCCGCTCCCATTAATAATCATTTAGCGCTTTGGTAAAAGTTATCTAAATAATCACTAATACTAAGTCGCAATCAATCGGATGATAAATGTCAAAACAAATTCACAACATATTAAACGGATGAAACGGATAATCCTGTAAAGCTGCTATGTTATCCGTTCTATCCGTTTAATCCGTTGTTAATTTTGCATCCCTTTATTATTCATTTGAATGCAAATTGGTATAGATTACACTTAAATATCTACTTTAACCGGAGTATTTATGTCTGAATATCGCTTCGTTGACTTTCGCCGCCGCGGCGGGCGCGCCGACCTTACTTTCAAGCGTCATCCGCGGAATACGTTCAATACCGAGACGCTCAAAGTTCTGGTTATCCGCGGCGCCGGCGACCACTTTTGCAGTGGCATCGAATGGCGCGAATTGCAGACCGAACAGGTCGGCGTCTATATGCCTCTCTATACGCGCGTGTTCAATTATCTTAATCACATCAAAGGTATAACCATTGCTGCCGTGCAGGGCGATGCTTTTGGGCCGGGATCCGAGATCGCAATGTTCTGCGATATCACCTTCGCCGCAAAAAGCGCCAAATTCGGCTTTCAGGAAATTCGCGCCGGCCTTTTCCCGCCTATTGCCACGGCTGTTCTGCCGCATTTGGTCGGACGCAACCGCGCGCTTGACTGGATATTATCGACAAAACCTATTAGCGCGCAGGAAGCCTTCGACGCCAATATGGTCGCCCGCGTGCTGTTGGACGACGATTTGGAAGCGTTCGTCGAGGAATATGCCGGTCGTATCAACAATCTCAGCGCTCCGGCGCTAATGCTGTGCAAGCGGGCGGTTGACGGCGCGCTCTATTCGAATGTGCCGGAAGCCTTGAAGACCACTGAGTCAACTTATATGATAGATTTGATGAACTGCATCGACCCGCACGAAGGGCTGGCGGCGATGATTGAAAACCGCGCGCCGATTTGGAAGAATAAGTAGTCCGGCTTCGTATGCGGAATTAAACTGCAGCCGACCGCGGCGGGTTGGCTGCGGTAATTTCCATTGCAGACAGCGACTGAACAGCAAGGGTTCATTATCAGCCGTGCTGCACAATCGAGCAGCAGTAAAAGGCTCCGACACCGGTCATTTATAAGCGATAATTGGCCTATCCTGTCAAGATAGTCCGAATAACGGTAAAACTTACAAGTCTTATCCCAGTATAAATCAATACCAAGGCAAATTTTGCATCATTTACTACAAGATATTGGAATAGCGATATTTACCGCTACTTTGGTGGGTATCATTTTCCATTTTATCAAACAACCGATTATTCTTGCATACTTAGTTGCCGGAATGCTTATAGGTCCGGCGATCGGTTTTAAACTTGTAACCGATCCCGACAGCATCGAAGTTATTTCAGAGATCGGATTAATTCTTCTGCTTTTTATCATTGGCTTGGAGATTAATCTGCAGAAAATCATTTCAGCTGGAAAAGCGATGCTGATCGCCGGCGTCGGGCAGTTTATGCTATCGGTTTTATTAGGCACGGGATTTTTCATTTTATTGGGTTATTCGTTTGGCGGCGGTTCACTTGACGCAGTATATTTAGCGATATTTTGTGCGCTTAGCAGCACTGCGATTGTTGTAAAACTGCTCTATGATAAATTTGAGCTCGACACCTTTCCGGGGCGAATTTCACTGGGGATTTTAATATTCCAAGATATTTGGGCAATTCTAATATTAGCGTTTCAGCCAAATTTCACTAATCCCAAATTGATTTTAGTCGGCCTAGCCTTGGTTAAGAGCGCTGGATTGATGATTATGGGTTATTTGTTGAGTAAATACTTATTGCGATTTATATACGAAAAGATAGCCAAATCGCCGGAGATGGTCGTCGCGGTATCGATAGCCTGGTGTGCTTTTATGGCCGGCGTTGCGTCTTATATCGGTCTTTCAAAAGAAATGGGCGGTCTTATCGCAGGCGTAGTAATATCTAGTTTTCCTTTCAGCATTCATATAACAGCCAAAGTTCTTCCGTTGCGAGATTTCTTTTTGACATTGTTCTTTCTTTCACTCGGTATGAAGATACCTGCGCCGGAGTCGGCGATGATAATTCACGCTTTGATTATTGTGTTATTCGTAATCGTATCTCGATTTTTGATAGTTTATCCTTTGCTTGCACTGTCGGGCAGCGGCAGGAGGGTTAGTTTTATCTCGAGTCTTAATTTAGCGCAGATAAGCGAATTTTCATTAGTTATTGCAGCATTAGGCGTTACTTATGGTCATCTGAAGGAAGAGATTATGTCTTTGATTATCTATTCGATGGCTATTACATCTGTATTGTCTTCTTATCTTATAAAAAGCAATCATCAAATATATTCCGCTATCAACAATCTACTGGGTAAATTAGGTCTGGGAGTCGTTAAAGAAGACTTTGCTCAAATCGATGACAGTCATCACCCCGATGTAGTTATTTTAGGCTACCATCGCGCTGCGGCAGCATTAGTCGCAAAGTTGGAACGCACAAAACCTGAATTATTGAAAAAAATATTGGTTGTCGATTTCAATATAGAAGTTCTCACTGAATTACGACAAAAAGGAATAAAAGGTATATTTGGCGATATTAGCAGTCCTGATACGCTCGAACATTCGCATATAATCGGGGCTAAATTCATATTCCTGACGATTCCCGATATGCTTCTTAAAGGCACGAGTAACGCACATCTCGTAAAAATCTGCCGGACAATATCACCTAATTCGAGTATTGTCGCTACAGCCGATTCAACCAAACAAATCGAATTGCTTAAAGCAATAGGCGCAACCGAAGTTATATTACCATATTCGATGATTGGTTCATACCTCTCGGATTTTCTGCTGAAGCATCTAAGTAAGACTTAATACAAGTCGCAATCAATCGGCTGATAAATGTCAAAACAAATTCACCACAGATTAAACGGATGAAACGGATAATCCTATAAAGCCGCTATGTTAATCGGTTCTATCCGTTTAATCCGTTGTTAATTTTGCATCCCTTTATTATTCATTTGAATGCAAATTGGTATCAAGCGTAAGATGTCGTCATCTTGAACGAAGTGAAGGATCTCGTCCTAAAGACTTACTTAACCAGACGAGATCCTTCACTTCGTTCAGGATGACATACGACATTGCACAATTGGCATAACACTAGACATTGCCGAATGTCCATAATGTCCATAAAAATATTTGACAGACTATTTAATTGACAATTTTACAGAAAGACTATTGATTATTGACTTTAAAGATACTATATTATATAATAGATTAATAATAATAATCGGAATATATAATTCTGAAAATAAACACCTTAGCCGGAGCAGCCCTGCTATGAAACTACATCCCTTCTCATTACCGCTCGCGTTTATAATGGTCGCTTTCATCGCTGGTTGCGGCGGCGATGACAATGGCGGCGCGACTGGTCCGAGCATTCCCGCGCCGAGCGATTTGACCGCCATTGCTCTGTCCGATAGTTCGGTTCGGCTCAATTGGCGCGACAATAGTTATTCCGAATCGGGTTTCCGCATTGAGCGCAAAGCCCAGGTCGGCGAGTTCAGCGCGATTTTTACCACCAATGTCGATGTAAAAACTTACATCGATACAGCCGTAACAGAAGGCTTGCCTTACGAATATCGCGTTTTTGCCATAACGCCGCGTTCGTCGAGCATCGCCAGCAACATCGCTGCCGTGCATACACCGCCTAAACCGCCGACGAGCTTTACAGCCGTCAAGGCTTCCGGAACGCAAATCAACCTGAATTGGGCCGATAATTCAGCCATCGAGACAGCTTATGAGATAGAGCGTCGGCGGTCCGGCGCCGGCGGCGGCGCTTACGCCCGTATCGCGATGCTTCCCGCCAACACTATTGCTTACAGCGATACCGGTCTGACGCAAAATATAACCTACACTTATCACATCCGCGCCTTAAAAGACACAATCCCATCGGTTTGGTCCGGCGAAGCGCGCGCTACGACGACTGTGCCTACGCCGAACAAGCCAGCCAATTTGCGAGCCCAGCCGATGGACCAGCATACTATTTCGTTGACTTGGGACCCGCTCGTTCCCGCCAATGAGCGCGGCTTTGTCATCGAACAAAGTTTGCAGGAAGCCATCGGATTTGCAATCGCCGACAGCGTGCCTGCGGGATATGGGCGCGCTAATATTGGGAGTTTAGTATCAAATACGACCTATTTCTTCCGTATTTACGCTTACAATGACAGCGGACGCTCGCCCTACTCAGAAACCGTATCGGCGACGACCCTCACGGGACCGCCGGGCGCGCCGACAGAATTAGCAGCAGTCGCGCCGAATTACCGTTGCGTTGTTCTTACCTGGCGAGACAATTCCGTCGAAGAAACCGGCTTTCGCATCGAAAAGAAAATAACTACCGGCACGCGTTGGGATATTTTAGTCAGC
Organism: Calditrichota bacterium; assembly: GCA_016867855.1. Taxonomy (GTDB): domain Bacteria; phylum Electryoneota; class AABM5-125-24; order Hatepunaeales; family Hatepunaeaceae; genus VGIO01. The sequence continues at coordinate 10,109 of VGIO01000085.1, forward strand.
CTGCCGGCCAACACAGTCGGATATGTCGATTCGGCGGTAACCCCCAGCACATCTTATTCTTATCGTCTCTATGCTTTTAACGACCACGGTCAATCGGGCTACACCAATGAAGCGCGGGTAACGCTGCCGAATGGCTCGCCGAATCCACCGACTGCGATGCTGGCGACAGCGGTTGCGCCTCGACAGGTTAATCTATCCTGGACTGACAACTCTGAAGATGAATTAGGCTTTACTTTGCATCGTCGACCGATGGGTGGAAGCGAAGCCACTTGGATTACACTCGCCGACAGTCTGCCGACTAATACTGTTACGCATATCGACAATAATGTATCGCCACAGGGCGCTTATGGTTACCGGATTCAAGCCTTCAATCGCATTCAGGGTAATCCGCGGCGGCTGCTCTCTGCATTCTCGAACGAAGATACCGCGATGACGCCGAATGGCCCTCCCAGTGCGCCATCGAACCTACGCGCTGCGGCGGTCTCGATGACTCAGATAAATCTGCAATGGCAGGACAATTCCAACAACGAAACTGAGTTTTTAGTCGAGCGCCGCAATCTGGACGGCCAGACCTTCGCTCCTATCGGCACTGTGCCGCGCAATCGTATCTCTTATCCCGATACCGGACTCGTCCATTCCACAATGTATGCTTATCGCGTCAAAGCCTTAAATGAAGTCGGCGAATCGGAATACAGCAACATCGACAGCGCGCGCACGACTAATCCTGTTGTCTTTCGGGACGATTTCGAGAGTTATCCGGTCGGTCAATCACCTGGAGGTGAATGGAGTGATACTATACGCGGGACATCCTGGATTAGGGTAACGAATGCTCAATCGATGCCGGCAGGAGGCAAGAGCGTGCAGTTCCACGACCCAGATGTCGGCGCCAATTTCTGCGCCTTAGACTTAAGCCCGCAGCCAATGGTGAGCGGAACTATATCGTTTTATATTTTCATTCCTCAAATCGGTACATTTGGCGTTTGGGGCGGCGACCAAACCGGTTATCAAACTTTCACGATTTTATTCCGGACGGACGGCAATATTTACGCTCGCAGCGGCGCTAATTTCCAGATTTGTGGCGCCTATGCCTTAAACCAGTGGCTGCATATTAAAATTTCATATAGTATGATGAGCCATACCTATTCTATATATGTTAATGACCAGGCTATTGCCGAAAACCTGCAAACGATGCGGACCGACCATTTCGACAATCGGCGCATCAGGTTGATAGCAGTTTCAGATGGTGAAATTCCCGATGTTTTCATCGATAATTTTATGTTGGATTTAAGGCAGGTAGTCGCCAGTCCAAGACCTCTCCCGCCGTATCAGGGTAATGGATTGGCTAAATTCGACGAAGTCCAGATTCAAGGAAATATGCGTTAACTTCTCGTCCGTCAAAACCGCAGGTTAACCATTCGTGCCGCTGGATGTTTTCGTCCGGCGGCACGCTCGTTTTGAACGATTTCCATCAGTTTTGTTTGTTTTGTCCACAAAGCAAAATCCATAAAGCGTCGTTAATACTAATTTACAATCAAATGATGAATAATATGATTCTAGTGTTCACTTGCATAAATGGCTTCCAGTATGACGGACAGGAGGACAGGCGTCCCTGCCTGTCCAGGGAGATATGGCTGCAAAGTGGACAGGCAGGGACGCCTGTCCTCCTGTCTATACTATAATGCCAGTTTCTATTGCAACGAAGCACTAGATTAACAACGGATTGAACGGATATAACGGATTAGCGTAGCGGGGCTCCACAAATTTATCCGTTTCATCTGTTTAATCAGTTGTGAATTTGCTTTGAAGATAATTTGCTGATTGATTGCAAATTAGTATTAAAATGTCTTTATAGACGGTGTTATTATCCGTCCAACCGGAATACATTCCGAAGAAATTCATTTAACAATTCACAACATCCGCTTAAAAAATCAATTATTTGATTTAGATGACCGCTTTTTAATTTCTCCAACTTGTAAATTTTATTATATTGTTATTTTCTATTTAGGGTCTACTGAGTAATTCACTTTGCGTCAAGGCGGACGCCCGCGTCCGCCGTGTCAAGAGTGAATTGTCGGCGCACGGGGGCGTGCGCCTTGCCAGTCAAGGCATTTTCTCGATTATTCAGCAGACCCTATTTATTAATCACGACAACTTTCGACTTATTACAGGAACAATCAATGGGGACGATATCTCCAAAACCGTATTAGATTATGTCAAGCGTGAATACATCGAAGAGGATGACGACCGCGAGGTCAATATCGATACGCCGTTGATTTCGGGCGGCATCGTGGATTCGTTTTCGATGGTTTCGCTGAAACGGTTTTTAGAAAAGAAATACAACATCCGGATACCTGACGCTGACGCATCGCCGGAGGCTTTCGACACGGTGCGCAGCATCATCGCGCTGGTCACCAGGTTTAAGAAGGACTAAACGGCTATGGCATTCAGCGACAAGACCCGCGCCGACTATCAGAACGAGCTCGGCGCGCTTAAAGACGCCGGGTTGTTCAAGGAAGAGCGCTTCATACATTCGCCGCAGTCGTCTGAAATTGTGGTCGAATTCCCGGCCGGTTCGACGACCAAGAAGGTTATCAATATGTGCGCCAACAACTATCTGGGGCTGTCCAGCCATCCGGAAGTGGTGCAGGCGGCGCACAACGGTCTCGAAGTTCGCGGCTATGGAATGTCATCCGTGCGCTTCATCTGTGGGACGCAGGACATTCATCGCCAACTCGAACAAAAACTTAGCGAATTCCTCGGCGCCGAAGACACGTTGCTGTTCCCTTCCTGTATGGAT
>VGIO01000086.1 GCA_016867855.1 Calditrichota bacterium
TTGACATTTCCGCCAGCCTTTGAAATTACTTCTGCCACGCTCTTCAACACTTCATCTGCATAGTGCGGATTGTGCCATGCGCCGCCGCGTTTGACGAGCGCTAAATCGTGCCGGGCGTCTTCCTTATGAGTATGGCTGCTCATCCGATGCAGAGCGCTTTCGAGTTGAGCGATGCGCCGGGCGAAATTCGCTCGCCATTCCTCAGCCAATTTAAAGTAGGACGCTTGATGGCAAGGCGTGCAGACGTTTTTATCGACGCGCGCGCTGCCATTGCCGGTGAATGGATCTTTATGGCAAGACATACAGACTGCCCCGGATTCGTGCATTGCATTGGGCATCTTCTTCGCTGCCAGCCGCGCGCCTATACCCTCGTATAACGCTAAAATCGGCGCATGGCGGTCTTCGTGGCAAGCGCGGCAATCACTGCCGATGACTGCTGCAACCTTCGGCTGCTGGTGTTCGATAGGGTCGTGACACATCAGGCAATCCACTTTGCGCTTTTCAATGTGCCATTCGTGGATAAATTCGAGGTCGTCGATGCGTTCGATATGAGCGGTCTGGCTATGACACACGCCGCAACGCTCTTTGCGCACTGTGCCGCTGCCCTGCCACATCAACTGATGGCAAGTCCGGCAGTTGATATTATTTCCCAATACCCAGGTATGGTCGTAAGGCACATCTCGACCGGTCGGCGGTGACTTATGGCATTTGCGGCAGTCCGCCAACTCAGTCCGGCCTTCCGCCTCCACATTTTTAAAATGACATAAGGCGCAAGTAGAAGTTGTAACTGTCAGATGCTCGCCCTGAACGATTTGCGAATGACAAGAGGTGCAGCGCAGTTTGCGCCCGCGCCGGATATCGGTCAGATGCGGCGTGTGGTCGAAGACGACGCCGGTGAAGTCGATTTTGCCGTCCAGCAACCGCGTCGCGTGGCAGCCTCCCTGCAGGCAGTTGCGGTCTTCAATTTCCGCCCACGGCTTCGAACGCTTGTAAATGCCGGTAAAATAATTCACTAACATCGACAGCGCGGTAAATTTGGTCTCGATATAACCCGTCAAACCTTCGCGGGCGTGGCAGACCATACAATGAACATTATTATGCGTCGAAGTCTGCCATGAAGCGATATACGGACGCATAATATGACAACTGCCGCAGAATCCCGGCTGCGAGGTCGCTTCTAAAAACAGCAGAATTACAACCATAGTCAGCGCGACCGCCGCTGTAATGAGCATCAGAATGCGCTGCCAGCCGAGCACCCACATTCGCTTAAAGCCCAGACCAATAAGGTCAAATGGTAGTTTAAAAACCTCCCAAACCGCCGAAATAAACTGCGTGAAAAATGACTTCATCTATTTTGAAATTTGGAATTCGGAATTTGGAACTTGGAATGTTACAGTGTTGTCTATATTGTCCCTCTATTCAACATACACCCGCGGTGTGCGTGTCGTCAAACCGCAGAGGATTTCATAAGGAATCGCGTCGATGGCTGCGCATAAATCCCATAGCGGTAGTTCGGAATTGCCGGTTTTACCGAAGAGGAGAACTTCGTCGCCGAGATAGGCTTCTACTCCGGCGTCGATGGTGATTTGGTCCATCGAGACATTGCCGACGACCGGGCAGCGCCTTCCTCGCAACATGACTATAGCGCGATTGCCGGCGCGGCGCGGATAACCGTCACCATAGCCGATAGGGATAGTCGCTATCCAGCGCTCGCCGGGACTGCGCCAAGTCGAACCATAACCGACCGGTGTTCCCGCCGGAGGCTTTTTTACATAGACAATTTCCGAACGCAATGTCATTACCGGCTGCAAATGGATTTTCGCTTCAAGATGCCGGCCGGGAGCAACTCCATAGAGCGCCAGTCCGGGTCTGACCATTGCGAAGCGCGTCTGTTCCGTCATCTGCAGCAAGGCGCCGCTGTTGGCGATATGAACTAAGGGAAATTCCAATTTCAGCCGATGCGCCATATCCAAGACCGAATAAAAACAGTCAAGTTGATGTTTAGTATAAGCCAAATTAGCGCTTTCAGCGGAAGCAAAATGACTGTAAAGACCTCTAAGTTCGAGATGAGGCAACAGCGTCACGGCTTCCAGTAATAGTTGAGCGCTATGCCACTGCTGCCCAATGCGACCCATTCCGGTGTCGAATTTAAGATGAACAATAGCCTTAGTCGCATACTTTTCGGCAACCGCTTCGACTTGCCGGGCTTTCCACACCGATGAAACAGTTATGTCCAGTCCGAAGTCCAAATACTGCTCTATCTGCTCATCGACTAATCCACCCATAACCAAAATCGGCGTATATATTCCGGCTTTGCGCAGAGCGATGCCTTCCTCTAAAAATGACACGCCGAGGTAATTCGTCCCAAGGTTGGATAATTCCTGCGCGATGCGCGCTAGACCGTGTCCATAGGCTTCCGCCTTGACAACCGCCATAATTTTTGCGCCGCCGGCCTGTTGGCGCACAGAGGAAAAGTTATGACGCAAAGCCGTGAGGTTTATTTCAGCGCGCGTAGGGCGTTGCAAAGCAGGCACTCAAAATCGGATATTGGACTTTTGTTAGATTGGATTAGGGATATCGACGAATTCGGCCTCCAGGCCGAAAGCTGCCGCTAGATGCTCACCCAAAGCGCGGACACCCCATTTCTCAGTGTTATAATGTCCGCAGGCGCAGAGATTCAGCCCGACTTCTTCAGCGGCTCGCACGACATCTTCCCGCGCTTCGCCGGTAACTAACACATCTGCGCCGGCTTCAGCCGCATCCCGCCAATGACCGCTGCCGGCGCCGGATATGACCGCCACATTCTGAATCTGCGTCCGGCCAAGTTGCAGCGTCGGGTTGGAGGCGCCGATAATCTCATTCGCCCAGCGGTTAAAGGCTTCAAACGGCACAGTGTGCTTGAGGGTCCCGACCGCCATCAACGGCGTCTTTAAACCTTCGATAGCGACTTGCCGCACATCCTGCAATCCTAAGGCTTTAGCGATTAAAACATTGTTGCCCAAAGTCGGGTGACCATCCAACGGCAGATGATAGCCGAGTAGGTTGATATCGCGTGCGAGGAGTATTTTCACCCGCGTGCGTATTATGCCGGTCAAAGTCAATGGCTGCGGCGTATTTTTCCAGAATAAGCCGTGATGGACCAGCACCGCATCAGCGTTGCGTTTGACGGCGCCAGTGAACAACCGTTCGCTGGCGGACACACCGGTTACTAACCGTTTAACCTGACTCCGGCCCTCAATCTGAACGCCGTTAGGACAGTAATCTTCATAAGCGGTGATATTGAGGAAATCCGCTAAATAGGCGGTTAGTTCATTCAGTTCCATAGCGCCTCCTTTGGATTATAATTGAGGCATTTTCGACAACCTTACGTTGCCTTCAGTGGCGGACAGCGCTTTTCATTTGCCGATAAATTTGGCTTCCCGCTTTTCGAGAAACGCGTTCAAGCCTTCCTGGCAATCAGCCGTCGTATAAATCAAACCGAACAGGTCGGCTTCGAGTTTGAGCCCTTCTTCGAGGTCGTGTTCGAAGCCGCGGTTGACTGCTTCAATGACATAGGTCAAGGCGACCGGACTTTTGGCGAGGAAGCCTTTCAGCATCCGTTTAATTTCAGCCAGGAAGGTCTCGCGGTCGAAAATAGGACGCCCCTTTTCGTCTTTGATGGTATTGCTGTCGGCGTCTTTCTTGGGGGTGTCGAGGACGCAGTTGACGAGTCCGATGCGGTAGGCTTCGGCAGCATCGATTATTCCACCGCCGAGCAGAAGTTCCAGCGCGCGGCCTTTGCCGACTAGCCGGGGCAGCCGCTGCGTTCCGCCAAAGCCTGGAATAACGCCTAATCCGACTTCCGGCTGCCCAAATTTTGCGTGTGCCGCCGCCACGCGCAGATGGCAAGCCATCGCCAACTCGCAGCCGCCGCCGAGCGCAAAGCCGTTGACCCCGGCGATGACCGGCTTGGGCAGCGATTCGATTTTGTTAAAAGCCCGTTGCCCAATAATGGCGAATTCACGCCCGGATAATGTATCCTTAGCGGCTAATTCGGCGATATCGGCGCCCGCCACAAAGGCTTTATCGCCTGCGCCGATGACGATGACGCCTTTGGCAGCTGCGTCTCCAGCGATGATGTCGAAAGCCCAGCCGATTTCGTTCACGGTCGCGGTTGATAGTGAATTCAGGTTCTTCGGACGGTTTATAGTTACCACCGCAATGCCGTCCTCGACGGTTAAAATTATGTTTTTAAATTCCATATTTTGTGTAATTTAATAAAGTGAAAATATTTTGGATTTATTTTGTAGTGTTATTTGATAGACTAAAGCCCAAAGCCACACATAACTTACTATCAATTATCTATCAATATATAAATTCCTTGCTCAAATTGCAAAAAGTCTGTCGAGACATTATATTAAAAAGACAATCGAAATAAATTATCAAAATAAAAATCGACGCTCATAAAACAAGTATTTTTACGCGCCGTATTATATTCTGCATAACGGTATATTTATGCCTGAAAGCGAATAGTTACGGGCAAAAACTACCATTCTATGCTTATCCTGAAGGCTCATTTCCGGCTTTAAGCGAAATCAACGCTGTTTTCCAGGACGGCCGTGGCTTATTATGGTTCGGCGGGGCAAGGGGTGTCGCGCTTTATGACGGTTCGGCCTTTCGACGCTTCTCCGTGCGTGACGGACTTTGCAATAATTTCGTCAATAACTTCGTCGAAGCCCCAGACGGCGCCATTTGGATTTGCACTTGGAACGGAGTCAGCATTTATGACCCGCTAACCGGCCAGATCCAGCCGCATCCTGACCTACAAGGTTTGAATGTGCGAAATGTCATTTTTGTAGATGATTGGCTGTGCGCCGCTACCGCCAGCGGCTTGATTGCTCGTCACCGCGAGGCTTATTATTTATTGCGGTGGAATCTATATTATCCCATTTCGCCCGGCTCCAATTTGGTAGTTGACCTGCTCTTTAATCCCGCGGATAGTGCGATATGGGCGGCGACTGAAATGAACGGTATTTTAAAATTCAAACTCGCAGAGTTGAAAGAAGTGTGGGAATTTAAAGACGCCAATTTGCAAAACGATTACGAGACGCTGCCTTACCGACAATTTAAGACAAAATATCCCGACATTCGATATGGAATGGATTATTTCACCGAGATACTCATCGACTCGAATTTGTTCAAACACGACCGGCATATGCAAGTCCGCGCCGCGCTCGATAAATGTTTAAAGTTTTATGGAAGCGACACACCCGATATCTGGTTCTTGAATTCTCTTGACTATTCTGAAAATGGCGAATTGTGGGCGTTCGCGCGCACTGGAGTCTATCATCTAGAAAATGATACATTTAGATATAATTCCGATTTCAATCGGCTGGCAGGCAAGATCCATTCGTTCCGCAGCCAGAATCGTCGTAAGTTATTCGCCGGCTGGTTAGGCGGTTATGTTGTTTCAGAGCAAGAAACTCTGAAATTTAATCGTTCGACCGGACTACCAACTAATGAGGTTAGGGACATATTTTGCGACGTCCAGGGTCATTATTGGATCCTGACTTTAAATGGGACATTACATAAATTAGTGACTCAAGCCTTAAAAATCTATGACGACGATGATTACCCGTTCTTAAGGAACATCGAAGCCAGTCTAAAGATGCCCGATGGCAGCGTATTATTCAACAGCAGCGGCGGGCTGTTCCGCTTTCATTCAGACCGACTCGAACGATATCCGCATCAACCGCGCGCCGGCGAAACTGTTATGGGCATTGCTTTGGATAAAAATAACGATTTAGTCGTTGTCTCCGATCAAGCGGTTTATTTAGTGCGCGGGGAAAGGATAAAAATACTTTTAGATAAATTGGATACAGGCAGTCAACCGGCGGTGTTCGCCCTGGACCGCGCCGGCCGATTATGGATAGCGGGAAGTTGGTTCGCTGGCTGGTGGAACGGCGAAAAATTACATTCGGATACGCTTCTGAGCGCCTGGGCTTATTTCAGCATTTTTGCCCTCGCCGGGAATGACGATTATATTTTCTTTGGTAATTGGAATTATTTATTTCGATACAATCCTCCCGACCTTATACGTTATGACGCACATTATATTCAATTAGTAACGGCTGCTTCGTGGAAAGTTACGCCGGTTACTATTCGTGAGTCGGAAACGGACTTATGGCTTGAACGGGTCGTTACCTGCGGCGCATTCGGGCCGGATTCAGCATATTGGTTCGGCTCGTTCAGCGGCTATTTAAACCGGTTGGCCGGCGATACGCTGTCCTACTTTACGCCCGGCGGCGCGCTGATGGGCCGGTATTATAAAGTCCGCCGTGATCCAGCCGGCAATCTCTATTTTTTAGCCAGCGAAGGCGTAACCGTCGTTACGCGGGATTCAGTTTATAACCTGCCGTTAAGCCTCCCAGGACGTCCCAGTTGCCACGACATCGCGTTCGACGCTCAAGGCCGGCGCCTGCTGGCGACTTCGGAAGGATTGTTGCTTGAATTGGATGACTCTAAAATCACCTTCGATAAAAATTCCGGTTTAGCAGATAATGCCGTGCAGGAAATTCTCGAACTAGCACCGGATAAATATTTACTGGTCCAACCGAACAGCCTGGCGCTATTAAATCTGCAACTTATGCAGACGCAACCTGACCGGCGCCGCCCGTTGATACTAACATCCATTCAAGATACAGATGGCAAACTATATCGACTAGGTGAGACGCTGAAACTGAAATTAGGCCGACGTTATTTAAAAATCGCTTATGCTCTGACCGATTTTACCGATGAACGTTCCAATCGCTATGCCTGGCGGCTAGTCGGGATGGAAGACAAATGGTCGGTGTTTTCGTCTGACCAGACAGTTATTTTTAGGCATCTGCCGCCGGGAACTTATCGATTCGAACTCAAAGCCCGCAGTGGATTAGGCGCCGAGATACAACTCGCCCAGCCTCTGACCATTATCGTGCCGGCTTATTTTTATGAAACCTGGTGGCTTTGGTTGTCACTCCTGACGGTCGGCTTCGGCGTGGGCTTGATCGCATTTCAAGGCCGGCTTCGGCAAATGAGATGGGTCAAAGTGCGTCTCGAAGCCCAGGTCGCCGAAACGCAAGCCGAACTTGAAGCCGCCGAACAAACATTGCAGGTCCTCACCGGTCTAATTCCCATCTGCGCCAATTGTAAAAAAGTGCGCGACGACCGCGGTTACTGGCAGCAGGTCGAAAAGTATATCGCCAAACGCTCCGCAGCCCAATTTTCGCACGGTATCTGCCCGGACTGTATGCAGAAATTATATCCCGAATACTACGAACAAGTTTATGGAAAGAGAAAAGGGTGATCGTCTATTACCGACGGGAGTCTCCGACTCATCGCAAATTAATTGCCAGGACGAGCCCAAACGCCCGTTCACTAATTTATCATCATCATCACCATTATCATCAGTGAGGAGTAGATATTTGAAAAACATTGCCCGAACGAAGGTCGTCATCATCGCAGCGCTCGCTTGTCTTTGCGGCAGCGTCCGGGCGGCAGGTTTCTTCGACGGGTCGGGAGGTCAACCGCGCATCTCGACTTTTCAAGGTTCGGCTATCGATGACCCCGCTTACCATACGCCTGCGGAAATCAAAGAACGCATATTCTTTATCCGCGATTCGCTGCGCAGCGCCGGCTTAAGGATAATGCGCATCGACTCCATCGGTTATAGCCAAGCCGACCGAATGCCGATTTATTGCATAAAAATCGCCGACAACGACAGCGACTATGTGAATAATAAGCCGTCGGTAGTGTTTATCGGGCAGGTTCATGCCGAGGAAGTCTTAGGCGTCGAATACGTTATGCGCTTGATAACGCGCGTCGCTGGACGGTCGCGCTGGTATCGAAATGTGAATATCTATATCGTTCCGACCGCCAACCCGGAGGGCCTGGAGGTCGTCCATAATTTCGACTACACATATCGCAAAAATAAGCGCGACAACATCGGCGACGGTCTGTTCCGCTGTGTGGTCGATATCGGCAAGGATACTTCCGGTGTGGACATCAACCGCAATTTCCCGCTTTTCTGGCATAACGGACCGGCTTTTTTAGCCACCGGCGATGCTGAATCATTCGACTATTATCGCGGTTCTAATCCCGCCAGCGAGCCTGAAACCCAAGCCTTGATACGGCTTATCGAGCGCGTCCGGCCTATCTATTCGGTCGTGCTGCATTCCTCACGCACGGGAAATGTCAAGGAACAAGTCATCTATCCCTGGGCTTTCGCCGAACGCGATGCATTCGATAAAAAGCTAAGCCCGGACCAACAATTCTTAGATGAGTTCGCCAACGCTGTAGCGCTCAGATGCAAGAAACACGGCAATCCCAACGACCACTACACGCCAGTGCGCATACTGCAGACTAAAGGCGACAGCGAAGTTTATTTCTATTGGAAGTATGGCGTTTTTGCGATGCGTCTCGAAATCGGCGGTTCAGATAATGCGATGCAGCCGGATTCAGCCGGCATTTACGCTGTTATGAATGATATAAAATTGGGCTTGGATTATCTTCTAAACTCCGCCGCCGGCATCACGCCGGATGACTTAGGCGCGGTTATACGCAGCCGATTAGTTATTACCGTTACCGACGCCCAAACTTCGCAGCCGCTGGCGGCGAAATTAGTCATACCTGCTCTAACTAATCGATTACTGCCAGTCCGCAGCGCTAATCCGCTGAACGGGATGTTCTTTTGGGCGGCGCCGAGCGCGCTGCCTTACCGGCTCGCCGCCAGCGCCTTCGGCTATAAGGATACGACCATCAGCCGCAACTCCGGCGCCGATCCGGCGCGTATCAACTTCACATTGCAACGTTTGCCGTTATGCAATGTCGATTTCGAAATGACCTCGCAAGGCTTGCCGACCGCTTATCCTCTGACTATAGATATCGACCACCCCGACAGCAGTTGGAGTTTCGTCCGCAACAGCCATCGCTTTCAATTGACCTTACCTTATGGAACCTACACAATGACTTTTTCCAGCGGTGAAAACTATGTCCCGCGCCGAATATCGGTTTCTATCATATCCGACACGACCCTGCATATAGGTTTGGCAGCGGCTAAAACACTCTTGAGGCAGAATTTCGACTGTGGCGATGTAACTTATACTTCCGATTATAGGATGAATCTCAATGGTCTGGATTCACTTAAAGGCTGGGAGTTGACGAATGTCTATTACTCGCCGCCGAATTCTTTCACCGACAGCCGTTACGGCAACACTATTCGCGGTGAAGACAGCTGGGGCGCGCCTTACAATATGTTCGACACCTGGTTCGACCTGTCGAGTTGTTCGACCGCCGCGCTGGTCTATTATTTGAATCAAGCGCTCGAACCAGGCTACGATTCGCTGTGGGTCGAAGTTTCGACCGGCAACTCAAATGAACCGGATTCACACAACTGGACCTGGACGCAGACTGCACCGGCGCATCAAGAGTTAGCCTTTCTCGATTCTATCCCTTTGAGGCCTTGGAACGCGTCTACCCAGCGTCTGATGCGCTATAATAAATGGCAGCGCTTCGTCGTGCCGTTGGACGCTTACTGCGGGCAACCGGTCGTGCATTTCCGCTTTCATCTCCGTAGCGATTACTATATAGAAGAAGACGGCGTCTATATCGACGATGTGTTGTTATTGGCTTCCAGCGAAAATCCGCCGGCGGTTTCAGCCCAGCCGCTGCTACCTGTCAAGTTCGCTTTGGGCGCCGCTTATCCAAATCCGTTTAATTCATCGACCCGATTTATGCTGGCGGTGCCGGTTGCCGGCAAAGTCGATATTAAACTTTACGATTTAAACGGGAGGAAGGTCAAAATAATTACAGATGGGGAGTTCATACCGGGAGTGCATTATTTATCGGCTGACGGCTCAGCATTGCCAGCGGGGCTGTATTTCCTGCGCGCGTCTGGCCCGGAAGGCGCCGTAATCACCCATAAATTTACCATCGTAAAGTGAGACTCTAAAGATGAGAAAATTAATCGTAGTATCGGCTTTTACCGCCAACGTGCTTCTCTTGAATACCGCTTCGCTCGATGCGGTGGAGTTGACCTTTAAGCCCTTCGGTGGTGTGTCCCAGCCGGTCGCCGCTGCGGGCAAAGAGTGGCTTACGGGTTATTCCGTCGGGTTTGAATTGATTAGTCCATCGCCATCTACTCTGCATTTCGGGCTGCGCGCTTCGTTCCAGCGCTGGACGCCCAACGCCGAAGAGATGCTCGAAACCCATAGCCGGAATATGACCGTCGTTAGAAGCCAAGGCTGGAAGGTCATTTCCGGACTTTCCGCCGAAGCCCTGTATCAGCCGTTCAATGCCGGATACATACTTAATCTGCTGAAATTTAAAGGCGGATTGGGATTATATTACACCGAATGTTCTAATGTTGCTTTGAAAGGAATGTATCCTTTTGGGCAGAGCGTTTTAGCGCGCGAGATTTTTAAACCCGGCAACGGCGGCAAAATTAATATTGGAGTATCGCTGGGATTGGACATCGCGCTGAGTTCCAACGCTGAATTATCCGTCCGCGCGGAAAGATTATTAGATAATGCGAACACTGCATTTTTTACCTTTGGAATTGGGTTGAAGGGATATTAAACAAGCGATAACTCATCCATCCGCTCGCGTGTTGGAAATTAAAGAAAAGAATTTGGAGAAATAAGAGATAAGGACGAAAATTGTAGTCGGCAGCAAACATAAACGGCTGCCAATTTAATTCTATTGACAGCCGTTTAAGTTGCAGCCCGGCGAAGCAACAAGTTACACGGGGGGGAGATTTTAAATTGCTTACACATTGTTCCACCCCAGTGCGTCAACCCAGCCGCGCAGAACGCCGCCCGTGTAGAAGTCGATAGAAGGACCTTCCCCGTGACCATTAGCGTTGAACACTAAGCCGGCGCCGTTGACATCGGCTAAATTGGGAGCGTTGTTCAAAACGCACTCATTGGAGTTGAACTTCGTCCGCGCAAACATATCGATGTTTTGACCTGCGCGAGAAATCCTGACATCGGCGGTCACCATATCATTGCCGATTTTTAAAACTTGCGGCGACTCGGCCGTTCCACCGGAATTGATTACGCCGACGGCATTGTTCGGACCTACCGTTAGAGCGCCCCTGACAGCGGTCGTCAGACCGGTGCGCGATATAATTACATTATCGGTGTCGCCGGTAACGCCGATGCGAAGATGAAGGTCTTCCGCGCCGCCCGATTCGAGGCTGCCGTCGATGAGGCTTAAATTCCCGGTCAAATGTGTGTTGTCGTGAATTTGAACCCCATTTGCGCCGGAGCGGCCAATGATGACGCCGGTCGTGGGCGACTGATTCCCTATTCTAAGCGCCCGCTCTTCAGCCGCATCGATGAATTGGTCGTTCTGATCGCGCGTTAAAATCGTGCCGTGCAGGTCGGTCTTGCCTTCGGCTTTTAAAGCCCAGGCATTAGCATTCGTGCTGCTGTTGACAACGTGAATACCTTTAGAAGCAGGATTGTTAGCTGAAACAGCTGTAACCTTGAGTTGTCCTGCTGCCTCGATGGCGACCGAGTTAGCTCCATCGATGTTCGAAGCCTTGAGGGAGATTAGAGCATCATCTGCAACATCTCTGACTTCGATTACATTACCACTATTGGCAACTGTTTTCAGGTCTACAACATCTGGATTTTGTGTTGATACGACCCAAGTTTCTGGCATTTTAGCCTCCTAATAACGCATTTTGTTGGGATTTTTAATAAGCATAAGGGCCGCCGAAAATCCCAATATCTGAACGGCTGCCGTCCCTATCGAAAATATCAGGTTTACCTGTATTAATTGCAGGAGAATTTATATTTAAAAGGTAACTATCATTTTCAAAGAGTGGATTTTCAAAAATATCTCCTTCACTGGGTTCAGCACCGACAAAATTTGTAACATTATTCCAATACAAATTCCAGCCAAGTAAAATCCAATTATTATATCCATTCTGTTCTCTATATGCAGTATTACAGTTTAGTATAATCGAATTAAATAAACAACCATATACATAAAAGGACCATACACCATAATCTGTGCTGTCAACTATACAGTTATATATAAAAGCACCTCGACCTTGAACCATAATACCGTTTATTGACCAATTCTTTTTTATAATACAATTATATATCATTGCGATAGCACCATCTGAAATAGCAATGCCGGCAAATAAACTACTAATTTTAAATCCTCTAATAGTTACTTTAATTTCATTATCGCGTATAGCAATTCCATGAGCCCAAGTTTCAGCATTAATTATAGTTATTTCAGGTCCTTCCTCGCTCTCCAACCAAATATTCTTACCCATTAAACGCAATCCTTCGTGATAGGTTCCCGCCCTTACCCTAACTGTATCCCCGTCCCGGCTGGCGTTTATCGCGCCTTGTATCGTCCGATAATCATCCGGCACCCAAATCACCCGCGGGCGGTTATTCCAGACCCGCAAAGCGATTCCGACCGTCGTCTCCGTGTTGCCGGAACTGTCCCATGCCCGAACCGCTATAATATAATTGCCATCGGCAAGCGAATTTGTGGACCAAATCACATTTCCGTCGAAAAATGAAGCATTTAAAATCTGCCTCTCCAACACCGCGCCGTTCACATATACCACCACAGATGCGAGC
>VGIO01000087.1 GCA_016867855.1 Calditrichota bacterium
CAATATGCCGAACCTACTAAAATTAATCTCGAAATTTGTTATAGCCTTACTATTTGTTGCAGGAATTACCTGCATATCGACGGTTGTGTTTGGCCAACGGTTGACCTGGTTTCAGAGTTATAACAGTGAGAACAACGATTTCTTCTATGACCTATTCCGAACTGATGATGGGGGACTTGTTGCGTGCGGTATAAGCAAGGACTTTATGAACACCATACCCCGTCCGGGGCGGGCGTTAGTCATACGGCTGAATGCCGAATACGAAGTCGTCTGGCAGCGTTCTTACGGTAATGATTACCTATCTATCCTTCGTTCCATTATCGAGACCGACGCCGGGGAACTGCTTATCGCGGGTGAAAGTAATGCTGAATCACCCGGCCATGGGGAATTCTCAGCCTTAAAGTTGACGGCTGAGGGCAATTTAATTTGGTGGCGAAATTATGGTCCCGGCGCTTGTTATGCAGCCATCGAATTAAAAGGCGGTGAATTTATACTTGCTGGCTTTCAAGTTGAGAATAATGTCCGCATCAGTCGTTTGATGCGGATAAATAATAATGGCGATATTATCTGGTCTCGCAACTATTCACCAGGAAGTTCGACTACTTTCGTCGGAGTGCGTGAAACTCCGGATGAAACAGTCGTCGCCGGTGGACGAAGGTGGGGTCCAATCGGAACCCCTAGATCTTGGCTGGTCAAAGCCACCCAAGACGACGGCGCACAGATTTGGGCTGCCGCATATGATGACTTGATAACTACTGAAGCGATGATAAGCACCGGCGATGGCGGTTTTTTATTGGCTGGCCGCCCTGTAAGCGGAGTTGCTGTTGGTAAGTATGACTCTCACGGACAGCAGGTGTTTTATCGAACCTACCAATTAGATGTCGAAAGGCATAGGTCTGATCAGACAATGGGTGTGGCTCGACTCAGCAACGGCGGATTTGCCGTTTGCGGATTAGTAGCAATTGCGCTTCCCATTGGCGTTCAATATATGCCATTCATTTTAAGAATCAACCGGTTCGGCGATGAGTTGTCCCAAACATTCTACGAAACCACCGAATGGAGACAGAATTTCGGTGGACGAAACAGTATTGCAGGATTCTTTTCTATCATTCGCAATCCAGCCGACGAATTGATAGCCTGTGGAACAGTCACGGATAATTCGCACGGCGGTGCATACAATAACGACGCCCTGTTAATCCAATTCGAATCGGATGTTCCTCCGCCGCCAGGTATAGAATATTTCCCGCTCGACACGACATTGGTTTTTCTGCCTGATACCCGCCAACGGTTTTACATACGGGCAATTGCGCGACCAGCAGGTGATTTCGACTACCGATGGATTTATCGGGATACTATTCGGGCAACAACTTTCGATTATAATCCACGATTCCGCGACCTTGGCAGGTTCGAAGTCGCCGGCCGTATCAGTGAAGGCGAACGGGGCAGGGAAATTCACTGGCAAATTTGGGTCACCAAACTATTTATCTCTGACTATCAACCGGATACATTGCATTTGTTAGTCCGCCGCGGGACCAGCCAGGATTTTGGAATTGTAGTATCTGCAACTCAAGATGACAGCCTCGGCGAGCCGTCTATCGAGTGGCAACTGACCGACCTTACCGATAACCGGACAAGCATTATCGCTACTGATACGAACCGTACGTCGATTCTTTTCGAGCGCTCAAGACCGCACCGGGTGTCGGTGATTGCGAGGCGTGGTGAAGACTCGGACAGGGTGGATTGGTCGGTGGAAGTGCGGGGAATAATCAACACCTTTTGGCCTGAAAACAGCCAAATTTCTATCATAGCGGGTGAAAGTATAGAATTTGGGATTATTCCGTTTAATCCAGAATCCGATAGTCTGATCTGGTCATGGACATTGGATGGAGACGAAGTTGGTCAGGATACGACAGTAATACTTGCCTTTCCCTATGCGGGGAATTATACGGTTAGAGTTCACGGCTTCGAAGGCGCTGAGAGGGATAGCCAATTTTGGGCTGTTAATGTAGTAGTCCCCGATTTTGTAGGCACATCTAAACTCCAAAACCCAAAATTCAAAATCGATGTTATTCCAAATCCATTCAACTCGCTGACAGAGGTCAGGTTTGAGACGGTTTCGGCTGGAAAAGTGCGGTTGGAGATACGTGACCTTTGCGGTAGGTTAGTAAGACGGGTAATCGATGGGGATATGACGGCGGAGCGGCACACAATTAGCATTGAGTCTGGAGATTTACCGGCAGGGATTTATCTGTTGCATTTGCGAACCGAAGTCGGTGCGTCGAATAGAAAAATGCTTCTATTAAAGTAAATAAACGTAATCGACCGGGAAGGTGGGATTTATCCCAACTTCCCAGCCGATATTTTGAAGAACAAAAAGAAGATAAAACCAAATCCTCACATATTTATTCTCGTCTCCGTCGCCCTTATTTTCGTTATCCAATACGGCTTCCCACAAAGTCAATTTCCCGATGATTCTAATACATTCGTGCCAATCTCAAGCGATTGGGATGAATCCGAGGATTTGGATGAATGGTTGTGGGCGCTGCAGATCTGGCCGCTGGATATCAACCGCGCCGGTTTCGACCTCATCAGCGCCTTGCCAGGTATGAACCTTGTTCTCGCCGATAGAATTGTCGCCAACCGAACCCCCGGCTATCGTAATCCAAGCGATTTTCAAGACCGAGCCAAACTATCGAGTTCATTCGCCTCTACTATCCGTAAATATCTTTTATTCCCGGCTTCATCACCATCATCAACATTCCCGGTAGAGGCTAATCTGCGTCTCCGAATCGACCGACGGTTCGGGGCTGCCGCTGCCGATGATGCGCGACGCTATCTCGGCTCCCCTTACGGAATTACCCAAAAGTATATTGTAAAACGCCATCAGTGGTCGCTAGGAGCGATATTAGACAAGGATAAATATGAACCGCGTCTGGACGACCTGGAGCACTATTATATCGCCTTTCGTTCGCCACCGCGGCAGGTATTAGCCGGTGATTTTCACTCAAGCGCAGGGCTTGGTATAACCATCGGCAAGTCGGCGCGATATTTCGACCACTTTCCGGCTTCAGCCTTGTATCGCGATATTTCGCCAACTTTGACGCCAGCGACAGATACCCAGGTCAACCGATTCCAGCGGGGAGCAGCCTGGCGGGAAGAGCGGGATAACTTTACAATGTTGCTGCTGGCAGGGATGACACAGAACGATGCGATTGTGTCCGACAGCGGCTGCATCGAACGGTTGTCGGACGGCGGTCTGCATCGTTCGTCTGGTGAAGCGCGTAAGTTTAACAGTTTATGTGAGCGAAGTTTAGGCGGCGCAGTCAGTTATAATGCATTAGTTCGGAGATGGGTTAAAATAGAATTATGTGTCTCCGGTATATTTACTCAATATCGGCCTGCCTTTTCGCCTACGCCGTCGATAAAGGACCCCTTTCCGCTTACCGGCGCCTATATCAGCGGACGAGGATTTTCTGTCGCAAGTGAATGCCTCTCACATAAACTGCTTGCCGAATATGGAATCGATGCTGATGGGACTCCAGCCTGGTGTGCGGTATGGCGTTGGCAATGCGGGCTTTCGCACTTCAGCAGTCGATTGTTAGCCTTTGACTTCGCCGCAGATTATCAAAATCCTCACGCAGCGCTGCCGTTCGGCTCTGGAAGTAGGAATCTATCCGGCGCTGGGCTGCAGGTTCAATATGAACCTCAAAACCAATGGCTGCGAAAAATCGACCTTTTGGGTGAATATACACAGACGCATACTAGAACCTGGACAGTGCCGCAGCCGTTCAGAGAATGGAAATTGTCTCTCAACGGCGAATTAACCGCAATGCGCTGGGGCAGCGGGAGTATGAGACTGCGGCAACAGTCGGATGCCATTGGACACGGCGAAGCACAGCCGGTCGAAACCGCGCAAACCAGCCGCCTCAGATATGTGCATAACTGGCCTAAATACAACACATTGCCGCTTCTGTTACAAACCGGAATGGAAACCGGTTTTCAAAACTCTACAATCAAAGGATTTTCCAAAGGCTGGCTGGCTTTCGGACGAATGAAGTTCTGTCCTTTTACCTCATTAGAAAATATTTCGCTAAATTTAGGCGGCGCTGTCTTCGTTACCCCGATGGCGCTGCCTTTTTACATCACCGAGAGCGACTTGCCCGACCGCCTCGCAACCGTGAGATTATCCGGTGAAGGCTGGCGCTGGACGATGGCCGCTCTATGGAAAAGCGCCGGTGGATGGTTCGGATTTCATTTAGCACGTAATCTGCGTAAAAAAACTAACGCCGAAGGTTTGGAAACTATTGATAAAGGCGATATTGAGGCGTATATTACTGTTTCATATAACTTTCTACACCAGCCATAGTGTCAGAAATCGTTCAAAACCATCTTCTAAAAAGGCGCTGGCTATGATCCGCCTCTGGACAATTTTAGGTGTGGCGCTAGCGGTAGCCGGCTCGTTTTTGTTCTGGAACGGCGTCAACCAGCGCTTTAGTCCGTCGCGGCGAGCGCAAGTCACTGCAAGCCGCGCGGCATTCAGATCAGCAATGCCGGATACAAATACTGTGCGCCAGGAAGTAATTAAAGTCAATATAGATACTATCCATCCAACAGGAGATTCTTCGACCGCGACGCATATTCATAAGACCTTAATTAATCCCTCCGACACAACATTCGAAAGTCAAACCGAATTGCAATCTAAAACGAAATCTGTTTCACAAGATATTACGGCTAAACCTATGGCCAAAGAACGCGCTATTTCGGTCGATGACGAGGAATCGCTGAAAGATTTAATGTTTGATATATTGGAGCGGCAAGGATGGACGAAGGAGGAACTCGCGCAATTACGGATACTTTTTGCTGACTCGCGCGCGAAATTTCGCAAAGACCTTTTGGTGCGCAATTCGACCTTCACAGAAACATCGGAGCAATATACGCACAATTTGACGCCACTGGCCATTGACCAGTGTGCAGCATTTTGGAACGCTAACCGGGAACTAATAACTAACGCCGCTGCAAAGGAGCGCGTCCAATCTGAATATATAGTTGCCATTTTAAAGGTAGAAACTAACTTCGGTGGGTATTTGGGCAAAGAGTCGGTTTTTAATGTGTTTTGGACGCTTTCATTAGGAGATGTTTTGGATGTTCAAAAAGCAATGATTACACCGTTGAATTATCCCCGTTCAGAAATGGTGAAGCGGATGACCAAGCGCGCTTTATGGGCGCGCGGGCAGTTACGTGATTTATTGTATATGGCGCGCTATGGCGGCAAGGATCCAATCGAAATTATAGGCTCATTTGCTGGAGCATTTGGCTTGGCGCAGTTTATACCATCCAGTTATCGCGCCTTCGGGCGCGACGGCGACAGCGACAATGTAATAGACCTCGACAACGCAGCTGACGCCGCGGCTTCGATCGCCTATTATCTGAACGAGAACGGCTGGCCAAAAACAGCCGACCGCGCCCGCCGCCGCAAAGCTATTTTAACCTACAATCGCTCACAACATTATGCCGATTGCGTTATGGCGCTAGCCGACTCGCTCACCAGACGGTGGAACAACCAGACTATGATAATTCCTTAAATATTTTGAACTTGTGGATTGTAAATTTAGATATTTTATACATTGCGTCAGAGTAACTTCGCATTTTCACAAGCGTATGCTAAACGCAGCGAAGCATCTTGTCTGGCTAAGCCAGGACGGACTCTTCACTTTGTTCAGAGTGACTCAATCTAATATATCGCAACTATTTATACATTATGTATAGAGCGTTATTTTTTGGGATATTAGCCTTTGACACCGCGCTGGCCACAGCGGGATATGTTCAGATTATAGATGCGGAAACCGGAAGGGCGCTGGATTCAGTTAAATGTACTCAAACCGAATACTCCCGTTTCATAGATCTCCGGAAGATCGTTGGCGTTTTGGATGGTTTTATCAAAACTGAGGATAATAATTGTCTGCGCGTTGAACTGCCTTTAGGCGAATTGACATTTATCGACGGTTCACCGTTTGCCCAGACGCCGGATGGTATTCGTCAATTGACGCTGCCTGTAGTTAAAAGAGAAGGCGATTGGTTCGCTGAAGAGACAGCGATTGCCTCGCTTCTAAACTCATACATTGGCGGTTCGATGGTCTGCCAGCCGCAACCGCGGTGCATTGTAGTGACTGAACCGAAGTTCGACTTGTTCGGGCTGCGTTGGTCGGCAGACAGCCGGCGGACGCAAGTAGTTATACCGGCGGCGCGCCTTGTGCAATGCCAATGGGAGAAAACTATCGACGGTGGCGTGATAATGCGCTTTCCCGGCGCCTCGCTCGATACAACGCGCTGGCGTCCCGGCCCCGGAAAGGCTGGCGTAAAATGGATTCAAACTCAATGTGATAAAGCCAGAGCGGTGGTTGTTATTCAACCCGACAGCGGTGTTGCATTCGACCGGGTAGATATTCTGTCTAATCCGCCGCGTTACATAGCGTCTTTCACTAAAGAGCATCCAGCGAATTTTAGTAGTTCTTCCCGACTGCAATTGTCCGCTAAAATTGATTCGGCCGCCAGTTCCAAATTAGCCGCCGACAAAGAACGTTGGGCGTTGGATGTTGTGGTCATCGACCCCGGACACGGCGGCAAGGACCCCGGCGCGGTCGGTCCGACGAAATTGAAAGAGAAGGATGTCGTGCTGGACATCGGGCTGAGGCTGGTCAAAGCCTTGCGAGAGAAGGGCGTCAAAGTTATTATGACCCGCGATGACGATACTTTTATCCCGCTTGCCGAACGGACGCGCATCGCCAATCACTCCAACGGCAAATTGTTCGTCAGCCTGCACTGCAACGCTTCGAAAAACCGCAAACTAGCGGGTATGGAAACATTCTTTTTATCACCGGCTAAAACCGAGCGGGCGATGGAAGTCGCCTTGCTGGAAAACGAAGTCATACGCTTTGAAGAGTCCAGAGATAAATATCAGGACATCACTGAAGAAAATTTCATATTACTGACAATGGCGCAAGCCAATTTCACGCGCGAATCGCAAGACCTGGCGGCTTCCATTCAACGGAAAGTCCCCGTCAAAATCGGACTTAGAGATTTGGGAGTTGACCAGGCTGGATTTTATGTCTTAGTCGGCGCGTCGATGCCGGCGATTCTCGTCGAAATGGGATTTATATCTAATAAAACCGAAGAGAAAAAATTGAAAAACAAAGCCTACCGGCAGAAAATTGCGGAGAACCTTTGTGCGATAATTGTTGAGTTTTTAAAGGGCGGTTAGCAAATCAGACTAATTTGTCCTAATCCAACAATAAAGGTAAAATTATTCGTCCTGATTGATACATTGCATTACGAGAATGTCGTGAAACATCTCGTCTTATACACAACATCATAATTCAATTCACATATTTCGCGGGTGTCATGCTGAACGCAGTGAAGTATCTCGTCTGGATAAACGGGGACGAGATCCTTCACTTCGTTCAGGATTAAAATATAAGAAACGCAAAGAATAATGTCGCTATGTATAGCAGCAACGATGAGACTTTTTACTATGTTTGGAGTTCTCCAACGCAATATATTCAAAAAGCAAGTATTTTGCTGACTTGCTGATTCGCGCCTCGCTCCTTCTTTCAAGTTTCAACTTTCATTTTCAATTTTCTTGGCTTTTGACCCTCAACATATTCGCAATTTCTGCATTATCGCTCATATCGACCACGGGAAGTCAACGCTCGCCGATAGGCTGCTGGAATTGACCGGCGTAGTCAGCAGCGGTTCTGGAGTGCCGCAAATTCTCGACGATATGGACCTCGAACGCGAGCGCGGCATCACCATCAAAGCGCATGCGGTTTCGATGGTCTATCGCCGTGCCGGTGGCGAGGAATTCTTGCTCAACCTCATCGACACACCCGGGCATGTGGACTTTGGCTACGAAGTCTCGCGGGCGCTGGCAGCCTGCGAAGGCGCGATTTTACTCGTCGATGCAGCGCAGGGCGTCGAAGCGCAGACGATTGCCAACCTCTATTCAGCCATCGAAGCCGATCTGACCATCGTGCCGGCGCTGAATAAAATCGACCTGATTTCAGCCGACATCGAAGGCTCCCGCCAGCAGATTGTCGAATTGATAGGCTGCGCGCCGGAGGATGTTTTTGCCGTCAGCGCCAAGGAAGGTCTCGGCGTGCGGGAGTTGTTGGATGTTTTAGTAGAACGCATTCCGCCGCCCAAAGCCGACCGCGGCGCGCCGCTGCAAGCCTTGATTTTCGACTCGCAATTCGACAACTATCGCGGCGCAATTCCGTTTATTCGCGTCGTCAGCGGTATAATTAAGCCCAAGATGACGGTGTTCTTTCATTCGACCGGCAAATGTTATGATGTCGATGAAGTCGGGATTTTACGATTAAAGAAGTATCCGACCGATGAACTCGCTGCCGGCGAGGTAGGCTATTGTATTCCCGGTTGTAAGGAAGTGTCCGAAACGCGCGTAGGCGATACCATCGGCGATGCGAGCCGCCCGCTGGAACATCCGCTAGCCGGCTACCGTGAGCCGAAACCGATGGTCTTCGCTGGACTATTTCCTGCGATAGCGGAAGACTATGAAGAACTGAAAGATGGGCTGGCGCGCTTGAAACTGAACGATGCTTCGTTATGGTATGAACCTGAGACCTCGGCAGCATTGGGTTTTGGCTTTCGCTGTGGATTTTTGGGTTTGCTGCATTTAGAGATTGTGCAGGAGCGGTTAGAGCGGGAGTATAACTTGAATCTTGTAACGACCGTCCCAAATGTCGAATACCGCGTGGCGACGACCGACGGTCGGATTTTGATGATAGATAATCCGGTGCATCTTCCGCCGCCGACGAACATTGCAAATGTCGAGGAGCCGATTGTCAGCGCGGAGATTGTAACGCCGCCGGATGCCATAGGCGCGATAATGTCGCTGGCAACCGAACGGCGCGGTGTTTATATCAATACCGAATATCTCGATGCCAAACGGGTATTGCTGCATTACAAACTGCCGCTGGCGGAAATCATATATGATTTCTACGACAAGTTAAAATCGGTGAGCCGGGGTTATGCTTCTTTGGATTACGTGCTTACAGGTTGGGAGCCGACGCGCCTGGTGCGGCTGGATATTCTGCTAAACGGCGAGTTGGTCGATGCGCTGTCGGTGATTGTGTTCGAAGATAAAGCCTATGCTTGGGGACGGCGGGTGGTGGACAAATTAGCCGAGGTCATTCCACGGCAGATGTTCGAGGTCGCCATCCAAGCCGCTATCGGCGGGAAGGTCATTGCCCGCTCAACAGTGCGGGCAATGCGCAAGAATGTGCTTGCGAAATGCTATGGCGGCGATATCACCCGAAAGCGCAAGTTGCTGGAAAAACAGCGCGAAGGCAAAAAACGGATGCGCGTTATCGGCCGCGTCGAACTGCCGCAAGAAGCCTTTATGGCAATTCTAAAAGCAGATTGAATACCACGCTGGCTATCACAAGGTCGTCTGGAAAGCGGATAGTTCACCATCAGGCGTCTATTTCTGCCGACTGGAAGGCGCTGGCTCGAGTCGAACAATCAAACTCATACTTGCAAGGTAACAGATTGGCGCAATACGAAATAAGTAGCAATGTGGGGCGGTGCAAACCGCTGTCCCTCGTCAAAACTACATCCAGTTTGAAAATGCCATCGTGAAGATGCGACTACAAATGCTTTTTGCAGTTTTTAAACGCGAGTTGGCATCGACACTTAAGGTTGCCGGCGAAGGTTTTCAGAAGGTTGAGGATGGTTTGAATCATTCCTCAAGATAGTCTCAAATCGTCGAGTCGTCAAGCCATTTCAAGCACGGATGGAATTTTGACGAGGGACACGTGTATCTGATCCGGGTGGAAACAGAGCTGGAAGCGCGGACGATCAAGGCGGTTCTGGTGAGATGAATTCGAATGTTCGAAAGTTCAAAAGTTCAAGAGGTCGGAATGGGAATAGGCTGCTTCTTCCTGGCGGGGAGAAATTCTTGTCCGCCCCAACGCGGGCGAATCCGTAAGGTCTGGGCGGACAGGAATGTCCGGACTCCAAGGGTCCGGCTCCTTCTGGCGGCGTCGCTTACGCTCGCGGCGTCGGCGTCAGCGCTGAATCTTGAAAAATACGCTTTCCATCGCCCGAATTTCTTTGTCCACTCGCTGGACGTCGAGCTGCATGGCGACCTGGCGCTGGTCAGCGGCTACGGTGGGCTGATGCTGTATGACGTCGCGGGCGACGCCATAACCTTCCTGGGGCGGTTCGCGCCGGGCGGCGGCGGGCGCGGCAGCGGCGTCCCCTACAACGCGACCGCGCGGGGAACGGTCGCCTTCGCCGCGGCGCGCGAATACGGCTGGTATGTTGTGGACATCTCAAATCCCGCCGCGCCGAGCGAGATCGCCCGCTGGGACGAAGCTGGCAAGTCGGTCGAGAACTTCGCGATACGGGACGACCTGCTCGCGGTTTCCATGCACCGCGACGGCGTCTGGTTCTTCGACGCCGCCGATCCCGCACGTCTAGAGCCACTGGGCGAGCTGGCCGATCTGAACAATACGTGGTGCGTCCGGTTCAACGATGACGGCGTGATGTTCATCGCCGACGACGAAGGCGGCCTGGTCGTCGCAACGTTCGACGGCGAAAACGCGAACGTCCTGGCGCGGGTCGAAACCAGCGGCGCCGCGATCGACATTCGGTTGAACGGAGACCGTTGTGCGGTAGCCTGCGGCGCGATGGGAGTGGATCTGTTTGACGTTTCCGAACCGGGAAACCCGCGTCGGCTGTCCAACATCAACACGCCGACCTACGCCGGGCACATCGGCTTCGACGGCTCCCTGATAGCGGTCGCGGACTGGAACGAAGTTCTGGTCTATGACGCCAGCGATCCGGAACATCCGTTCCTCGACGGCCGTCGTCCGACCGAGACTCGCGCGATGGGCGTCGATCTGCGCGGCGACCAGGTTTTCGTCGCGGACTGGCGTGACTTCTTGGGCTTGCGCTACGGTCCCGTCGCGGGCGCGGATATCGACGTCTCGACGCGGCGGATCAGCCCCGGCGCGGCGGAGCGGATCGACACGACGCTGGCCGTGTTCAACACTGGCGGTTCGAACCTGAACGTCCGCGTCGTCAACGGCAATGCGGCGAATTTTTCGGCCGATCCCGTCGTCTTTACGGTCGCGCCTGACGAAACTGTCGCCGTCGCGATCGCGTATGACGTCAGCGCCGACGACGCGACGATCAACATCCGCTCCAACGACCGCGATGAGTCCACACTGGCGATAACGCTTGACGGCAATGGCGGGCTCGGTGTCGGGTCCGAGGCTCCGGACTTCACCGCACCTCTGCTCGACGGCGGGCAATATCATCTGGCGGATATGGCGGGGCGGGTTCAACTGCTGATCTTCTGGACGTCGTGGTGACCCACCTGCGGTCCGCAGTTGGCGGACATGTGGAACTGGGTGGAAGCGCATTACGGCGAGGAAGACCTGCCCTTCGATTTCTACGGCGTGAACATCGCGGAGAACGTCAATCTGGTGCGGGAGTACGCGGCGCAACTCGGGTTAGAGATGCCGATCATTCTGGGCGCCAATGGCTTGCTGAACCAATACCGCGTGCGCGGCGGGATTAGCCCCTTCCCGGTCGATTACATCATTGACGGCGATGGGATCGTGCGGTATGCCAACCACGAGTACGAGCCGGAGCTGATCCTGATGGTCATCGACCGGCTACTGTACGATGATCCCGGCGACGGCGTCGATGGGTCGCCGATTGAACCGACTCCGCAAGCATGGCTTCTCAGCCCAGCGTATCCCAATCCGTTCAACGGGACGGTCGGCTTCGCGCTGACCGCGCCGTTCGGTCAAAACGCGACGGTCGCGGCGTTCGACGTTCAGGGGCGCAGGGTCGCGATGCTGTTCGACGGGCGTCTGCGGCCGGGAGTGACGCGGCTGACCTGGCGGCCGGACGAGACGCCGGCCGGAGTCTATCTGATCCGGGCGACGGGGGTGTCGGGATCGGCGGGGGCGAAGGTCACTTTTCTGAAATGAGCGTTCGATCTTCCTGGCGGGCGGGCTGATCGCGGCGATTGATCAGACCGGGTCGAAACCCTGTCTCTCGTTAAAAGTCCATCCGACTTGAAAAGCCTTTGCGAGTCCCTATATAGTGATGGTATTTTGTCTTATTAGAGTTTGAATCGACAGGTTTGAGTTTGTAAATTGAAGGGTGCGGAGCGGTATCTCGGGCAAAACTGACCATTCAAGAATGCCACTCGACCGGATAAAGCAGAGTTATCCCAATAAACAAGCGGACGTTTTGGTATTCGGATTTAAGCAGCGCGGCGATAGTAGAGGTGATGCAGACCGTTCAGGAGAAGCATCTCAGCGACTCTGCCCTTGGCAGGACGCTCGATCGGGCGAGGTTCGGGAGAGATTCTTAGAAGGTTGAGGATTGTTTGATACATTCCTCAAGATAGTCTCAAATCTTCGAGTCGTCAAGCCATTTTAAG
Organism: Calditrichota bacterium; assembly: GCA_016867855.1. Taxonomy (GTDB): domain Bacteria; phylum Electryoneota; class AABM5-125-24; order Hatepunaeales; family Hatepunaeaceae; genus VGIO01. The sequence goes on from VGIO01000087.1 coordinate 12,479, forward strand.
CACGGATGTAATTTTGACGAGGGACAGGGATCGTTTCACCCCGGATCGCGCGACGCCATATCTGGTCGATTTGATGCTCCGCGTGCGCCATGTAATACTCAATCATCCGAAGCGTCTTGTCGTTG
>VGIO01000088.1 GCA_016867855.1 Calditrichota bacterium
TATAACTTTCAAACTTTCTAACTTTCAACTTACTTGCCCGATTTAGCGACAATTTTACTGCTCGTTCCGCCGATATTGGCGGCGCTGACCTTTCATGAATATGCGCATGGCTGGGCGGCTTATAAATTAGGCGACCCAACGGCAAAAATCGCCGGCCGGCTGACGCTCAATCCGCTTGCGCATCTCGACCCTGTCGGCGCTATAATGCTGTTTCTGTTCTACTTCGGCTGGGCTAAGCCGGTGCCGGTCAACCCTTATAATCTGCGTTCCCCGAAAACCGATATGATCTGGGTCTCACTGGCCGGACCCGGCGCAAACATCTTACTGGCGGCGATTTTAGCCGTAATAATCAAGCCGCTGCTCAACTATGGTCTAATCGATTTGTTCGGTATAATGTATAAAATGTTGACCCTGGCAGTATTCATCAATCTGATGTTGGCGTTTTTCAACCTGTTGCCCGTTCCGCCGCTGGACGGTTCGAAGGTCGTCGCCGGGCTGCTGCCCGACCACTGCCTAAAATGGTGGGGATATTTCGAAATGTCCGGCCCGTTTGTTTTAATAAGTTTAATCATTCTCGGTCGTTTGACCGGTGTGTCGGTATTCGGCTCGACCATCTTTCCGCTGGCGAATGGATTGTATGTTCTCTTCACCGGCGGGCTGCCGGTGCATTTATAGTCGGTCTGACAATGACGCTGCTACCGATAAGACAACCGCGCCGATTCGAATACAAACCTCGCTCCGCATCACCCAGCGCTGAAAAACACCGCATTGCTTTTCGCCGTATCACCCTCTTCGACCCGCACCAATATACTCGCTACCCGCGTGTAATGGTCATTCTGTTAACCTTACTTTTAATTGTCCTTTGGCTCTTAGGCGGACCGCGCAAGTTGGCTAAACCTTTTAAAATACTATCTGAAGATATTGTCCAATTTCGATAAGAAAAATTAGTGTCTATAGGGCAGCAGCATACAACCGCATTGGAGATTTAGACCAAACTGCACGCGGTCTTTGGTTAGGTCTTGACAATTTACGAGTCTCATCGTTGGATTTCGCTTCAACTTTGATTTGCACACCTTAAGCGCAAACTCGCGGCTATCAATCGCCGCCCGCTCTATTGCTCCAAAGCCGGTTTGGCGGTCGCTTAAGGCTTTACATATTTATCCGGCGCTTGGCTGAACATCTTCCGCGCACTATCGCTGGCGAAGAAGAAAATTCGACCTTGATAGTCGAAAGACAGCGTATTCTCTTCCAGCAAAGCGGTTTGCTTGGTGACCGGATCGCGGAATTGTTTATAACCCAGGCTGTCCACCGAGGCGATATTGCCGGGAATGACGAAGTCTTTGAGCCACTTGTCCGGGTCGGCGCGGAACGGCGCCTGGCAACCCGGGTAGCAGTGGTAATATCGAACGCTCTCCGCATCCGAATAGGATGTCGCATCGGCGACACGCTCCTCGCTGCCCATTACCGGACAGGTGAAATATGCCGTTCCATCCTCCGTCGTCCAGACATTGCCGGCTTCGAGAGCCTGAACTATCGGCTTTGGAGTGGCTGCCGTCTGGTTATGTTGGGCATATATGACGCCACTTAAAACGAAAGATAATGCAATCGCTGCGATTATTGATTTGTGCATTTTTTATCTCTTGAGCTAATTGCAAAAGTGATGATTAATCCAGAAAACTCAAACCATGGCAATGCGGACGCCCTCGTCCGCCGAAAACCCAGCATAGAATGCGGCGGACGAGGGCGTCCGCCTTGCCATCAGTTAATAAATCCAACACTTTTGCAATTACCTCTCTTGTTAGTATGGTTTTGTATTAAGTTTATTTGAATTATCAGCATTTAAATAAAGGATTTCAATCCGCCATCACAAGATAAACAGACGAATTATCTTCTCTGATTTAAATCTAAATTATAACTCAGACTCGCCCGAAAAGTCCGGCCGATGAGGGGACCGTAAATCATCGCCGAGTCGATGACCTGCCCGGCGCCGCCCGCTGCAACGACGAATGGATTGTCCGGCTGGATCCAATCGGTTAGGTTGCTGATGCTGAACGCTAATGTCAGGTCTTTAATCTGTTTACTTATTCCGGCATCGACAACAAAAAACACCGGGGATTCGGTGCGGCGGCGGCTTGCAGGCAGTTTCTGCGGTCCGTAAATCCGCGCGTTGACATCCGCCGAAATCGCCGGCTCGCGCCACTTTTTAAGCGCCGTCAGGCTGCCGGTCCAGTAATTGCGCATCTCGTCGATGTGCCAGCCTCCAGCGTCCTTATACTGCACATCGTTCCAACTTCCGCCGACATCCACCGTCCAGTCGCGAATGTTATTCCAAGTCGCCTGCAATTCAAGACCTTGAGTATAAGCGTCGTCGGCGTTGGAATAGCGGGTCATTCCGGCGTGGTCGCCATAAGCCAGCGCGACCTTATTCTCAAAGGATGTATGAAAAGCGGTTAAGTCAACCTGCACCGCGTTATTGAAGTCGGCGGTTTTAAAATTGAGCGTCAGCGAATGGTTAAGACTGCGCTCAGGTTTTAAGGACTGCGGGACTTGCACATTGTCGAAGCCGGCATGCACGGCGCGGTCAAGGCTGAAGATGGTCACCGGGCGATAGCCGTTGCCGGAAGATGCGAGCAGGGTGAATTCGGGATTCAATTTGATATTGACGCCGCCGCGAATTAACGGCACGACGCCTTCCCCCCGATATCCTTCGCCGCGCAAGCCCAAGTTCGTGGACCAACGTTCGCTGGGAATCCAGATATGCTGAGCCATCGCGCCCGGCACGCGGTCGGTCCGGTCGGTCGGCGCGCCCAAAGAAAGGTTGTCGTCATAATCGTTGTATGTATAAAAGCCCTGCCCAAGAATTGTATGCGCGCGATTTATATTCCAATTGATTGAAACCCGGCACATAACGCGGCGCTGCACGGCGTCGAACTCGGTAGCGCCATACCAGGAGTTTTGCTTATGCAGGACATAAGCCGACTCAAAAGACCACCAGCCCCAAGTTTGCTTGGGACTTTGAAAATTCAGCGATGTTTCATTGCGGTCGGAGAAAATTTCACGGCCATAGACCATCGCGCTGCCGCGGTCGGCTTGCGTCCAAGCGACATCGCCGGCGAAGCGCCGCTCGCTGTAAAGCCGTGACGCGAGGTTTATCTGTCCGAGCGCATTGGAACGGCGGCCGGCGAGATTTAAACCCAGCCGGCTGAATTGCGGTGTATCAGTCAAACGGTCGTTGTTGCGGTCGATAAGACGCGGCTCGGCAGCATAGTTGAGCGAAATTTTGAACGGAACTCCACCAGCCGAATGTTGCCATTCACCGGACAGCGAATGCTGTAAAGTCTCACCGCCGCTGAGTTGCAGATTGAGCGCTGATTTATCCTGCGGCTCGCGCATATTGACATTGACCGCCCCGGCTATCGCCCCAGCGCCGAACTCGCTCGATTGACTGCCCTTGACTAACTCAACTGAAGATACATCCGCCGCGGTTAGGCCGCTCATCCCGTAGAGCGAGCCAAGTCCGGACAGTGTTGGCAAGCCGTTCACATTGACCTCGGTGTAGGACGGGTCGAGGCCCTGCATTCCTACGCCCGCCGAGCCGCACACGGCGCAGGGACGCGTGTTCAAGCCGGTGCGCGCGCCTAGCGACATCAACAGGCTGCCGTCCGACGAGGCTTTGACTAATTCGTTAGCCGTAATCACTTCGACCCGCACCGGCGTATCGACCTTTATCTGCGCCCGCTGCCGCTTTATCTTCACCTCGATGTCTTTCAGCGCCAGTCTGTCAATAGCAAGTTTAAAGACAAGATCTGAAACAATGTTTCCCGGCAGTTGTAATGTTTGACTTTGCGAAACATAGCCTAAGTGCGAGACTATTAAGGTGTATTTTCCATTTGGGACGCCGAAGATTTTAAACAGCCCGTCCAGGTCGGTCGAAGCGCCGTAGTCGGCGCCTGCAAGGACGACATTCGCGCCGGCGATGGGATTGTCGTCCGTATCACGCACCGAACCGCTTATATCGGCGGCTAAAGACGGTTCTGAAACGAGCCAAATTAATGTCAAGATAAAAAGATGGATGAATTTCAAGATAGTTCACCACATTGAACATTGTGAAATAGATATACAGTTATTTTATACGATGACGATTAGGTTGGCGTTTGAATTTAAGCGCAATGCTTGTGCTTGTCAAGCGTAAGATTCGTTATCCTGAACGAAGTGAAGGATGATATGCGATATTGCACAATTGACATAACGCTAGTTGCCGACCGGCTGAAACCGGCAATGTTTATAATTTGAAAAATCGAAAGGCTGACATCTTCAGCGATGCCAGACTTTCTTGTGTGTAGCCTCAGGGGGAATTGAACCCCCGTTGCGAGATCGAAAATCTCGTGTCCTTCCACTGAACGATGAGGCCGGAGCAAATTTGGAATTTGGAATTTGGAATTTGGAATTTGGAATTATGCTGATTCGGATATAATGTAAAACTTGCTTTAAAGATTAAATTTATAATTTTTCATCCACAAATGCAATACAATTCCAAATTCCAAATTCCAAATTCCAAATTGGGTGAGTGATGGGATTTGAACCCACGGCCACCAGGGCCACAACCTGGCGCTCTATCCAAGCTGAGCTACACTCACCATAGCAACAATCTAATCAAGTAAATATACGAATTGTCGCTTTTATCGTCAAGCCTGCCGGTAGATTAAAATCAAGTTAAACCATAATTCCCTTTTTGCGCGGGCGGATATTTGACTTTTATGTTGATTAAATGTATATTTCTATGTTAAATCCTAACTGGAATCAGAATTATACCCGATACGGCATCGCCTATACAACCGTCGGCTGTCGGCTTTCACAATGTGGTCAAGACTTATGGCGCAATCGTCGCCGTCGATGATCTAAACCTTGAAATCGCTAAGGGAGAATTATTCGGCTGTCTTGGCCCGAACGGCGCCGGCAAAACTACAGCGCTGAAACTTTCCGCCGGGCTGGTCAAGCCGACCGCCGGCAGCATAACTATCGGTGGCTTCGACTTGCAACAGCAGCCTTTGGAAGCCAAACGGCTCATCGGTTTCATTCCGGATAATCCCTATATCTACGACAGCCTGACCGGACGGGAGTTTATGCACTTCTGCGCCGGGTTATATAAAATGAACGGGCAGGCGGTTGGCGCCCGCGTCGTCGAACTGTTCGACCGCTTTCAAGTCGGGACTTGGGCCGACCGGCGCTGCGCCGAATACTCGCACGGAATGAAGCAGCGCGTTGTGATGGCGTCGGCATTCCTGCATAATCCGCAGATTATTTTAATCGACGAACCGATGGTAGGATTGGATCCGGCGGGGATGAGACTGGTCAAACGCATTTTGCGCGAGTTCTGCGCCGACAGCGGAGCGGTGATGCTCTCGACGCATACCCTGCTCGACGCTGAAGAGTTGTGCGACCGGGTCGGGATTATCCATCAAGGCAAAATGATCGCCTGCGGAACAGTGGAAGAAATTAAGCGCGACCGCAGCCGGCTCGAAGACGCCTTCATCGACCTCACCAGCCCGGCGGCGGTATGAGTCGCTTCCCGCGCACGACTATAGGCTGGAAATGGCGCGCGCTATGGGGCGCATTTGCCCTCGACGACTGGAAGGTGCGCGCCGGCAAGATAATCTCGCTTTTAGTGATTCTCGCCTTTGCTGTCGGCGCGACCTTCTTCTTCCATTCGGTCTTCGCCGGACTACTGAAACTGGAGGGCATAGGCCAGCCGCTGCTATTTAGAATTCTGTCGATTTCCATCGGGACGATATTCGCCTTATTGGTCGTCAGCAATCTAATTACCGGCATCGCCACGCTCTATCGGTCACCTGAAATCCCGTTCTTAGTGGCTAGACCGGTGCCGTATCGGCAGTTATTTTTAAGCCGGCTGATGGATAATCTGGCTTACAGTTCCTGGTCGCTGCTGGCAATTGGTGTCCCGCTGGTCATCGCCTGGGGCTGGGTTTTCGGCGTGCCGTTTTATCTTGTTCTCGCAGTCGCAGCGTTCGGCTTAACGCCGCTCATATTGATTGCCGCGGTGGTCGGCGCGGCAGCATTGATGGCTTTGATTTGGATTGCCAGAACGACATCGCCAAGCATTGCCGCCTTGGTCGTTTTATTTACGGTGAGCGGGTTGTTCGGCTCGGCGGTAGCGTTGCGCCAGCGCGGTTTAGTAGCCGAAGGCGCGGCGCGGGACTCTAATGTGCAAAGATACTTATCGCGCCTGGGCCGCGACCCTAAGACGCCATTATTGCCGACACAATGGCTGGCTGGCACGTTGCGCGCGGTCACCCAACAGAATTATAAACGGGCGGCTTTCTTAGCCGGGCTGCTCACCTTGACCGCGGTCGTCTGGCTGCGCTGGCTGGCAGTGTGGGCCGGTCGGATGTATTATTCAAGTTGGACCGCCTTCGGCGAACTATCCGTAAAACAGCCGCGCGGGGCGCCGGAGAGAGCAGCGAACAAATTCTCAAAACCCTGGCTGCCCAATCCGCTAGGCGCCTTGCTGCGCAAAGATATTCTGATGTTCATCCGCTCACCCAGCCAGTGGGCGCAGTTCCTGATTTTAGTCGGCTTCCTGTTAATCTATCTGCTGAATCTGGTCTATATCTCGACGCGCTTCAATTTCGACCATCCCTATTGGAAAACGATGGTCTTGTTCTTAAATTTTGCTTTCAGTGGATTTATCTTGGCCACCTTATCGGTGCGTTTCGTCTATCCTCTGATCAGCCTGGAGGGGCGCGGATTTTGGGTCGTTCGCAAATCGCCGCTGAAAATCGAGATGCTGTTTTGGGAGAAATTCTGCCTGGCATTTATCGTGTTCATTGCGCTTTGCCAAATGATAGTCTATTTTTCAAATTATATCCTCGATGTCAACCGGACAATGATGGTGTTGACGACGGCGGCGACTTTTCTGATGGGCGCAACGCTCACCGGACTGTCGATTGGAATGGGCGCGCTCTTCCCGGACTTCAAGGATGAAAGTCCGATGCGCATCGCTTCGACGCCCGGCGGCGTGATGACGGTGGTCATTTCACTAATCTATGTGGGCATTATGGTCGCGCTGTTAGGCTGGCCGACGCGCGGCTACTTTCTCTATCTGATCGGCCGCGATGAATTCCCCATCCGGCAGACGCTCTGGTCGCTGGCTATTGTCACCTTTCTGAACGGACTTTTAATGTTGCTGCCGATGCGGTTCGGGCAGCGCGCCTTAGCCAACCAGGACCTATAGGATGAACCATCCGGAACATAACGACAGCCAACCGAAACCCATCCGGCTGTTAGTAGTTGATCCGAATAAGTCTCTCGCTTCGCTTATAATGCAGACCTTTAATGAGCGAACGCAGGTCGAGCGAGCGCCGACAGCGGACACCGCGCTCCAGATGCTTGGCTTAAGCCGATATGATATAATCGTTCTCCAGTTGCGGCTGCCACTATTCAGCGGTGTGGAACTGGCGTCCAAGGTGCGCAAAATCAAACCGGAACTGCCTATAATCAGCCTATCGCCGCATATAAATAAGAAGGAAGTCGAGGCGCTGCACAAATTGGGCTATCCGCCGCCAATTGCATTCACTTCCAGCGATGACGATGTTCTGCAGCGCTGCCAGGATTACATAATTGCTGTAGGCTGGTTAAAAACTGTCGCGGAGATACAAAGTCAATTCAAGGAACACTATGGCTTCGACCGGATAATCAGCCGCACGGCGAGTATGCGGCAGGTGTTGGAACGTTTGACGCGCGTCGTGTCGAGCCGGGTGCCGGTGCTGACGGTAGGCGAGAGCGGCACCGGCAAGGAATTGATTGCCAGGATGCTGCATTCGACCGGCGAACGCGCGAAGAAGCCCTTCATCACAGTCAACTGCGCGGCGGTGCCGGAAGGTTTGTTGGAGAGTCAATTCTTCGGACACGAAAAAGGCGCTTTCACCGGCGCTAATATCCGCGTCGCCGGCAAATTCGAACTTGCCAACGGCGGCACGCTCTTTTTGGATGAAATCGGCGAAATGAGCCCAGCCCTGCAAGCCAAACTCCTCCGCGTCCTCGAATACAGCGAGTTCGAACGCGTCGGCGGAACGGAAACCATCCGCGTGGATGTGCGTCTCATCACCGCCACCCACCGCAACCTCGAACAGATGGTCGAAGACGGCCGGTTCCGCGCCGACCTGTTCTATCGCATTAATGTATTTCCGATTAAACTGCCGCCGCTGCGTCAACGTTTAGAAGATATACCTTTATTGACATACTATTTTCTATCGCGAATCTGTCAACGCAACAACCGTCAGATATTAGCCATCGACCCTCAAGCCATCGAACTACTGAAATGTTATCCTTGGCGCGGCAACATCCGCGAACTTGAGAATGCCGTCGAACGCGCGCTGCTGCTCTCCGACAACAGCCGGCTTAAGCCCGAAGACTTTCCTCAGCAACTCGAATATTGCGAAATGCAAATGACATCGGCGATTTCGGAGAAAAGAGCGGGTGATTTTTCAGGAGTTGTTGAAATATCCGATACTATAAGTCCAAAGATAGAAAATGCCGCTGTTACACAGCCAGGTGGACAACCTCGTCCGCTGCATATTAAGCCTGATATTTCGGCAAGCGAGTGTGTCCGCCTTGCCAAAACGGCGTTTTCAGACAAACTGATTGATGAATCAACCGCGAGCGACCTTGATGACGAGACGCCGATTGAAGGCGCCGATTCGATACGCAAACTTGCCGATATCGAACGCGAGACTATTCAGCAGGCGCTCGAAATTACCGCCGGCAATATCGCCCTCGCCGCACGTTGCCTCGGCATCGGCCGCAATACCCTCTATCGTAAAATCGAGGAACACGGAATTCGACGGGATGAGGTAGATTGAACAGGAGGACGGGCGTCCCTGCCCGTCAAGAGCGAAATTTAAATGGAATCCAAATGCCGACCTTTGCTTATGTAGCCATAAACGAATCGGGAAGCGAAGTCCGCGGGACGCTCGAAGCCGCCGACAAATCGGCTGTCGAGCGGACGCTCGAAGGCCAGGATTTAATGCCGCTCAAAATCACGCAGAGCGGCAAGGTAGAAACTAAACATCCCGCGGGAAGTCCGACTGCTCCGCAGGGCAAAAGTAAGAAAATCACCCAGCGCGACATCATCGACTTCACGCGCCAATTCGTCACGCTCATCAAAGCCGGCGTCCCAATTCTGACCAGTCTGGAAACTCTCGCCAGCCAGTCGAACAATCCGGTTTTCGCTGAGACTTTAATTCAAGTCGCTACCGACATATCCGCCGGTAACGACATCTACACGGCTATGTCCAAGCATCCTAAGGTCTTCAGCGAACTTTACTGCAATGCCGTGCGCGCCGGCGAAGTCGGCGGTGTGCTGGACCAGGTTTTGACCCGTTTGACGGCCGTGCTGCAACGCGACTGGGAGATTCGCAAGGATGTAAAAGGCGCCCTGCGCTACCCTATCATCGTCGTCACCGGTATGATTATCGCCTTCTTAGTGCTGACTACCTTCGTAGTGCCAAAATTCGCCAAAATCTTCATCCAGATAAAAATGGACCTTCCCTTGCCGACTAAAATCTTAATCGGTATGGCGGACTTCTTAAAAGGCTACTGGTGGTTGCTTGCCATCATCGCCGTTGGAATTATTTTTGCCTATAAAGCCTATACGAAGACGGAAAAAGGGCAGATTTGGTGGGATGGAACTTTGTTGAAATTGCCGATTTTCGGACCCCTTGTTCTCAAATCGTCGATGACTCGCTTTACCAAGATGTTCGAAACGCTTTCCCGTTCCGGCTTGCCAATTTTGCAGATTTTCGATGTAGTTTCGCGCACTATCGGCAACAAGGTGTTGGGCGCAGCGCTGCTCAAAGCCTCCGAATCCATCGAACACGGAAGGGGAGTGGCGGTTTCGTTAGGCGAAACGGGACTCTTTCCACCGCTGGTCGTGAGGATGATAGCCGTCGGCGAAGATTCCGGCGCCATCGACGATATGCTCGCCAACATCAGCGAATATTATGACCAGGAGGTCAAAGCCGCCGTCGAAGGAATGACGGCGATGATCGAACCGCTGCTGACCGTCGGAATGGGCGCGATGGTCATCCTGCTCGCGCTGGCTATATTCCTCCCAATGTGGAATATGATGGATATGGCGCAGCAAGGCGTGCATTAGCATCAGCATTATTATCAGCATTTTAATCTGAAAATTCAACCATCTATATCAAGGAAACTTCTATGAACAACCGCATCATCATCCTGCTGCTGGGAGTCGCGGCATTATTAGCCTTCACGCTGTCCGGCTGCGACACCAGCGCTGACCGCGAGTTGAAACGCGCGGAAGAGGCTCTGAACAAAGCCTTGCGCATCGGCGCCGACGCCAATGCAACCGAAGATTACGTCAAAGCCGAAGGCTTGCTGGTCGAAGCCCAGGAACGGGCGCAAAAAAACGAAATCGCCGAAGCGAGACGCCTGGCGATTGAGTCGAAAATCATTGCCGAAGACGCTTACCGCAAAGCGGAAGAACGGCAAAAGATTATCGAACATGAAATGGAAAAGATTGGACGGTGAACGGCTATAATGATGCCTGTGCTAATGCTAAAGATATTTTGAGGTAATTGCAAAAGTGTTGGATTTATTAACTGTTGGCAAGGCGGACGAGGGCGTCCGCCTTGCTATGGTCTGAGTTTTCTGGATTAATTCATCACTTTTGCAATTACCTCATTCGGGGCAACATTTTCATTGGCATTGGCATAAGCATTGATATCGACATTATTTAATACATAAAAATTTCACCGTTCTGACTTCGACGCCGGATTGAACATAAAGCCAATATAGGCCGGACGACAGGCCGGCGCCGTTCAACGAGAAGCGGTGATTGCCGCCGGGCAATCTGCCCAAATAGGCTGAAGATACCAACCTGCCGGCTAAATCGTATATCCGATAATGGACCTCTCCGGCGTCCGGCAATATGAAACGGACGGTGGCGTTGGAATTAAAAGGATTGGGCGCCGGCGGCTCAATTAAAAATGCCGCTGGAAGTCCTATTTCGGCTTCCAACACATCTAAATTCGTCACCGTCAGGGTTACCGGCAGAATTGTTCTTTGGCTGGCGGCATTATGATTAAAGACGATTTCGCCTGCATACACTTCCGGCTCCAAAGCAGCGGCGTCAAGAGTCAAAGTGATGTTCGACCTCCCGCCGGCTTCTGTTCGGCCCCAATCAGCATCCAGACGCAGCCAATTCGAATTGACGCCCATTTGATAAATGTCGATGCGGTCGTCAAACGGCTGGTTGACATTATTCATCACTACCATCAACGTCCAGCCCCAGATGCCAAACTCGTTGGTTATGAACGCGCCGCAGGGCTGCCCGCCGTTCTCGGGTTGCAAAAACGCCACGAAAACGATGGAATCGTTATCCGGGTTTAACTTTTGCAACTGGAAAAAATTATGTTCCGTGCAATTGATAAAATAAAGCGGGCAGCCATCCGGATCCTCCCGCCAATAATCCAGACTGGTGACTGTAAAACCAAAGTTTGATTTGGAGTAGCATAAATTGCCTTCGCGGTCGTAGCCTCTAAAAGGCGTTCGACCGCCGCATATCCACAATACCTGACGCGTATCATCCCAAGCCAGACCGATGTTGTTGCTATAGGGACCGGTGAACCTGGCGCGTTCCTCGCCCTGTAATGTCCATCCATAAACATTTCTCTCTCCCGACCCCCATAGAAGTTCGCCGTCCCAAGCCAGGTCGGTCATTCCGTTCTCAGCACGGCCCAACTGGGGGAATGTCCTCAGCATAAAACCGGTGCTGTCGAGGACATAAACCGGATTGGGGTCGCGGTCCGAACCGGTTACAAAAAACATCCGGTTTACATAAGCCACTGCTTGTAGATTACGATCCTGGGTCATCTGACCAGTCATAAACGACCGCCGCCGCGGGCCTAATCCACCAGGCGATTCGCCAATAATCCGCTTTTCAGTCATCCACATCAACGGTCCGTTGCCGGAATTGGACAATTCAAACTGAACATCACACGTTCGACCGGGATTTAGTCTTGCCTGAACCTCTTCTATCGACAGCGCAATTTCCGGATGCCGCAACGCTAGATCGACGGTCAGCGTCTCGTTTTCGGCGACATTGAAACCCGTGCGGGTAGTATCGTTCCAACCGATGCCGCCGGCGGTGACGAAATAATTCTCGCCGACCAGCACATCCAGTAAATAGCCTCCCTGCCGGTCGGTTTGCGTGCGATAGCCGCGTGAAACGGTGACCACCGCGCCTTCGATAGGCTCGCCGGTCGCCAAATCACGCACAGCGCCTTTAATCACCCCGGAAATCAACTGTGACGCCGTCGTCCAGCGAATCGTCATCAGCGGCTGAATCGGCATCGCGCCCGTCGTGTAGCGATTCCAGTAAGTATATTCCAAACCGCCGCTGTCG
>VGIO01000089.1 GCA_016867855.1 Calditrichota bacterium
TATTCGACGCCGTAGTCATATTCGACCCGACACTTAGGACAAAATGGCATCGAGGTCCATTGATTTGATATTCCTTGAAAGCGATTTTCTGCCGCCGATTCGGCGAGTAGCAACGGAAGTGACTATTTACAATGTTCTGCTATTAATTATAGCGAATCAATGGCGGTTATTTCAAATTTTCGGACACATCGGGACGCCCGTGTCTGTAAATTAATCTTTAATTTATATTCACGGAAGACTAGTGTTTTATCAAGGCAATATTACGGATTGTGGGTCGGAGGATAGGCGTCCCTGCCTTCCTTAAAGTGAACGGGCAGGGACGCCCGTTCTCCTACCTATCAATATTGCCTTGACAAAACACTAGGCTTTGCCCGATAATGACAAACTTAATTAAAATGATTTTATTGCCAACTGCAATAGGTTTTGAATAAATATACCGCGATTTGACTTGACACTATTGTATAATTGAAAGTATATTACGAATATAAAAAAGGAAATAGGTATTTTCCAAAATTCAAATAGAATTTTAAAAACATTGCGCAGATTTGTAAGATTATCGCTCGGATTTGGACTGCTGGTCTGGGGGCTGGGCTGCCAGGCACCGCACGATAATCCGCTGGATCCACAAAGTCCGGCTTATCGTCCGCCTCAACCGCCTTCGGCGGTAACCGATTTACGGATGGATAGTCTCAGCGGGGCTATGGCTTATTTAGTTTGGAGCGCGCCGCAGGGGGCGTTCGAATATCGGCTTTATTCAGGCGCGCCGGGTTGGAACGGTCGGTCATTGAGCGAAGCGGTCGAGTATACAGGCGAATTACCGGGCGTTAAACCAGCCGGGCAGCGTCAATCGCAATGGATCGATGTGCCGCGGTTTGTCGCGCGCAGGTGGGCGCTGTTCTCCCTCTCGGAAACCGGGCTGATGTCGGGTACCTCGAATTTAGTATTAATCGAACCACAGGTCGATGACCGCATAGGGACAATCGAGGCTTGGGCAAATTCCTTTCATCAAGCCGAGTGGGAAGGATTAGATTATTATGAACTTCAATTGAACGCTCTAATCGACGACCCCGATGGCGTCGATTCAGTCTGGGTGATAATAGCCGATACAATGCAGTGCAAATTATTGCTCGACCAGGATGAACTATTATATAACCTGCAGATTCCCCAAAGTCAACTGCCGGGACGCAGTCTTGAACGTTTAATCGGTTATCCGATATGGCTTTATTACCGCGACCGGGCGCGATTTTTAGCCTCCAGCCAGCCTTTTTATTTAATTAGAGTAATTTATATCCCTCCCGAAACTATTTACCCTGCATATACCGATACGCTTGTGCCTAATCCGCCGCAGCTGATTTGGCAGCCCTATTATGCCGATTTTAAATTCACTTATGCTGTCGAAATTGTGCATGTATCGTCGAATTTCACTTACACACTCTGGTTTCGCCGGGAGGGCATTTCAGCCGATTCGACCAGTCTCAATGTCGGCAACGCGCTGCCGACATATCCGTTATTCCTTTATTGGACGGTGTCAGTTGTCGATGAGTTCGACAATCGGGCAGCGTCGCTTCAAGCGAGGTTTCAAGTATCCGAATGAGCAATCTCAGCAAAGCCGGACTCGAATTATTAGTCGAAGCGGCAAGGGCGCTTTTGGAGGAGGTCGATTTGGAGAAGTTGCTGCCGCGACTGTTGGATAAGGCGTTTGAGGTTAGTGGCGCCGAACGGGGTTATCTTCTGCTGCGCGACTATACCAACGAGATGAAGCCGAGCCTGGCGCGGGGCATTGAGCCGGGGACGCTGCCGGTCGGCGACCCATCATTCTCGGTCATCGAACGAGCGCTGCAGGAACGCCGACCGGTTATAAGCCGCAACGCTTCGCGCGATCCGCGCTTCGGCGGCGCCAGTTCACTCATTTTGCGCGGCATTCGCTCGGCATGCTGCATACCCTTGATCGCGCGCAGCGAGCGTCTTGGCGCGCTGTATCTCGACGCTACCGGCGCCGGCAAGTTGACCGACGACGACCTGCCGCTATTGGAAGCCTTCGGCTCGCTGGCCGGACTAGCGCTGGGGAGGATTCTCGAATTAGACAATAAACAGCGTGCGATTGATGTCCGAATAGAGCGGACGCGCTTCTCCGGCATCATCGGCGAGTCGCTGGCGATGCGGCGTCTGTTCGACAGGATGGAGCGCATTGCCACGGCGGATTTGCCGGTATTGATTGCCGGCGAAAGCGGCACGGGTAAAGAATTAGTCGCCCGGGCTTTACATTTCGCCAGTCGGCGCAACAAGGAGCCGCTGCGCGCCATCTTCTGCGGGAACTTGACAGCTGAACTTTTAGAAAGCGAATTATTCGGCTACAAGCGCGGCGCATTCACCGGCGCAATCGCCGATAAACCGGGTTTATTGGACTTAGCGGATAAAGGCACATTATTTTTAGACGAAATTGCGGATGTCCCGGCGCCGATTCAAGCCAAATTGCTGCGCTTTTTACAGGATGGCGAGTATCAGCGGCTCGGCGATCCGTCGCCGCGGCATGCCGATGTGAGAATCATATCGGCTACGAATAAAGACCTAGCGCTTGAAATCTCAGCCGGTCGTTTTCGAGAGGATCTATTCTATCGCCTGAATGTCTTGCGCATCGATGTGCCGCCGCTGCGCGAGCGTGAGGGCGATATCGATTTGTTAGCGAATTTCATATTGAATAAAGTCGCCCACCGCACTGGGCAAGCGCCACGCCGGCCGTCCAAAGCCGCGCTGCTCAAACTTAATCGCTGCCGCTGGCAGGGCAATGTCAGGGAGTTGGAAAATGTGCTGGCGCGCGCCGCTGTGTTGTCGGCAAGCGAAGTGATCGAACCTGAAGACATCGACCTGCCTGATGCAGCGACTACCGACACCCAATTAGATCTTCGCCGTCTGAACCTTGCAGATGCGACTAAAGTCCATATTCTAAAGGTGTTGAGCCTTCACGGTGGCAATCGCAGCGAAGCCGCGCGAGCCTTAGGCGTGAGCCGCCGCTATTTGCAGAAAAGCCTGGCAAAATGGCGCGGCGATTCAAATGACGATGATGGCAGCGATGATGCGGAAAAATGAAATGAACACCAAATCGACAACCAAAATCTATTATGTCCATAGTGTCTTATTCACCCTATTGTCCACTTGGTCAACTTTAAGTGCCTTTAGACGACCGCTTTGAAATAGCGTCGCCGATACATATAGGGCAGATTGCGACCGCCTACCCGGCGGTGCAGCGCGAATTGCAGCGCAAAGTGCTGCTGAAGGTCATTCACCCGCAGTTGACACGCGACGCCGAATTAGTCGAACGGTTCCGGCGCGAGGGACAAGCCGCGGCGCGCCTGGACCATCCTAATGTTGTGCGGATTTTCGACTCCGGCAAAACTGACGATATGCTTTATCTGGCTCTTGAATGGATAGATGGAATTACATTGGCCAATGCAATCGCCCAAGGACCGATGCAGCAAAAGGATGTTCTGAATGTCGCTAAAGAGACACTGGCTGGACTATCGGCGGTTCATCAGGCTGGGCTTGTTCATCGCGATATAAAACCGGATAATATTCTAATAGCGCGGGATGGAAGGATTAAGTTAGCCGATTTCTCGCTTGCGGGTTTCGGACATACGAAAGGTTTGACCAAACATAGCGATATCGTCGGCTCGCCCGGTTATTATGCGCCCGAATTCTTCGACGGCTATCCAGCCTCGCCACAGAGTGATTTGTTTAGTCTGGGGATGGTTCTCTACGAAGCAATTACCGGTTCAAATCCTTATCGGACGGCGGATCCGCTGCTAAGCATCGACCTTTTGCGTAAGAGAACCTTACCGACGCTCAGCGCCCGCACTAATATCGACTCTGGTCTGGCGCGGCTGGTCGATGCCTTAGTTCAACGGACTCCTGCCCAAAGACCACCCAGCGCTCTCGAAGCGCTCAAACTCATCCAACAGCAGCCTCAAATTCCAATCAGTGTTGAAAAACAACCTCCTTATCTAAAGGGAAAACTACAAGTGTTATCCGGCATTCTGGGCATAGCGGCTGCACTTGTAATGATATTTCTAATTGTGCAGTTTATTAAAAAACCTGTTGAGAATCAACCGGTATTGAATTCAATCGATTCCCATACTAATTCCACTATTGCTCCGAGCATAGCAAACTCTAAATCGGATACTATTATTTTACCGGCTAATATTGCCATACCAAACAAGAATTATGAAATTGCAGTGAAAAGCGCTTGGGTGACAATTTTAGCAGCGCCATGGGCGGAAGTCAGGCTCAACGACAGCCTGCTCGGTTTAACGCCGCTAAGTTCGCTGATGCTGCCGGCCGGACGCTATGAATTAGAATTCACTCATTCAACGCTGCCTCCGGTGGAAAGAACTATCGAACTCCAACCGAACGCAACCGACACTGTATTCATCGATTTACGGGCTGAAGCCGCGGAACTTTCTCTAACCGCTCTGCCGTGGGGCGTCCTGTCGGTGGACGGCGATTCGGTCGGACTTCTGCCGCGTGAAGAACCATTTTTCCTTAAACCCGGCGTTCATCATATAAGTCTAATGCATCCGCAACTCGGCTTTTGGCAGGATTCCATCGAATTACAAAAAGGTGAACAACTACGGCTCAAAGTGGATTTAGTTTCAGGCACGAAGGTTGCACCCTGAGATGAGGGGAAATAGATGAAGCAAGATAAACATAGAAATTCTGCGTTCTGGCGAACTGTGGTTGTTATTGGAATCTTATTCGCGGCGGCATCGAACCATCCAGTTTATGCTGAATGGGAATGGCGGTCGTTGGCATCGATGAGCGCAGAGCGCAGCGGGCATACGGCTGCTGCCTTCTCGCACAAGATATATGTGTTCGGCGGTATCCGCCGGAATATGCGTCAGGAAAATCTGCGCAGCGCCGAGGTTTATTATCCCCAGTATGACCGTTGGGAAGACATCGAGCCGCTGCCCATTGCGCTGTATCAAGCCTCGGCGGTAAGCATCGGAGAATTCATCTACATTTTCGGCGGTTTATGCAACGAGCGAATGAACAATCAAATTATGCGGTATGAGCCGAGCAAGAATGAATATATCATCATTGGCGAGATGCCGGTGCCGCGACGCGCAATGGGCGCGGTGAATTTTGGACGTTATGTGATGTTGGCGGGCGGCTTGGCGCAACGAATGGAATATCCACGAAACGGTCTTTTATGGGATGCTCGTGAGAATCGCTGGACGGAAACGCCGCCTTTGAATCAACCCTCCTCAGGCGCCGGAGTGGTCAATAATGGCATTGTCTGGATTGTCGGGGGAATGTATTTCGGACCGCTGGACCGCATCGAGATATTCGACGAGGGCCGCTGGAGGCTGCTTGAGCGGGCGCGGATGCCTGAGCCGTGCGGTGAAATGGGCGCGGTTTTCTTGAACGATTCGACCCTCGTCATCGCCGGCGGAACGACGCTGCGGGTTGGAATTTCGAATACAGTTCGCTATATGAACACCCGCACGCTGCAATGGTCGAACCTGCCGGCAATGCGGCAGGCGCGCACGAGTTTTCCGCTGGTGAGATTAGACAGCAGGCTTTACGCTGTTGGTGGTGGAATTTCAATGCAGCAAATGGGCGAAGCCACCGCTGAAGTTGAGGTTCTCGTCCAAACTGATGCGGTCTGGGACAATCCCCCATCGGATAAGTTACCTACAGATACGAAGGTAGTTCTCTATCCAAATCCGGTTGTCGGCAAAGCGGCTTTTCTATTGCCCGGCACAGCCTCGCAAATTACCATATTCGATGCTAATGGCCGTGTGTTGCTGCACGAAGTGGTAAATAGTCAAAATTCATTATGGAATATGCCTTCCGGGCTTTTAATCAATGGGAATTTTTATTATATTCTAACTTTAAACGACGGACGATGGTTAAACGGACGCTTTACTGTTCTAAGATGATATTATTCATAATTTTAGCGTTCGGGATGATAATTTCTCCGTCCTATGCTGGTCCGGTCGAAGCGGCTAAACACGCCTACCTATCGGGCGATTTCACCGGTGTAGAGCGGCTGGTGAAAGAATACGGCGCCGACCCATTGCTGACATCGGCTTCTAAGGCTGAACTCTATTTTACGCTTGGCTGCGTCGAAGCGCTGCGGGGGAGGGCAACCGCCGCCGAATTAACCTTTCGGCAAGCGCTGAGTTTATATTCTGATTTATCTTATACTTCAGCCGATGTTCCTCCGCCGGCATGGCGGATTTACAAACCGATTTACGATGAATTTATCCAGCACCGCGATGAAAAGACGGATAAAGTTATCCCCGCGACGCCGGTCAAGTCTGAACCGCTTCGCATCGATACGATTAAAATTACCGAACCCCGTTATATCTATCATCGCGCGGCTTGGAAATCTTTGGTCTATCCGGGTTGGGGGCATTTAAGCGAAGGGCAGCGCCAGGGGCTTTGGCTGATAGCCGGTGAAACAGCGCTGCTCGGCAGTTGGATTTGGGCGATGACGATTACCGAGTCCAAACGCGATGAATATATCGCTTCCCGCTCGCCGGCTGAAATAGAGCGCAATTACGACATATATAATCGTTATTATCAAATTCAATGGGGATTGGGCGCGGCGGCTTTAGGTCTTTATTTATATTCCCAGTTCGACTATTTTACACACCCGCCGCTGAAGATTGAATTGACACACACAGACTCGGGCTTGCAAGCCGTCTTGAGACTGTGTATAAAATGACGAAGGCTGCGAATATAATACGCAATTAGTTTCCAGCCTGTCGCCGCCATCTTGGCGGCAGATTGCCGGTCGACCGCCGGCGTTTCGGACGAATAATCCTTTCGCACTGCAACCGCCAAATATCGCGCCAAGCATCAGGGGTCCGACTATGAAAAATAGCCTTTCACTCGCAGGTCTGTTCATTCTTGGACTGACTCTCTCCAATTCTGTCTCCGCCATCGAACGGGTCGAACTGCTCTGGGATTTTGGCCCACCTAAAGAAAAATTCGAATTTATCTGGAATAAGCCTGTCGAACCGTATCTGGTCAGGTTGAGGGAGGCGTATCGGTTGGATAGTCTGGTCAGTTTGGCAAAGACGGATTTAGACCGGGTGCAGATTATTTGCGGCTGGGTTCACCGGCAATGGGAGCATAGCGCTGCTAATCCGCCGGAAAAGAACGATCCATTGAACATCCTGCGCAAAGCCGCTGCTGGATCCCGTTTCAGTTGTCTCGAATATGCCTCGGTTACCGCCGGATGTTTGAATAGTTTAGGGATATACGCCCGAATTGTTGATTTGATGCCCAAAGATGTCGAAAAACGCGCCAGTGGAGCAGTTCATGTTGCCGTGGAAGCCTATTTGAACGAGCAGCACAAATGGGTGATGGTCGATGCACAATGGAATGTAGTGCCGATGTTGAAGGGTTATCCATTGAATTGTATAGAGTTACAGACTATATTAAGCCGGAAGGCGCCGGGATTGTGGCTTAATGGTCGAGGTCAGGAATTTATAATTAACTATTCGGAATGGATATTTCCTTATCTGTATTTTATCGGTGTGCTTTTTGACCAGCGGATACACGGCACTAATCTCACCCGCCGTAAGTCCGGCGCGATTATATTGTGCCCTATCGGTTCTGCCAAGCCTAAAACATTTCAGGGCGTAATGATGAGTAATCGAAAATATACGAATATTATCAGCGAACTATACTCGGCGCCGGAACGGAATTTTTAAATTAAACTGCTGAATATTTCTCTAATTGGAAGACGGACGCGTAGTCGTTCGAGAATTCAGATATGAATATCGACTGAAAATAGCGTCCGCCTTGCTTTTTGGCTTGATTTCCGGCTTTTCAACTATCCTCAATCCCTATACCAGCCATAAGACTCGAACTAAGCCACTTAGAACCTACCCAAAGAAATATATTAATGGGGTCAGAATATAGCGTCCCATCTCCCCCCGCTTGCGGGGGATGAAAGGAGGGTGTAATGACTATTTGCAATGGCACATTAGGTTATAGCGCTATTGAGTCAATCTGAACGAAGTGAAGAATCCCGTCTCCTATACCCAGACGAGATGCTTCACTGCGCTCAGCATGACACGCGACAGTCAATAACCTAATGTTTCAATACAACTATTTGATAACACCCCCCCTTACTCCCCCCGCAAGCGGGGAGGATGGGACACATATTCTGCCCAGTTAATAACACCCTTCACCAACTATGTGAAACACTTACTCTTGATTGGACGAAAGCCGAGTCGGCGTTTTGTCGGTTTGCGCCTTTATTCAATATCGGTCGATTCTTGAATATCGACGATGTCAACGGCGCCGGTATAAGGTTTAGTCTCAAGTTTGACGATGCGCTTCATCTGGTCGATTAAAGTTACCATTCGCTCGACCGAAGGCCCGACTTTGGTCATTAATGTCTTTATCGCCTCAAAATCAGAATCGGTATTTTCGATTATATCAGCGATGGTAACGAGGGCTTGTAAAGGTTGGGAGAGTTCGTGAGCCAGACCGCCGGCCATTTGACGCACGACTTCCAATTTTTGCGAATGGAGGCGCTGTTGTTCGAGGAGTTTTTGATGGGTTATATCGCGGGAAGCAGCGATGAAGACGCGACGTCCGCTGAGTTCAGTTGCCACAGTAGAGACCTGCACTGGGATGTGGCGGCCCTCTTTGGTTAGATTTATACCTTCAATGACATTACTGCCGCCGGAAGTCAGTATACTGAAATCCCGCTGCATACCTTCCCAGCGTTCGCGCGGCGTTATTTTCTCGATGGTCATCCCGATGAGTTCGTTGCGTGTATAGCCTAATTGGCGCGAGGCGGCTTCATTGACATCGATAATTTGCTGGGTTTGGGCATCGATTATGAAAGTAGGGTCGGCGGAGCGGTCGAAGAGCAATCGATAGCGCGTTTCGAGTTCGGCGAAGGCTCGGTTCAGGGTGACGCGATGCGATACATCGCTGACTATCCACATCAAGGCGATTTTATGGCCCTGCCGGTCTTTGATGGTTGTGATGCCATGCAGTGCGGGAAAGAGTTCGCCGGAGAGCCGGCGCATTGAAAGATCGAAGTGAATAGTGCCTAAGGCGCGCAGTTTAGTTTGCAGCGAGGCGGTCAGGTCAGCGCGGCGGACCGGCTCGTCGATGAGGCTTAAAATCGACCTGCCAACCATCTGGTCCGGCGTAGCGCAAAAAATGCGTTCAGCAGCATTGTTAGCGCGTTGGATGACCATATCGCGGTCGTCGAGCAGAAAGATTGCATCTTCGATGCCATCGAAAGCCGCGTTCAGCATCGTGATGACATTAGTCGAGTCCTGGATTTCGAATGTTTCACCGACTTCGCTGATGCGCCCGATTATCAATCGACCGGAGTTTGCAATGCGAGAATCTATTTCGATTTCGACCTTACGCATACTTCCGCTGGGCAGTTCCAGAACGCATTGAATTAACCGGCTAAGGCGCCCCTGCAGCATTTCATCGAGTAATCGACTGTGGTCTGCATCGACTGTGTTCAGCAGGCGTTCGAAAAGAGCGTTCGTTCGAAGCGGTTCATCGACCGGTAATTCGAGTATTGCAAGTAGTGGCTGATTAGCAGTTATGACCGTATCAGAATAGATGATAAAAATTCCATCGCGGTAACGGTCTAAAAGTCGATGCGCGGATGATGTCGATTTTAAATCCGGCACTTACCTATATATTGAGATTAAAAGTTTTCTAAAAATCAGGACGCTGGATTTAAGTTGCTGCGCAGGAGCCGGCGCGCTGCATCAACTAACGGGCTGTCGGGGCAGCGCGTAAGCAAAAGTTCAAGATAGCGCGCCGCTGCCAGCGGATTGTCTAATTTATCCAAACACAGTTTTCCGGCTGCAAATAATGCAGCATCTGTGCGTAATGAACTTTCCGGTCGGCTGATGATATCGTCCAAATTTGCCAGCGCGTCGGCATATCTCTGGCTGGTTGAATTTATCTCGGACAAACGCCATAAGGCTTCCTCAACGGTTAGCGGCGATGTGGTTTTATTCGATATTAATTTGTTTAGAGTTGTGGCAGCATCGTCGAATTTTTTCAAGAAGCAAAGATAATCGCCCTCGCCAAAGATCGTCAAGGTCAGGCTGTCATCTTTCAGTCGGTCGAACAGCATCATCAGCAACAGAGCGTCGTTGGCGTATTCGGATGTCGGGTCGGCGGAAAGCAACGCGGCGGCTTCATACCTGGCTTTGGTCGGAAAGCCTTTTCTGAAATGCACTTTTGCCAGTTCCAAGCGTGCTTTAGGCGCAGCCGCGACGCGGTTGCCGGCGATACGGACGATTTTCTCAAGTTCAGCCTGAGCGGTAGTCAAATCGCCTTCCCGTTCATAAGTCAAAGCCATTTGAACCTGCACGTCTTCCATATCCGACGCCAGCGACGGGTTGCGGCGCATAATTTTCAAGACTTCCTCATAATGTTTGCGCGCCTCGGCCGGCGGGTAATCAAGTTGCAGTTCGATATCGGCGATACGGCGATAAGCGACCACAGCCGTCTCCGCTATAATACCCGGCGCTAGTGCGGCGCGATACACCATCAATGCACTGTCCGGTTGATTCAACGCTTCGAGACAGATGCCACAGCCAACTTGAATCTTCGATCGCAGCGCCTGCGAGGGATTCCTCAACAGCAAACTGTTATAAGCCTCTAAGCCGTAATTCCACTCCTTTTCCTCAGCCAGTAATTTGGCGAACCGCAACAATTCACCGCCCTCCTCGCCGCCAAGTTGATCTAATTCCTGATACAAAGCCAAGGCTTGGGCATAACGTCGGGCGCGAAAGTGCAAACCGGCTTGCAGCCGCTTGAGAACCGGTTTAAAATTATTATCGGCTTCTTTCAATCGCTGATTTGTGATGTTCTGCACAATGGAGTCGGCGGCGGGATTTTCGCAGATATCGCCTAACACGCCGGTAACATAAGACAGCCTTTCAGGACCTTCTTGAATGTAGTTAATATATTCGGCAACAGCAGTTGCCCAGTCCATCCGCACTTCGGCTTGATAAGCCATTTCCTGGGCAAAGAGGAAGGGATTACCGGACTCTTTGCGGGCGCGCTTGAGCAGCGACATCGCTTCGTCGGTACGGCGCTGACCGAACAGAACATTCGAGATGGCGCGGACGATGTTCGGACTGCCCTTGAATTCAGCCAGAGCGCGGTCGATGGCGGTTTGCGCTTCGTCGGTTCGGCCAGCAGTGAAGAGGATTTCAATGCGGTCAGCGGCAATCACACTCGGTTCGAGCGGGCTTCGGCTGGCACGGTTTTGCTTTTCAGCGCGATCGATGAAGGCCAGGGCATCGTCATAGCGCCGCAGTTGAATGTAAGCGCGGCGAAGGCCGTTGTAAGCCGAATAATCGCCAGGGCGCTTCTCCCAGACGAATTGCCACAATTCGATTGCGCGCTGCCAATCGTTGTCAGACTCAGCTTGACGCGCCAGCCTTAAAGCGCGTGAAATTTCCTGTTGCAAAGCGGTCTCTTCCGGAGATGGCCCGCCGCGCGTCGGCATTCCCGCCGGTATTGGAACAGTTGGATCTGGTTTAAATGATTTCGTATTAGTCTGTGCGAAGCCGTTTAAATGCATTAGAAGCACAGAAAACAGAGTTATCCAGAATTTCACGATTTGCATATGTTGCAACTGCCCTGAAATTTGTCCACTATGTCCACTTCCTCACTAGTGATCCTTGTATTAATGGCTTACAGCATGGCGGACAGGAGGACAGGCGTCCCTGCCTGTCCCAGAAGATATGGCTGTAAAGTGGACAGGCAGAGACGCCTGTCCTCCTGCCCACCTGACCATAATATAAAGCCAGTTTCTTTTGCAACGAGGCACTAGTCTACTTTGTCCGTCTTAACCTTCATAATTCTCAAAAATCTGTTCGAGCCGCGCCATAAACCGGCCGGCAAGTGCGCCGTCGATGAGGCGATGGTCGTAAGAGAGCGAGATGAGCATCATAGGTTTGCTGGCGATGACATCGCCTTCGGGAGTTTCGACGACGACCGGGCGCTTCTTGATGGCTCTGGTGCCAAGGATAGCGACCTGCGGCTGATAAATGATGGGCGCCGGTAATGTTGCCGAAGACGCCGATGTTGGTGATAGTGAATGTCCCGCCGCTGATGTCGGACGGGTCAAGTCTATTTGCACGTGCTTTCTCAGCAAGTTCGTTTAGTCCTTTAGCGATGCCGGTTAACGAGAGTCCATCCACACCCTTAATCACAGGTACAATTTAACCTCCGCCGGGCAGTTCAACGGCGAAGCCAACATTAATTGATTTGCGAATGATGATGTTATAACCATCGACCGAGGCGTTTATCAAAGGGAACTCTTTAAGCGCTTTGGCAGCCGCTTGAATGAAGTAGGAGGTGTAAGTGATATCGATACCTTCCTGCGCTTTAAAAGCGG